>NZ_BADL01000518.1 GCF_000333615.1 Ideonella sp. B508-1 | reverse complement strand
CGCCCAGGCCGGCCCCAGCGCGTGCCCGACGACTTGCCCGCGCCCTACCGCGCCAACCTCAACCAGGACGCGCCTTTCGGCCAGAAGCCCGGCGACAAGCCGCGCCTGACCGAGGCCGAGGTGCAGGACATCGTCGCCTTTTTGAAGACGCTGAACGACGGCTACGTGGTGCCCAAGACCGGCACCGCGCTGGCGGCACGCTGAGCCTGGCGCCTCAGGCGCAGAAGGCGCGCTCCAGTTCCTGCTGACAGGCCATGTCGCCCGCCGGCAGTGCTTGCTCGGGGCTGCCGCTGCCCTTGAGCAGAAGCCGGCGTGCGCAGCGGATGGCGGTGTCCAGGTGGGTGGCCAGGGTCGCTGCCGTCGGCGGGCGCCCGGGGTCGGCGCAACGCTCGGCATGGGCCGCGATGGCCTCGATCACCGGGGCTGGCAGCTGCCACTGACGGGCGATGCCGACCGACAGCCGGGCGCACATGGGCAGCAGGGTGGCGAGAAATTGGCGGTGGCGATGGCGACGATGGGATCCTGGTGGCGACCGAGCAGCAACATGCCTGCATTGTCGGGCAGCCCGCCAGGCGGTGTTGGCGCGGGGGGCGGGCCGCGCTCGCCGTCACCGGCTCCCGCGTCACCCTGTGCACGAACCCCACGTGACAAGAACGTGTGGTTCACCCCCGCCCCCGTGATATCGGGCGCCGGCAGGGGTGTTTCTATTCGTAAAAACCACGACGCCCCGGGGACGTGACGTCCGCCGGGGCGTTCTTTCGAGCGGATTCCAGACAGAACCCGCTCAGGCGGGCGTCAGAGCACGCCCATGCGCTTGTTGATGACGTACTGCTGGGCGATGGACAGCAGGTTGTTCGTCAGCCAGTACAGCACCAGGCCGGACGGGAAG
>NZ_BADL01000519.1 GCF_000333615.1 Ideonella sp. B508-1 | reverse complement strand
GTCCAGGAACTCGGTGCCGGCGGGCAGGCCCATGGCCGTGAGGTCCAGCAGCAGGCGGCGGGCCTTGCGCAGGCCCTCGTTCATGCGGAAGCTGCCGTCCAGCCGCGGGTCGTTGATGAAGCCCTTCCAGCCCACCGTGGTGCGGGGCTTCTCGAAGTAGACCCGCATCACGATGAGCAGCTCGCTGGCCAGCTCCTCGCGCAGCACGCGCAGCTTCTGCCCGTAGGCCAGGGCTTGCTCGTGGTCGTGGATGGAGCAGGGGCCCACCACCACGACCAGGCGGTCGTCCTGGCCCGCCAGCACGCGGGCGATGTCGGCCCGGCTGCGCTCCACCACGGCCTCGGACTTGCGCGTGAGCGGCATCTCGTCCTGCAGCAGGGCCGGCGAGATCAGCGGCCGCACCGCACCGATGCGCAGATCGTCCACCCGGGTGGTGTCCAGCGTGCCCTCCAGCAGGCCCTCCTCCTCGGAGCTCAAGGGCGTGTTCACGACTTCGGCACGGTTCAAGGCACTCTCCTGGCGACAACCCGGCGGGGTAAAGGTGGAATTATCCCCCGCACCGCGTGGGGCTGCAGCAATGGCACACTGCCCGGCATCGATCCCCGAGGAGACTGCTCATGATTCTGGAAATTGCCGACTTCCGCATCACCCCCGGCCAGCAGGCCGCGTTCGAGGCCGCCGTGGCCCGGGGCGTGGACGAAGCCATCCGCCATGCCAAGGGCTTCAATGGCTACAAGCTCAACCGCTGCATCGAGACGCCCGAGCGCTTCGTGCTGATGATCTACTGGGACACGCTGGAGGACCACACGGTGGGCTTCCGCGAGTCGCCGGCCTTCACGGCCTGGCGCGCCATCGTCGGCCCCTTCTTCGCCGCCGCACCGGTGGTGGAGCACTTCGAGCTGGCCTCCAAGTCCTGAGCGGACGGGTCCGCCACAAAAAAGGGCGGCGCCCCGCGAGGGGCGCCGCCCAGATCGTCGTGGGAACGACGATAGGACAATCGCTGCGGAAGCCGCTTACTGCTTCACGCCTTCGACCTGGATCACGACACGCACGTTGTCCGGGAAGCCCCAGTTCAGGCCGTAGTCGATGCCGTACTGGCTGCGCACGACGGTGGCTTCGAAGTCGCCACCGCAGACTTCGCGCTTGACCATCGGGTTCATGTAGCAGTTGAAGTTCAGGGCCTTGAGGCTGACCGGGTTGGTCTTGCCGTGCAGGGTCAGCTGACCGTCGATCTGGGTGACCTTGTCGCCGTTGAACGTGAACTTGTCGCCCACGAACTGGGCCGTCGGGAACTTGGCAGCGTCGAAGATTTCGGCGCTCTGCAGGTGCTTGTTGAAGGCGTCGGAGCCCGAGTCGATCGACGTCATGTCGATCGTCACGTCCACCTTGCCGGTCTTGGCAGCCTTGTCCAGCACCACGGTGCCTTCCTTCTTGTCGAAGCGGCCGCGGTTGGTCGAGGTCGCGAAGTGCATGATCTCGAAGGTGGCGTAGGTGTGGGTCGGCTCGATCTTGTAGGTGACCGGCTCGGCCTGGGCGGCGGTGGCCAGCAAAGCGGCAGCAGCAGCGGCGATCAGCGAAATCTTCATGGTGCGTGTTCCTTCAAAGGGTCGGGGGACAGGGACGAAAAAGGGGAGAGGAAGCCGGGGCGGACGCGGGCGCGATCAGAGTGCGCCCACGCCGGTCACGGCGAGCTTGAAGTGGACTTCCACATTGTTGGCCACGGTCGAGGTGTCGGCCCACTCGCCTTCACCGATCTTGAAGTCCAGCCGCTTGATGGCGAAGGTGCCGGTGGCCACGGTGGTGGCGCCGGTCTGCTTGAGGGTGACCGGCACGACCACGGCCTGGCTGGCGCCCTTGACCGTGAGCTGGCCGCTGACCGCGTACTGGCCCTTGCCGGTGGCCTTGATGGCCGTGGACTGGAAGGTGGCCTTGGGGAACTTGGCGGCGTTGAACCAGGGCGCCTTGGGCACCTCGGCGTCGGTTTCCGGCACACCGAAGGTGGCGCTGCCGGTGTCGATGCTGAAGCTCACCTTGCCGGCCTCGGGCTTCTTGGGATCGAAACTGATCTGCGCGTCCCAGGTGCGGAACTTGCCGTCCACCGGCACGCCCATCTGGTGGGAGGTGAAGCTGATCTCGCTCTGGGCGGGCACCACCTTTTGTTGCGCGAAGGCCGGCGCGGCAGCCAGCAAGGAAGAGGCCAGCAGGGCCGGCACGAAGAGGGAACGGGTCATGGAGAAACTCCTGTGGGAGGTGTCTGGAGGGGACGCGGTGCCGAGTCGCTCGCTCAGCCGCGGCCGGGACGCATGCGGTTCAGCAGGCCGTCCTTGTCGATCACATGATGCTTGAGCGCGGCGCCGATGTGGGCCACCACGAGCAGCGCCATCGTCCAGGCCAGGGTCTCGTGCCAGGGCTTGATCAGCTGGGCCAGCTCGGGGTTCTTGTCCACGAAGCTGGGCAGGGGCAGCACGCCGAACAGCACGATGGGAAAGCCCGCGGCCGAGCTGTAGGCCCAGCCCACCAGGGGCACGGCGAAGAACAGCACATAGAGCAGATGGTGCATGCCGTGCGCGGCCAGGCGCTGCCAGGCGGGCATGGGCAGATCGGCCGGCGGCCGGTGGGTGAGGCGCCAGACCAGGCGCAGCACGGCCAGGCCCAGCACGATGACGCCGGCCCACTTGTGGTAGTTGAACAGCTTCAGCCGGGTCATGGACATCGGCAGGTCGGCCATGTAGAGGCCGAGGCAGAACACGCCGACGAGCAGCAGGGCCATGAGCCAGTGCAGCCAGATGGCCGGGGCGCTGTAGCGGTTGGAGGAGGACATCTTCGACATGGGGGATTCGCCTTGGAGCGTTGGTTCACAGTGTCCGCAGTGCCGCGGCCTCCGCGGTTCAGCGCGCTTGAAGTCAACGATGCAGTTTTTCTGAACGTTGCAAGGTTCAACCCTGGGCCGGTGGGGCCGGATCGATGCGTTCGGCCCGGGCCGTCGCGACCTGCAGGGCCTCCAGGGCCGAGGCTTGAACGGCGGCGTCCTGCGGCGCCAGCAGACCGTGCCGCAGCGCGAAATCCAGCGTGGCCAGCGCGGCATCGACGGTCATGTCGCCCCGCCGGGCATGCTCCAGGGCCTGGGCCACGGGCATCAGCCGATGCCAGGCGACCTCGCCGTCCTGGTTGAGGGGCTGCACGTCCGGGGGCAGGGCCAGGTCATAGACATGCAGCCATTCGTGCTGCAGCCCCTCGGGGATGTCGCAGCAAAGCTCGAGGACGCGGCCACGCTGCAGGCCGGCCATCTGGTCGGGCATCAGGCCGGCCTCCTCCCAGGCCTCGCGCAGCAGGGCTTCGCGCGGGGTCTGCCCGTGGGGCACGCCGCCGCCGATCATGTTGTCCAGCATGCCGGGATCGGTGGGCTTGCTGTCGGCCCGCCGGGCCACCCACAGGTGGGTCGGCCGCCCCTGGGCATCGGCCACGTAGCCGTTGCAATGGGCACCGAAGGTGATGCTGCCCCAGAAGCGGGAGGCTGCCCGCTCGATCACCGCCTGCAGTGCCCCCTCCTCGTCCAGCAGGGGATAGGGTTCATCGCGCCAGGCCCGGATCAGGCCCCGGTCGCGCAGGCGAAGGTGCAGGGCGGCCAGCGTGGCGTCGCGGTGCTCGCGCGGCAGCGGCCACCAGCGCGCCACCCCATCGGGGGCCACGGTCAGAGGCACACCGTCGGCCAACAGGGCAGGCAGGTGCGCGCGGTCGACCGACCCGATGCGAGCGGGTGGCTCCCCGGGCGCCACCAGGCAGACCGGCACCCGCCGATCCCCCTGGGCCTGACGCGCCTGGCCAAGACAGGGCCAGGGGCCCGGGGCCATGCTCATCGCTCAGTGGTCGTGCTTGTCGTGACCATGCCCATGGCCGTGGCCGTGCCCCGGGCCATCGTCGTCATCGCCACGTCCCGGCGGGCCGGGGGGGCGGTGGCCGCGCTCGTCGTAGCGCTCACGCACCCAGCCTTCCTGCACGAAGTACACCGGCTGGCCGCAGGCGTTGTAGCGGCCGCAGTACTTGCGCCAGTTCTTCTGGTGGCCTGGTGGCACGTACAGATAGATGGGGCGCCGCTGCACCGCCACCACCCCGGGGGTGATGATCATCGGCTGGGCGTAGACCACGGGCGGCGGCGCCGCGTTGCCGATGTCGATGCGCCCGTACACGCCGGGCTGCACCACACTGATGGACACACCCACGTCGGTGGCATGGGCGCCCAGGGCGACACCGGCCAAGGTGGCGGCACCCAGGAGGCGGAGGGGAGTTGTTCTGTTCATGGCGGCAGTCTAGGCGCTCTGGCGGCGGCGGTGATGTAGGACGTCTTCCCGCCGCGGCGTCGGCTGCCGCGCCTGGGCAGTCGGCCGGTGTTCAGCCCGTGCGGCGCGGCCCATGGGGGCAATGGCCCGGCCGGGGGCCCACCTGCGGATGCTTGCGGCAGGTGTCGGGCCGCTGCTCGTACACGGTGCAGCGCCGCGTGGTGGCGTCCAGAAAGAGGCAGTCCCCGCTGGCACGGCGCGCCAGCGTGAAGATGCCGTGCTTGAAGTTGAAGTGGTCGACCTGCCCGGTCTTCTCCAGCCGACGGGCGATCTGCTTGGGCGCCTCGTGCTCGGCCTCGAAGGGGTCCACCAGCCCCAGCCGCACCAGGTCCGGCAGACGCACCTCCACTGGCATGGTGCAGCAATGGGCATGGCAGCTGTCGCACAGGCCGGCGCGGTAGCGCGTCCAGGTCTCGCAACGGTCGACGTCGACGTACTGCACGCCCATCGTCAGCGGGGAGGCAGCATGGACTTCAGCACACCATCCTTGAGCACCACGTGGTGGAAGATGGCAGCCGCGGCATGGGCACCAGCCAGCCAAAGAATGGCATCGCCCAGGAGGCCATGCAACTTGCCCCAGCGCACCTCAGTGGCCAGCGAGCCGTTGACGATGGCCGAAGGATCCAGGCGCACGCCGCCCAGCAGGGTCAGCGGATGTCCCTTGCTGCCCAGGGCCAGCACCGCGGTGATGGGCAGCAGCAGCATCAACAGCCACAGTGCAGCCTGCACCAGGCGCGCCGCCCGGTGCTGCCAGGGGCTCATGTCAAAGCGGGGAGCGGCAGGCCTCACCGCCACCCAGACCAGGCGCAGCAGGGTCAGCACGAAAACCAGGAGGCCCAGGCTCTCGTGCCAGACGATGTCCCAGCGCGTGGCGGGATCCACACCGCTGCGAATCAGGCTGCCAAGGTGTTCAGGACCCAGGGTGAAGGCGACCACGACGGCAATGGCGGTCAGCCAATGGAAAACCCGGCTGAGGGGATCGTAGTGCGCATTCGAGGAGGCGAGAGACATGGCCAGCAAAGCTGCCGTGACGGCAGCAAAAAAGAACATGGGGACATTGTCCCCCGCCCAGGTTACGGTCGGGTTTCCACCAACTTAACCAAAGCTGAAGGCCGACAGCGTGGTCTCCATGACCCGGTCGGAGAAGGCCTTGCGCCCGCGGTCTGCACCGGCCGCACCGGCCACCACCATCAGCGGCAGCAGGTGCTCCTCGGCCCGCGGCGGATGGCACCAGCGGGCCATCGGGGCTTCGGCCCAGTCGGTCAGCGCGGCATCGCGCTCGGCGGCCGGGGCCTGCACCGCCTCGGTCAGCCAGTCGTCGAAGGTGTCGGACACCGGGCCGAAGCGCGGATCGCCATAGCCGCGCATGTTGTGGAAGCTCATGCCGCTGCCCACGATCAGCACGCCCTCGTCCCGCAGCGGCTGCAGCGCCCGGCCCAGGGCCAGATGGGCGGCCGGGTCCAGCGAGACGTTCAGCGAGAGCTGCACGACGGGGATGTCGGCCTGCGGCACCATCAGCATCAGCGGAATGAACATGCCGTGGTCGTAGCCGCGCCGCGCATCGACGTGCGAGGACAGGCCCGCCTGCCCCAGCAGCGCGGTGATGCGCTCGGCCAGGGCCGGCTCGCCCGGGGCCGGGTACTTCAGCTCGTAGGTGTGCGGCGGAAAGCCGTAGTAGTCGTAGATCAGCTCGGGCTGCGCGCCCCCGGTGACGGCGAAGTCACCTTCCAGCCAGTGGGCCGAGACCATCACGATGGCGCGCGGCCGCTGCGGCAGGCTCGGGACGATGCTGCGCAGGTAGGCCGCCGTCTTGTCCCAGGCATGGGGCGGGTTCCAGTCCATGAAGAAGCAGGGGCCGCCGCCGTGCGGGATGTACACGGTGGGCAGGCGACCTGTGAAAGCAGTGGATTCGGTGGGCATGGGTCGACTCCGGCGGGTGATGGCAGCTTGCTCCTCACTGTACGGATCGGAACCCCATCGATCAGCATCAATCCGATGAACTCATCGTTCTATAAATCAGGACGATGGCGCCATCCTGAAGCCGGGCGACGGGCGCGACGGAAAGCTCAGCGGCTGAGCCGGTAGGCCGCCAGACCGATCCACTCGTGCAGCGCCAGCTGCCAGCGGTGCAGGCTCTCGGTGAGGGAGTATTCGGTCCAGGGCGTGTCGGCCCCGGTGCGGAAGTCCACCGGATAGGGCGTGACCTGGCAGCCCACGGCCTGGAACTCGGCCACCGAGCGCGGCATGTGCCAGGCCGAGGTCACCAGCAGCCAGCGCTGCTCGCGGCAGCGCGGCCCCAGCAGCTCGGCCACGCGCTGGGCGTTCTCGCGGGTGGAGCGCGAGCGGCTCTCCAGCATCACCTGGGCCATGTCCAGCCCCTGCTCCGCATAGAACTGGCGGGCCAGCTCGGCCTCGGACACGCCGGTAATGCCCACCAGGCGCCCTTCCCCACCGGTGAACACCAGGTCCATGGCAGGATGCGCGCGCAGCCAGGTCAGCGGCAGCGTCATGCGCTCGGCGGAATCATTGAGCGGCACCTGGCCATGGGTGACGAAGCTGGCCGGGTGATCGAAGGCCCCACCCAGCACGATCACCCCGGTGTGCTGGCCGATGGCGGCATCGGGGGGAACGGGATAGCGGTCTTCCAGGCTGCGCAGCAGCGCGTCCGGCGCGGCCTGCACGCCCAGCAGGCCCAGAAGCCCCAGCCCGCCCCACAGCATGGACAGCGCGGTGCGGCGGCGCTTCTTCAACAGCAGCAGCGCCACCGCCCACCACACCCCCAGCCAGAACAGAGGCTGTGTGACGGCAGACAGGAGCTTGGAGAGGGCGAAGAACATGCCGCCATTCTGCCCAGCCGGGGGCCGCGACACCCGCCCCCGCTGCGGCGGATCAAGGACGGCCCCTGGCCATCGGAGCAAGCTGACAGCCCCCTGCCCAGGAAGTGCCCATGAACCGCCGTCAACTGACCCACGCCGCTCCCCTGGCCTGGCTGGCCGCAGGGCCCACCACGGCCGCGGCCTGGAACCCGGGCGAGCACGACTACGACGCGGCCGTGCAGCAGATCTGGCGCAGCGGCCCCCTGCGCGGGCTGGAGGGGCGGGCCCTGGGCCTGGAGCTGGTCCGTTGCGCCACCCTGGCGCCCAGCAGCCACAACACCCAGTGCTGGCGCTTTGCCATCGGGCCGGACGCCATCACCGTCTTGCCGGATTTCAGCCGCCGCTGCCCGGCCGTGGACCCGGACGACCACCACCTCTTTGTCTCGCTGGGCTGCGCCACCGAAAACCTGGTGCAAGCGGCCGGCGCGCAAGGCCTGCGGGCCGAGGCCCGCTTCGAGCCCGCGCAGGCGGCCGTGCGGGTGACGCTGGCGACCGGCACGCCGCAGGCCGGTGCGCTCTGCGCCGCCATCCCGGCCCGTCAGTGCACGCGCGGCACCTTCGACGGACATCCGCTGACGTCCGGCGAACTCAAGCAGTTGGCCGCCGCCGCAGCCGGCCCCGGCGTGCAGTGCCATCTGTTCACCGAACGCGCAGCGCTGGAACGCATCCTGTCCTTCGTCGTCGAGGGCAACACCGCGCAGATCCGCGACCCGGCCTTCGTGCGGGAGCTCAAGCAATGGCTGCGCTTCAACGCGGCCGACGCCGTGCGCCTGGGCGACGGGCTGTACACCGCTGCCTCAGGCAACCCCACGGCACCGGCCTGGCTGGGGCGGCTGCTGTTCGACCTGTTCTTCACCCCGGGCGCCGAGGCCGACCGCTATGCCCAACAGGTGCGCAGTGCCGCCGGCGTGGCCGTGTTCGTGGCCGAACAGGCCGATGCCGCCCACTGGGTGGCCGTGGGCCGCGCCTACCAGCGCTTCGCCCTGCAGGCCACCGCCCTGGGCGTGCGCAACGCCATGCTCAACCAGCCCGTGGAAGTGGCCGCACTGCGCCCCCGCTTTGCCGCGGCGCTGGGCCTGGGGCCACTCAGGCCCGACCTGGTGGTGCGCTTCGGCCGCGGCCCGGCCCTGCCCCGCTCGCTGCGCCGGCCGGTGTCGGCGGTGCTGGTCTGACAAGAAGGAAGAACAGGCCGCGGAGCCCCTTCCAGACGCAAAAAAAGCCCGGACGAGCCGGGCTTTAAGCGACACGGGCGATCTGGCTCATTCGCAAATGCTGCTCGGACACAAGGATCGCGACATGACCGAACACTACGTCCGTGACCGGATAGGGCAACGGGTGAAGCCCCTGCGCTGACATTCGGCAACGCCCCACTACGACTGCTCTGGCGCCTCCAAAGCAGTTCAGGCAATCGCCGCACCTGCCCCATACCAGAACAGTCCTTGCAGTCGCCAGACTAGCCGCGTTGAAGCCCTCATTCAGGGAAGTTGGGCAGCCGAGCGCGCCGGTCCCTCGTTGTGCCTTCGAACACAGGCAGATTGCCTGCGCACATAGACAGAGTGTAACTTTGCCGCTATACTGGCTCTGTCAATTTCGGCACAACCTTTTTTTAGACAGGAGTCCTATGACCACTAAATTTTTCAGTTGCACATAGTGCAACTGAGCGGGAAGCACTCGCTAAGCGAGGCGATGGCCCATCCGGCCGCCGCCAGATTCGCAACGAAGTGACCCCGTGGGAAATGCGCGTAGACGCTTCCCCACCCTGCAAACAATGGCCCCTCGATCAAGGAGAGAACCTGTTTTTCTGGGCCTGCAGGTAGTTGCTTCATTCAAGGAAATTTGAAATGCAATTCGCTGAAAACGGCGCGGCTTTGATCGGAAACACGATCGTGCCAGCCTCGGAGGTGAAGGTGCTGAGGGCTCTTGCTGCCTTCGATCGTCCGGCAACCGTACCGGAGATCGCTAAGGCTTTGAAAGGCGAGCTGTCTGATGCGTCGATCTACTCTCTGCTTGGTCGTTTGGCCGAGAAGCGCCGGTTGGTAGACCGGAAGGACGTCCAGGTTGTCGTACCGGAAACGACTACGACCCTGCGACGTGTTCTGTGGAGGGCCCTACCCCCCGCCACACTCGCACTTAACGCTTATGAAGCATTCACCAAAGAAGAAAGGAGCGCCCGGGCAACTGCTTAAGCGCTTCG
>NZ_BADL01000520.1 GCF_000333615.1 Ideonella sp. B508-1 | reverse complement strand
CGAGGACACCACCTTGCGCAGGCGCCCACCCGACATGTTCTTGTCGTAGCTGCCGGTGATCAGGCCGAAGAGGATGGCGTCGTTCTCGCCGTACTCGTGCAGGATGCCAAAGGGTTTGTAATGCCCATTGAGGTACTGCTTGCAACCCGTGCCGTGGTAGGTGTCGGTGCATACCGCAACGCGCACCGTGTAATCCTTCGGCGCATTCGCTGCGCCGTAGAAGTTCTTGTCGAGCCTCAGCACCGGACGCTCCGAAGAGGCCCAGACCCAGACGCGGTTGCTCGAATTCAAGACCACGGAAATCACCGGCGGCAGACCACTGCAGTCGCTCAGCGTGGAGCAATTCGTGCTCATGTTCCGGGTCAGATTGCCGAAAAAGTGCCGCTTGCCATCCGCCGGCAGGGAAAAAGGCGTGTAGTCGGCAATGCTGTAGCCGTCAACGGCCACGCTCGTGTACTCCTTGGCCCAGGAGTGCGCGTCCTGGGGAATATAGGCCCGGCGCAGCACCGTCGAGGTATCGGTGTCCACGTCCCGGTAACCACCGTACAGCACCTTGCGCACCGCATCCATCCGGGCCGTCGTCGCCCAGTTCAACCAGTTTCCTGACCACTTGCCCGGGCACTTGCCAGCGCTGTTCACCGTGCCTGCCGGAGAGAACAGGTCGGCGTTGGTGTTGCTGCCGCTGTGGGTGTAGCACAGCGTCGAATCGAACAGCCCGTAGTAGGTGAAGCTGGGCTTGAAGTGGATGTCCAGCGCACCGTCTCCGTCCAGATCGCTGGCGTCGTTGTAGGCCTCGTAGAAGAAGCGGTGGTCCCGCCCCGCCACCAGCATCAGCATCGGTGGCACGGAGGTCTGGACGCCCAGCGGCGTGTTGGGGATCACCACGGCGTGCCCGGTCTGCATCAGCCCGAAAAGCGCTGCGCCGCAGGCGAGTAGACGGAGGGTCATCTGTCGACCGGATCGGAGGATGGACATGTTCTGCTCCCGAAGAGGGGTCTCAATCGGTGGCGTAGACCGACTGCAGCATGATGCTGGCGCGGGTGTCCCCCCCCACCACGCGCGCAGTGACCCGGTAGCGCTTGCAGCTCATCGGGTCGGAGGCATTCCCGGGGCGGCACGGAAAACTCGACCCCAGGTATTCCACGAAGTAGGAGGGTGTGATGGCCACGTCGCCGGTGCCCACGGTCGGCGCGTCGGTCCAGGAGGCGAAGGTGCTGTCCTCCCAGCGCGGCGTTGCAGAGGCCGTCGGCGGGCTGCACACCATGACTTGCGCTGTCGCGCTGGGCACGGTGTAGCTGGTGCAACCGGAGCTCGGCATCGGCTTGGCGGCCTCCACCCATTGCTCGGCCTGACGCAGGGTGGCCTCGGTCGCCTGGAAGGCCAGGCTGCGATCGTAGGTCTGCGTGGACATGCGCTCCTCCTGGGTCACCGTGCGGATGGCCGACAGCCCCAGGATGGTGATGAACACGAGAAGCACCAGGGTCACGATCAGGGACACCCCGCGCTGCTGGCTGCGGAAGGTTCTCATCAGCGGGTCTCCCGGTTGCGCAGGCTGACCACCGAGATGAGGTGCCGCTCCAGGGCGGCGGCATCGGTGCCCACCTTGTTGGGGGAATGCAGGGTGAGGTCCAGGCGCGCCGCCACCACCACGTTCGTGGCGCTCGGGCTCCAGTCGGTCACGGAATCGGCGTCCACCCAGTCGGAGGCCAGCACCGGCGTGGCGCCGGACACATTGGCCGTCAGGTACTTCACCTGCAGGTCCTGCACGTCCGGCACGATCTCCTCGGCAGCGACGCTGATGACACCGCCCGTGTTGCTGAGCTGGGTCCGGTAGAGGGAGCGTCCGCCATTGGCGTTGATGCCGACGTACCAGAGCGCGGAGGCCAGCTTGGCCATGAACCCGCCCGCGGTGAAGGTCTTGTTCGCGAAGCTCGTGCAGGCCGCCGGGATGGGGTAGCCAGGGTAGTCCAACCCGGTGCTGCAGTTCATCGGCGCATCGGTGGCGTTGTAGTTCAGGGTCTTGGCACCGGTGTTCACGGTGCCCACCTGGAACACGGCGGCCGAGGAGGCATCGCAGACCACCACGGGATCCCCCGCCGCAAAGCCGGTCGCCGACGACACGGTGAAGACCGTCCCGGTCGGGTTGTGCGCAGTGACGATCACATCCGACGGCGCGGCACGGATCACCAGCAGCGCGTCGGTCCCGGTGACGCGCTGGCCGGTCGAGGTGCCGGTGGCCACCAGGTCGGTCGCATCCTGATCGCCCTCGTAGCCTTTCACGCTGCCACCGGCCATGTCGGCCCACACGGGAATGGCGCCGCCGCTGCGGATCACATTGGCCTGCGGGCGGGCACCACAGCTGTTCTGCCCGGCTTCCCGGACATCCCGCGCCAGGAGTTCGAACGACGTCCGGGCCGACTCCTGCAGGCGTCCCATGTCTTCGTTGACGCGGTAGGTCTGCAGATTGGACATCAGGATGTTGACCACGATGCCCACGACCACCAGGCCCAGGGCCATGCCCACCATCAGCTCGACCAGGGTGAAACCCCGCATGCGAGCACTCGCCAGGGATTGCCGCGCGCTCATAGCCGGGTCACCGTCTGCACGATCTGCTTGCCCAGACCGCCGGCCTTGGTGTCGTCCCAGCGAATCTGGACACGGCACTCGCCTTCGGCCGTGCAGTACACGGCCCCGCAACTGCTGGCATCCGGCCCCAGCGCGGCCTTGATGCCCTGGATCCAGGCCGTCTGGTTGGCCCCCACCAGACCGGAAGCGTCCACCGCATCCTCGCTGCACAGGGCCGGGATCTCGTCCTCGGAATCCAGGCTGCCTTCGCCGGTGTTGTAGCTCAGCGCCTTGGCATTGGCGACGTCCACCTTCATCGCATCGACGATGTAGTAGCTCATCATCACCGCCTGGGTGCGCTGGAAGCTGCTGTTGTTGCCCTTGAGGGCACGCAACTGCAGGCCCACCATGCCGAAGATGCCCAGGCTCAGCACCAGCACGGACACAAGAACCTCCAGGATGGTGGCGCCACCCTGGGACCTGCGGAGGGAAGAAATTCGCATGGAACCTCTGGAAAGCTGAAGGGCGTCAATCCGGGGCGTCGCAACTGCTTGCCACGCCGGTGGTCTGCGTCACGCTGATCCGCCCGGTGCCAGTGAGCGCGAGGTCGCGGGCGCGATGGTCGTCATCCAGCGCCGTCGAGGTGCTGCAGATGCGCAGGGTCCCCGTCTGGATGTCTCCGTTCATCAGCTTGGCCTGCCCGTCGGGGGCGTAGGAGACGAACTGGGTCACGCCGCCCCCTCCGACCACGACCAGCCCACCATGGACGGCCTGCCCATGGGTCAGCACGGTTTCCCCCGAATCCACCGCGGCCGAGCTCCCCGACCGGGTGGTGTCCACAAAGGTGATCCAGCCCTGGGACCAGTCGCCGGAGGTGGTGCAGTCGCTGCCGTCACTGCTCTTGCAGACCGTCACCCGCTTGCCCAGCCGGATGGCCTGCGAGCGGGCCTCCGCCAGCGCCGTCTCCAGGTCGCTGGCCGTGGTCCGCACCTTGTTCGTCGCCATGAGCGACACGAAGCTGGGCGCGACGATCAACAGCAGGATCGTCAGCACCACCAGCGAAACCATCAACTCGATCAGCGTCACCCCCGCTTCACGGGCGTGGCGCGGGCGGAGCCGGGACAGGGGAGGATGGTGCGCGGAGGTCTTCACATCGGGAAACATAGCGCAACATCACTTTGCCCAGCGGTGCAATTGGACAAACGGCGGGAATCCAGCGACAAACGGCCTGCGCCTGCCGCTCCCCCCGCGCTGCCGCGCCGCCCCGGCAGGGCTCAGCGGCGCAGGCGGCAGCGGTCGCCGCTGGCCTCGCGGCGCACCTCCACGCAGCTCAGTTTGCCGGCGTAGACCAGTTCCATCGCACGCCAGATGTAGGCGCACAGGTTCTCCAGCGTGGCCGGGCCCAGGCCCGCGACCTCGTCGAGGAAGCGGTGGTCCAGTTCGCGGCGCAGCGTCTCGATGTTGCGGCGCAGGTAGGCCAGGTCCACCACCATGCCGTTGTCGTCGGGCGCGCCGGCCAGGGTGATCTCGGCGATGTAGGTGTGGCCGTGGATGCGCAGGCTGGGTTCCACGTCCACCGTGCGGCGCAGGGTGTGGGCGGCTTCGAAGTAAAAGGTCTGGCTCAGTTCGTACTGCATGGGGGTTCTGCGTTCTTCTGGATGGAGGGACGGCGGGCGATCAGCGGATGCCCAGCACCTTGTGGGTCTGCACCGACAGGCGCCAGCGCGGATCGGCCAGGCAGTGCGCCGTGGCCCAGGCGGTGTTTTCGCGCGCCAGCGGGCCGTCCATGGCCTGCAGAAAATGGTGCGCGAACGGCAGCTCGGCCAGTTGATCCAGGTCCAGGCCCGGTTGGGGCACCACGACCTTGAGCTCCTGCCCCTGGCGGAGCAGCAGGGTGCTGCCGGCCTTGGGGCTGACGCAGACCCAGTCCAGCCCGGGCGGCGGCAGCACGGTACCGTTGGTCTCCACCGCGATCTCGAAACCCTGCGCGTGCAGGGCGTCGATCAACGCCGCATCCACCTGCAGCAGCGGCTCGCCGCCGGTGAGCACCACCAGCCGGCGGTTCGGCCCCGGGGCCGCGGCCGGCCACTGCGCCGCGATCTGTCCGGCCAGCGCCTCGGCCGTGGCGTACTTGCCGCCCAGCGTGCCGTCGGTGCCGACAAAGTCGGTGTCGCAGAACTGGCAGACCGCGCTGGCGCGGTCCTCCTCGCGGCCGCTCCAGAGGTTGCAGCCGGCAAAGCGGCAGAACACCGCCGGGCGCCCGGCATTGGCGCCCTCACCCTGCAGGGTGTAGAAGATTTCCTTGACGCTGTAGGTCATGGCGGAACCGGGTGGCTCGCAAGACAGGCGAGGCCCGGGGCAGAAAGTCGAACGACCTCGGATTGTCCGCCATGTCGACACCGCCTTCGGGTGCATCCCCGTTCGCTGCGGCTTGCTGCCCCGGGGCGAGGCGTCCTTTCTCCGGGTGACGTCAGCCGCCCCGCCCCGGCGCATCATGGGCACCGCAGATGGCCTCTTGCCTGCAGGACCTCCCATGGACACCCTGACGCTCATCCCCGCCGCAGCCCTGACCGGCGCCAACCCACCCACGCTGGGCGAATACGGCCGCCGCCTGCTGGCCGAAGGCGACTCCTGGTTCACCATCGGCACCCTCAACCCGGCCCGCAGCAGCAACCTGCTGCTGAGCCTGCGGGTCACCCGCTCCACGGCCATCATCAGCTGCGCCTACCCGGGCGACACCCTGGCCCACATGGTGGACCATGTGAACGACCCCTGGTTCGACCGGCTGCTGCGCCACCCCAGCTTCGCCAGCCGCTGGGAGGGCATCCTGCTCTCGGCCGGCGGCAACGACCTGATCGACGCCGCCCAGCAGCGCCCCCGCCACCGCGACGGCCAGCCTGCCGCCTGGGACGAACGCCTGCTGCTGACGCCCGAGGAGGCCCCGCTGCAGCACCCGGGCGAGACCGGCGCGGCGCGCTGGATCAGCGAAGCCGGCTGGCAGCGGCTGGCCGGCTACCTGGTGGCCAACCTGATCGAGCTGGTGGAGCGGCGCGACGAGGGCATGAACCGCGGCGTGCCGCTGATGCTGCACACCTACAGCGCACCGGTGGTGCGCCCGGCCGGCGTGGCCACGGCCCCGCAGGGCTGGCTGTGGCCGGCCTTCGAAGCCTTCGACATCCCGGTGGGCGAGCGACAGGCCGTGTCCGACCTGCTGTTCGGCCGCCTGCGCCGGCTCTGGCTGGACACCGGCCCCACCCTGCCCCAGGTGCGGGTGTTCGACAGTGCGGCGGTGCCGCTGAACCCGGCCCAGCCGGGCAGCACCGGCCCCTCGGGCGACTGGGTCAACGAGATCCACCTCACCCCGGCCGGCTACGCCAAGCTGGGCGCGGCCATGGGCCCCTGGATGGAGGCCCAGCTGCAGGAAGTCCGGCTGTGACCCCACGGGCCCGCCGCCACCGCTCCGTCAGGTTTGCGGGCAGGCGCGGAAGGCCGCCAGCCCCTCGGCCTCGGCCGTGTGGGCCGACAGCGCCGGGTGGGCGAGCGCATCGAAGCGGCCCGGCAGCACCAGGTTGGCAAAGCTCCAGGCCACCGCCGCCGTGATGCCGTCCTGCTGGATGTGGGCTGGGCCCATGGCCAGCGGCCGGGCCGTCATCTCGGCCTCCAGCAGCGCGAAGGCGCGCTGGGCCTGTTCGCTGACCCGGTCCAGCCAGGGGCCGTGCCGGTGCTCGGGCGGGCGCAGCTGCATCTCGTAGACGATCTGCACCGTCTTCTCGCAGGCCGCCAGGGCCAGGCCCAGCACCCGCAGGCACTGGCGCGCAGCCACCGGGTCGGTCGGCATCAGCGGTCGGGCCAGCGGCGCGCCAGTGACCAGCGACAGGTGGTCCAGGATGAGGCTGGAGTCCATCAGCACGGTGCCGTCGTCGGCCACCAGGGTGGGCGCCTTGACCAGCGGGTTGATGGCCTCGAATTCCGCCTTCTGGCGGAAGACCGAGATGGAGCGGTGCTCGAAAGGGATGCCCAAGAGCTGCAGTGACACCGCGACGCGGCGCACGTAGGGCGAGTCCAGCATGCCGATGAGTTGCATGGCCAGGGTCCTGTGCGTGAAAGGGCCACCGAGTGTAGGCGACCGCCAGTTCCTGTCAGACCCGGGGACGTTCGTCCAGCGCCTCGTCCAGCACCTCGATCCAGTGCCGCACCGGGCGCTCGCTGGCCGAGGCCAGGTGCTGGATGCAGCCGATGTTGGCCGACACCACGGTCTGGGCCTGCACCGGGGCCAGGGCCTTGAGCTTGCGGTCGCGCAGCGCGGTGGACAGTTCGGGCTGCAGCACGGAGTAGGTGCCAGCCGAGCCGCAGCACAGGTGGCTGTCCACCGGCGCGGTGCGCACATCGAAGCCCAGCGCGGCCAGGTGGGTCTCCACACCGCCGCGCAGCTTCTGCCCGTGCTGCAGCGTGCAGGGCGGGTGGTAGGCCAGCGGCACCGGCGGCGCGTCGGCCGGCTCGTTGCGGCGCGCGCGGGCGCGGGCCAGCAGCGGCTGCAGCAGGGGCACCAGGTCGGGCAGCAGCTCGCTCACATCCTTGGTCAGGGCACTGATGCGGCGGGCCTTGTCGGCGTAGGCCGGGTCGGCCGCCAGGGCCAGGCCGTATTCCTTCACCGACAGGCCGCAGCCGCTGGCGTTCATCACGATGGCCTCGACCTGACCGGCCTCGGTCAGGCCCTCGACCATCGGCCACCAGGCGTCGATGTTGCGCCGCATGTCGGCCAGGGCGCCGGTGTGGTCGCCCAGGTGGTCGCGGATGGCGCCGCAGCAGCCGGCGTCGTCGGCCACCACGGTCTGGATGCCCGCGGCGTCCAGCACCCGGGCGGTGGCGGAGTTGATGTTGGGCATCAGCGTGGGCTGCACGCAGCCCATCAGCATCAGCACCTTGCGCGGGTGGCTGCGGGTGGGCCAGCGGTGGGCGTCCTGGCCCGGCGCCGGGGTGACCTTGGCCTGCAGCTTGGCCGGCAGCAGCGGGCGCAGCGCGCGGCCCACGGCAATGGCCGGCGCGAAGGCCGGGGACGTCAGCCCTTCGCGCAGCAGCCAGCGCACGGCGCGCTGGCCGGCCGAGCGCTGCACCCGCTCGTCCACCACCTGGCGACCAATCTCGACCAGGCGACCGTACTGCACACCGCTGGGGCAGGTGCTCTCGCAGTTGCGGCAGGTCAGGCAGCGGTCCAGGTGAGCCTGGGTGGCGGCCGTCACCGGTGCGCCCTCCAGCACCTGCTTCATCAGGTAGATGCGACCGCGCGGACCGTCGAGCTCGTCGCCCAGCAGCTGGTAGGTGGGACAGGTGGCGGTGCAGAAGCCGCAGTGCACGCACTGGCGCAGGATGGCCTCGGCAGCCTCACCGGCCGGCGTTCCGGCGAATTCAGGGGCGAGATGGGTTTGCATGGAGGAATCAGCCCCGGGCCTCGGGGGCCCAGGTGTAGCAAAGCAGCCAGTAGTAGGTGGTCTCGGTCCACTGGACCGCGCTGGCCTGCGGCCCCAGGACGGCGAGCGCCTCGGCCTGGGTGGGAAAGTTCTTCAGCACCTCGTGCTGGCTGCCGTCGGCCAGGCGGCGCAACTGGTAGGTGTTGCCCTGGGCGTCGCGCCGGTGGATGGGGTGGTTGCTGCCCTCGACATAGCGGTTGTCCATCAACACCACCCGGGCACCCGGGCGCAGGCCGCTGTGCAGGGCGGCCAGCCAGTCGCCCAGGCGGTCCAAGGGCACGTGGGACCACCAGAAACCGGCGAACGCGGCGTCAAAGGTGGGCGCCGCCCAGGGCGCATAGGCATCGCGGCGCTCGAAATGCACCCGCTCGCCATCCACCGGCTTGCGGCGGGCCAGCACCAGGGTCTCCTCGTTGAGATCGGTGGCCAGCCAGCGGCTGGCGCGCCGCGCCGCGAACGGGGTCCAGAAGCCGGTGCCGCAGGCCACCTCGACGCCGTCGCGGCCCTCGAAGGCCCCAGGCAGCCAGGCCTGGATCTGCGCGATGTCGACCTGGCGCTCGGGTTTGGCATAGACCGCCTCGTACTCATGCGCCCGCAGGGCGTAGTACTGCACAAGGTCGGTCTCGGGCGCGGAGGTGGACATCGGGCGTGACTTTCAGAACGCCGGGTGCAGGCGTTGGCGGTTGAAGATGCCGGCCGGGTCGAAAGCCTGCTTGAGCCGGTGGTGGATGCGCAGCAGCGCGGGCGACAGCGGGCTGAAGACCTCGCTGCTGCGCTCGCCGCCCCACCAGGCGGTGGCGTGGCCGCGGGCATCCTGGGCGGCGGCGCGCACGGTCTCGGCGCTGTCGCGGCTGATCAGCCAGCGGCAGCCGCCGCCCCACTCGATCAGGGTGTCGCCGGCCAGGGCGATCTTGGGCGCGGTGGGGGCCACCGACAGACGCCAGAGCACCGCGCCCTCGGCCACCGCCTCACGGGCCGTGCTGAAGAATTCGTCGCGCTGGTCGCGCAGGTCGGCCCAGAAGCGCGCGGCCAGGGCCGGCTCGATGGGCTCGCCGCCGAGCTTGCGGCTGGCGGATTCGACCGCCGCGGCCGCCCCACCCAGGCGCAGCACCAGGGCCCCGTCCCACCAGGCGCTGGCCTGCAGCGGCAGGGGCTGGCCGGCCCAGTCGTTCACCCGCTTGAGGGCGTTGACCTGGTCCAGGTCGAAGCGCAGCGTGGCGGTGGCCGGCGGCACCGGCAGCACCTTGAGCGAGACCTCGCAGATCACGCCCAGCACGCCCATGGAGCCGGCCAGCATGCGCGAGACGTCGTAGCCGGCCACGTTCTTCATGACCTGGCCGCCGAAGCTCAGCAGCTCGGCCTGGCCGTTGAGCAGCGTGGCGCCCAGCACGTAGTCGCGCACGCCGCCCAGCGCGGCGCGGGCCGGGCCGGCCAGGCCGGCGGCCACCATGCCACCCACGGTGCCGCCACCTGGGCCGCCCCCGGGCGTGTGCTCGAAGCGCGGTGGCTCGAAGGGCAGCCACTGGCCCTTCTCGGCCAGCGCAGCCTCCAGCTCGGCCAGCGGGGTGCCGGCGCGTGCGGTCACCACCAGCTCGGTGGGCTGGTAGGACGAGATGCCGCGCAGCTCGCTCAGCGACAGCGGTTCACCGATCAGCGGGCCGCCATAGAAATCCTTGCTGCCGCTGCCGCGGATGCACAGGGGCTGGCGGCGCTCGGCCGCCTCGCGCACCTGTTCGACCAGGGCGGCCAGCGTGGGGTCTTGGGTCACGGGATCGGCCACGGTCAGAAGCGCTCCAGTTCAGGGAAGGGCAGCAGGCCCTTCTTCACATGCATGCGGCCGTATTCGGCACAGCGGTGCAGCGAGGGCAGCACCTTGCCGGGGTTGAGTCCACCGGCCGGATCGAAGGCCGCCTTGAGGGCGAACATCTGGGCCCGCTCCTCGGGGCTGAACTGCACGCACATGGAGTTGAGCTTTTCCACGCCCACGCCGTGCTCGCCCGTCACCGTGCCGCCCATGGCGACGCTGGTCTCCAGGATCTCGGCGCCGAAGAGCTCACAGCGGTGCAGCTGGTCCGGGTCGTTGGCATCGAAGAGGATCAGCGGGTGCAGGTTGCCGTCACCCGCGTGGAAGACGTTGCAGCAGCGCAGCTGGTACTTCTTCTCCATGGCCTGGATGGCCAGCAGGATGTCGGCCAGCCGGTGACGCGGGATGGTCGAATCCATGCACATGTAGTCGGGGCTGATGCGCCCCGAGGCCGGGAAGGCGTTCTTGCGCCCGCTCCAGAACTTCAGGCGCTGGGCCTCGTCCTGGCTGACCTCCATGCGGGTGGCGCCGGCGCTGGCCAGCACCGCCTTCATGCGGCCGATCTCCTCCTCCACCTCCTCGGGCGTGCCGTCGCTCTCGCACAGCAGGATGGCGGCGGCGTCCAGGTCGTAGCCGGCATGGACGAAGGCCTCGACCGCGGCGGTCATGGGCTGGTCCATCATCTCCAGGCCAGCCGGGATGATGCCCGCGGCGATGATGGCGGCCACCGCGCCGCAGGCCCGGTGCACGTCGGGGAAGCTGGCCATGATGCAGCGCGCCACCTGGGGCTTGGGCGTGAGCTTGACCGTCACCTCGGTGACCACGGCCAGCATGCCCTCGCTGCCCACCAGCACCGACAGCAGGTCCAGGCCGGGGGCGTCGTAGGCGTCGCCGCCAAACTCGACCGGGTCGCCCTCGACGGTGTAGCCCCGCACCTTGAGCACGTTGTGCACGGTCAGGCCGTACTTCAGACAGTGCACGCCACCGGAGTTCTCGGCCACGTTGCCGCCGATGGTGCAGGCGATCTGGCTGGACGGGTCCGGCGCGTAGTACAGGCCCAGCGGGGCGACGGCATCGGAGATGGCCAGGTTGCGCACCCCGCACTGGACCACCGCGGTGCGGCTGGCCTTGTCGATCTGCAGGATGCGGTTGAACTTGGCCAGCGCCAGCGTGACGCCCTCGGCGCTCGGCATGGCGCCGCCGGACAGGCCGGTGCCCGCGCCGCGGGCCACCACCGGCACGCCCAGGCCGTGGCAGACCCGCAGCACGGCGGCCACCTGCTCGCCCGTCTCCGGCAAGGCCACGGCCAGCGGGCGCTGGCGGTAGGCGGTCAGGCCATCGCACTCGTAGGGCACGGTGTCCTCGTTCTGCCACAGCAGGGCGTGGGCGGGCAGCACCGCCCCCAGCGCGGCCACCACCTCGGCCTGGCGTGCGGCGCGGCGGGTGGGGTCGGTCGGGGTGGAGGGAGCGTCGGTCAGGGTGGTCATGGTGTGGGGCCTGCGGGCCACGGCAGCCACCGGACGGCGGCTCGGGCAGCCTTCAGGACTTTAACGCCAGGGGGCCGCGCTGCCCTGGGTGGGAACGCGGCCCCATGGTCAAAACAGATGTGACCGGCAGCGGGGCCATCCCGCCGCCGGCGCACCGGTCGTCAGTGGACCAGCAGGGTGAACGGCGGCACGTAGGCCTGCAGCGTCACCAGCACGCCCACCAGGCAGGCCAGGGCCACCGAGTGGAAGAAGACGTAGCGCAGGATGTCGCCTTCGTGGTGGAACCAGCGGGTGGCGGTGGAGGCCACGACGATGGACTGGGCGTCGATCATCTTGCCCATCACGCCGCCGGAGCTGTTGGCCGCGCCCATCAGGTTGGGGTTCAGACCCAACTGCTCGGCCGCCACCTTCTGCATGCCGCCGAACAGCACGTTGGACGCGGTGTCCGAGCCGGTCATCGCCACGCCCAGCCAGCCCATCAGGGTGCCGAAGAAGGGGTAGAGCACGCCGGTGTTGGCGAAGGCCAGGCCCAGGGTGGTGTCGGTGCCCGAGAAGCGGGTCAGCGTGCCCAGGGCCAGCATCAGCACGATGGTCAGCAGCGACATGCGCACCAGCCAGACCGTGCGCAGGAAGGTCTTGACGATGGCCACCGGCCCGTAGCCCATGACGAAGGCGCCCACGATGGCCGACAGCAGGATGCCGGTGCCGGTGGTGGACAGCAGGTTCAGCACATAGACCGCGGCTTCCTTGTGCGGGCTGGTGACGACCGGCGGCACCTTCTCGACCAGGTTGTTCAGGCCGGCGATCGGGAACTTGGCCAGGAACAGGGTGTTCAGGTAGTCCTTGACCACCGGCAGGCCCCAGACGAAGACGAAGACGGTCAGGATCAGCCAGGGGGTCCAGGCACGCAGCAGCTCCTTGCCGCTGTAGGCCACCATGGTCTTGGGGCGCGGCAGGTCGCCGCCGTCCTGCTCGTGGCCCTTCAGCGAAGGCGAGGTCCAGACCTTCTTGGGCTGCCAGACCTTCAGGAAGCCGACCAGCGAGACCATCGACACCAGGGCCGCGATGATGTCCACCAGCTCGGGGCCGATGAAGTTGGACACCAGGTACTGCGGGATGGCGAAGGCCAGGCCGGTCACCAGGATGGCGGGCCAGATCTCCATCATCGCCTTGCGGCCAGCAAAGGCCCAGATCAGCCAGAAGGGCACCATCAGCGAGAAGAAGGGCAGCTGGCGACCGATCATGCCGGTGACCGCCATCACGTCGTAGCCGTGCACCTTGGCCAGCGTGATGACCGGCGTGCCCAGGGCCCCGAAGGCCACCGGCGCGGTGTTCGCGATCAGCGACAGGCCCGAGGCGGCCAGCGGCGAGAAGCCCAGGCCGATCAGGATGCCGGCCGTCACCGCCACCGGCGTGCCGAAGCCCGCCGCGCCCTCGAAGAAGGCGCCGAAGCAGAAGGCGATCAGCAGCAGCTGCAGCCGCCGGTCCTCGGTGATGCCGGAGAGCGAGTCCTGCAGCACCTTGAAGCTGCCGTTCTGCTCGGCCAGCTGCTGCAGGAAGATGATGTTCAGCACGATCCAGCCGATCGGCAGCAGGCCGGTCAGGCCGCCGAAGACCGCGGCATTGCCGGCCAGGCCGGCGGGCATGCCGTAGCCGAAGACGGCCACGCAGAAGGCCGCCGCCAGGCCCATGCCCGCGGCGATGTGGGCCTTGATGTGGAAGAAGCCCAGGGCCACCAGCATCACCACCACCGGCACGGCGGCCAGGGCGGTGGAGATGAACATGTTGCCGAATGGGTCGTAAATCTGCTGCCAGGCCATGGTGGTTTGCCTCCTCGCGACTGCGTTGTGGTGCCTGAAAACACACGACGGCCCCGGGCATGGCTGGCACACCCGGGGCCGCGAATCGGCACGGACTGTAGGGAGGCACCGGGGGGCGCCGGTTGAAACTTGCTGGGCCCGGGCGTGAGAGTTCTTCAAAACGCGGGTTAACCCGCAAGCCGCGCGTCAGCCCGCCGTCAGACAGGGGCGCCGCGGCGCCTCAGGCCGCCACTCAGATCAGCTCAGCGCGGTCTTGATCCAGTCGGCGAAGGCCGCGCATTCCCAGCGCTCCATCGTGCCGGGCTTCCAGCACAGGTGGTGGTGAAAGGGCGAGGGCACGGTGCGCGGCGACAGCCGCACCAGGCGCCCGGAGTCGATCCAGGACAGGCCCAGCTTCATGCGCATCAGCGCCACGCCGAAGCCGGCCGCCGCGGCGTCCAGCACCAGGCCGACGTCGTTGAACTGGGCGCCCACCCGGGGCTCCGGCAGGGCGATGCCGTGGGCCTGGAACCAGGTGCTCCAGGGGTCCAGCGGGCTGCGGATCAGGCGGGCCCGCTCCACCTTCTCGACGGTGTCGAAGCCGTCGAAGGGGCCGAACTCGTTGAGGTACTCGGCGCTGCAGACCGGCGTGACCTCGTCGCTGAGGATGCGCACATGCTCCACGTCCGGGTAGGGGCCGGTGCCGTAGCGCACCTCCAGGTCGGATTCCTCGGCCTTCACGTCGGCCAGCGGAATGGCCACCTGCAGGATCAGCTCGATGTCCGGGTAGGCGTGGCGGAACAGGGCCAGCCGGGGCAGCAGGATCTGGCGCGAGAAGGTGGGCGTGACCGCCAGGCGCAGGCGCACGCGGCTGGGGCTGGCCGGCAGGTGGCCGGGCACCTGCTGCAGCGCGCGCAGGCCCTCACGCACCGGCCCCAGGTAGGCCGCGCCCTCGGAGGTCAGGCTGAAGTCCCGCGCGAAGAGCTTGATGCCGAGCTGGCTCTCCAGCTGGCGGATGCGGTGGCTGACCGCGCTGGGGGTGACGGCCAGCGCCTCGCCCGCGGCGGTGACGCTGCGCAGGCGGGCCAGCGCCTCGAAGGCCTGCAGGCACTGGATGGGCGGGATGCGCGGCGGGGTCACCCTGCGGCATCCTCCGGGGCTTCAGGCGCGGCGAACACGGTCAGCACGCCGGTGTAGCCGACCAGGTGGCGGCCGGCGATCTCACCCGCCGCGAAGAAGCCCACCAGAGGCACATCGCCCAGCGCGTGGCGCACGATCTGCAGCTCGGCCGAGGGCCCGCCGAAATGCCCGCCGCCGCGGCCGGTGCAGCTGATGTAGAGCGCCCCCACCGGCCGCCGCGCGGGCACGCCGGCCTCCTCGTCGCCGGCCAGCTCGTCGCGGATCTCGGCGCAGACGCGCACCAGGTCGCGCCGCGCCATCTCCACGTCGCGCTGGCAGAAGGCCAGTTGCTGGCCGGGCTCGACCCAGTCGGCGATCGCCACGGCCTGGCGTGTCGGGTCCAGGCCCACCAGGTGGCGCACCCGGGTGTCCACGCCGAACTGGCCGCCGCGCGCGCGGTCGGCATCACCGGCATCGGTCAGGCCGGCCAGCACGCTGCGCAGGCGCTGCAGCAGCGGGTCGGGCTCGCTCAGCCGCATGCCCAGGTCCTTGAGCAGGAACAGCAGGGCCGGCTGCTCGTCCAGCGTGAGCACCAGGTTGCGCTCGACCGCGGTGACGGTGCGGGTGGGCCCGATGGGCTGGCAGCCCTGGGTCATGCGCGAGACCAGGCTCGCCTCTGGCCCGAAGGCCACGCCCGAGAGCCCCCCGGCGAAGACGCCGTTGGCCAGCTGCACCGCCCGGTTGCGGGCGCTGGCCACGCCGCCGAAGAGCTGGCCGCTGCCGGTGCGCGCCGCCATCTCGCCCACCAGTTCGGCGAGGTCCGGCGTGGCCGGGTCGGCATGGACCAGCGCGGTCCAGGGCGCCTCGCCCTCCAGGGGATGGCGCCCGCTGAAGATGCGGAACTGCTCGGCCGGCAGGTCCAGCAGCAGCAGGGCCAGCGCCGGCTCGTCCCAGTACTCCACCCCCGTGGCCGCGATGCCCACGCCCACCGTGCCGGCCACCTGCAGGCCGGGCCAGCGCTGCCGGACCTCGTCCAGCAAGGCCTCGGCCTGACCGGCATAGGCCTCGGTCAGGTAGAGCAGGCCCAGCCGCGCCGCAAAGCCGGGCCGCTGGGCCCGCTGGGCCTCCAGCTGCGCGGCCGCCAGGGCCAGCGCCATGTGGGCGTCGGGGTGGGTGGCGTGCCCCATCAGGGCAGCGCTCAGGTGGGCATCGGTCATGGCGGCGGCATCCGGGGCGTGAGCGTGGGTCTCAGCGGGGCGCCGACTTCTTGGCCGCGGACCGCGCGGGCACCTTGCCCGCCTTGGCCGCCTTGGCTGCCATGCCCGGCTTGGCGGCGGACTTGGCCGCAGGCGGGCGGGGGGCCGCTGACGCCGGACGCGGCCCGGACGGGGCCGTCGCCGTCTTGCGCGCCGCGGGGGCCGGCCGCGCCGCAGGCGGCGTCGCCGCCGCCTGGGAGGCCTGTGCCATGGCCTGCACGGTGGCCGGCGCGTCCTTGAGGGCCTGGGCGGCGATCTGGCCGAACTGCTGGGTCAGGGCGCCCCACCATTGCATCGGGTCCACCATGCCGGGGGCGGCCTCGCCCTCGGGGCCGACCGGGGCCGCCTCGGCCGTGGCCGACGGCGCGGGGGCCGGGGCCGGTTCGGGGGCGGGCTCCGGCGCCGGCTCGGCCGCGGCGGACGGTGCCGGACGGATGGCCATGGCCTCGCGCAGATCGCCCATCGAGACGTTCATGCTGCGCAGGGTGTTCAGCGTCATGCGCTGCACCTCCAGGCCCTGGATGGTCGTGCCCAGCAGGCGGGCGTTCTGCTCCAGCCAGAACTGGACGGTGCGCAGCTCGCTGATGCGCTTGTCCAGCTCTTCGGGGTCCAGCGTGGGGGTGATCCAGGCGTTCATGCCGGGCAGCGCCGTGCCGGCCTGGCGCACCAGCCCCTGCAGAAAATCGAAACCCGGCATCAGGGCGGGAAAGGGAGAACTCTCGCTCACGGAACAAGCTCCTGCGCAGCGCCGGACGAAGCGGCGGACGAGGCCGATTCTGCGCCCGAAGCGGCGGCCGGAACAGCCGCCGGTGCCGGGCTCGGCCAGGTCACCCGCGTCACGGTGAAGCCGCGTGCCGCCAGCAGCGCCGGCAGGCCCTGAGGCCCCACCATGTGCAGGCTGCCCACGGCCACGAACAGGCCCCCCTCGCCCTTGTGCAGACGCGCGATCTTGTCGGCCATCGGGCCGTTGCGGTCGTTCAACAGGCGCCGCATCATGGCCTTCTCCTGCGGCGATTTCAGGCAATCGCACCACTGGGGATAGGTCTCGAGCTCGTCCAACCGCCCATCGGCCCAGGCCTGGGCCAGCCGTCGCAGGGTGCGGCGGTCGTCGCCGCGGTCCATCTCGTCGAGCGTGTCCCGCACCAGCGCCTCCGTGGCCGAGCGCCGGGGCTGCAGCAAGGCCGCCATCTGCTGGGCCGGCGTCTCCAGCGGCGTGACCGGGATCTGCAGGCCCTTGGCCATGCCGATCAGCAGCGCGTCCACCCCCCAGGCCGGGTCCAGGCCCTCGTCGCGCAGCGACATCACGCTCAGCGTGGTCACCCGCATCTCGGGGCGCCAGTCCTTCAACGCGCGCCCCAGGCAGGCCGCGTCCTCCTGCTGCTGCAGCCGCGCCTCCAGGGTCGGCGGCAGGGCATGATCGGGCGTCTGGCGGGCCAGCCGCTGCAGATCGCTCAGCGTGGCCGGATCGGACATGTCCAGCTCCACCACCAGGCGGCGGGTCTGGCCCAGGGCCCGCATCAGCTGAGGCCCGGGATACATCCAGGCCTGCTGGGCGGCATGCAGGGTGCCGTAGAGCCAGGACCGGTGGCCCTGGCGGTCCAGGGTCCAGAGGAAGCCGTGGTTCTGCGCCCGGGCCATGCCCTGCTGGATGGCCTGGGCATCGGGCGGCACCGCTGCCGGGGGACAGTCGGCCCGGGCGGGTGTCCCGCCCAAGACGGCCAGCAGCGCCAGCCCCAGGCCGCACAGCCGGGCGCCCCACATCGACAGGCGGCTCATCCGGCCACCTCCACCACGGCCTGCTCGATGGCGCCGAACAGCGGCTGGCCATCGCGGCCCTTCATCTCGATGCGCACCGTGTCGCCGTATTGCAGCCAGCCGGGCGGGTCGATGGTCGAACTGGCGGCCACCTGCAGCCGCAAGTCGGCCAGGCAGGCCGCGCCGCGGCCCAGGCCGTCGGCCACGGGGCCGCTGCCCACCACGGTGCCGGCCCGCACCGGGCGGTGGCGGGCCAGATGGGCCAGCAGCTGGCCCATGTGCCAAAGCAGCCCCTCCTGGGTCTGGCAGGGCCCCAGGGCCTTGCCGTTGAGCTGAACCTGCAGCGCGCCGTGCAACACGCCGGCCTGCCAGTCCTCGCCCAGCTCGTCGGGCGTGAGGGCCACCGGGCTGAAGGCGGTGGCCGGGCAGGACAGCACCCGCCCGCCACCGAGCAGGCGCTCCTGGGCCTCCGGGCCGCGCAGGGTCCAGTCGTTGGCCAGGGCCAGCAGGCGCACGCCCTCCAGCGCCTGGGCCGGGCTGGCGCCGCGCGGCACATCGCCGGCGATCACCGCCCACTGGGCGCCGAAGTCGACCTCGTCGTCGATGGCGGCCAGCGCCAGCTCGGCCTGTGGGCCGGTGAAACCGTCGCTGCTGCCCGGCTCCATCCAGGGCAGGCCCAGGGCCTGGTCGGGCGGGGTGTCGCGCTCGGGCCAGACCTGGGCCAGTTGGGCCCGGTAGGCCCGGGACCGCACCCACTGGCCGCTGCGCGGCAGGGGCGCCAGACACTGGGCCGGGTCGAAGGCGAAAGCATGGCGGGCCCGGCCCTGGTTGAGCTGGCGCGACAGGTCCTCCAGCTGGGGCGAGAGAAAGCCCCAGTCGTCGAGCACCTGCTGCAGGCGGGTGGCGATGCCGCTGGCGAAATGGGCGGTGCGCAGGTCCCGGGAGACGACGACCAACTGGCCGTCGCGGGAGCCGTCCTGATAGGTGGCGAGTTTCATGGTGTGGCGACAATGCGGTCAGCCATTGTGTCCAAAACCGCCCCATGCCGCCCCGCCCCACCCCCGCACTGCGCCGCCGCCGACTGGCGCTGGCCGCGCTGACCGCGCTGGTGCTGGCCCTGCATGGCTGGGTGCTGGGGCCGGCCTGGCAGATCTTCCAGGCGCGTCAGGCCCCGGCCCCGAGCCGGGCCCTGCCCGTGGTGACCCTGAGCCAGGTCGCGCTGCCTGCGCCATCCCCCACGCCACCGCCCCGCCCCGTCGCGCCCCCTCCTCCACCGGCGCCGCAAGTGCCGCCGCCCCCCGAACCCGCCCCAGCGCCAAGGCCCGAACCGGCTCCCATGCCGGAGGAGACGGTGCCGCCGCCGCCGGACCGCCCCCGGCAGGAGGCCGATCTGGACCGCCCGAGCGAAGCCGGCCCGCCCCCCTCGGCCGACGACGAGGCCCATGCGCTGCAGCCCCTGGTGAGCCCGGCCACCTGGCTGGTGGACTACACGGCCGTGAAAGGGTCGGCCAGCGGGCGGGCGCAGCTGGACTGGCAGCCCCTGAACGACCAGCAGTACCGCCTGACCTGGCGCATCGAGCTGGCCGGCCGCGAGCCCCTGGCCTGGCAGAGCCAGGGCCATGTGGGCCCGGCCGGACTGATGCCCGACCGCATGGTCGAGCAGCGCCAGGGGCGTGACCAGGCGGCCGTCAACTTCCAGCGCGACAAGGGCCTGGTGAGCTTCTCCGGGCCGTCCACCACCCTGCCCCTGCCCCCTGGCGCCCAGGACCGGGCCAGCTGGCTGCTGCAGCTGCCCATGCTGGCGGCGGCGGTGCAGGCGCACTGGACACCCGGCCGCAGCACCCTGAGCCTGCCGGTCTTCACCACCCGCGGCGAGGACCAGTTCTGGCGCTTTGCCCTGGAGGCCGAAGAGACCCTGAGCGACGCCGCGGGCGCCCCCTTGCGCGCCTGGCGGCTGGTGCGCGAGCCGCTGGGGCCCTACGACAGCCGGGTGGAGGTTTGGCTGGCCCGCGACCACGGCCTGGTGCCCCTGCGCCTGCGCTTCACCACCCCGCCCCAGAACGAGCCCCTGGAACTGCGCCTGAGCGACGGCCTGCCGCCGGTCGAGCCGGGCACCCCGGCGGCCCCCTGAGCCGCCGCCCCGGCCCGCCCCCTTGAATTTGGCCCGCTCGGACCCACCTGCGCGGGAACTCCCAGGAGACGGCCATGCACATGCTTTACAACTCCGACAGCTTCTCGGTGCTGGAAATCGAGTGGCCCGAGGGCCCCGTCCAGGCCGATGCGGCCGCCATCCCCACGCAGGGCGGCTACGAGATCGTGGACAAGATGTCCGGCAAGGGCATCTTCCTGAACGGCGAGCTGGCCCGCAGCTTCCGCCAGCAGGCCCTGGCCCTGAGCCAGGGCGACGCCGATGAAGACGCCGTCGACGCCTTCATCGCGGGCTACGCCGGACTGGCGCAGCAGCCCGTGGTGCTGCACTGAACCCGGCGGCCCCTCGCGGGGCGGGACGCTGAGGGCCTCAATGAGGCGAGCGGTCGACCGATATCCGGAAGACCATGTCCGCTTTCGTCATGCCCTTGCCCTGGCAGGCCGCCGGCCTGAGCGCGGCCCTGGGCGCGCTCTGCTTTGCGGTGCTGGGCCCGGCCCTGCCCAGGTCCCGCGCGCGGGACCCCCGCATGGCCGCCGGCTGGCTGCTGGGCAGTTCGCTGGCCGTCGGACAGGGCAACCTGGGCCTGTGGCTGCTCTGGGCAGATGCCACCCGCCTGGGTGAGGCCGGTGCGCTGTCCCCTGCTTGGGCGTGCACCGCCTGGGGCCTGTCCACCCTGGGCACGGCCCTGGTGCTGGGTGCGGGCCGCGCCATCGATCCCCCCTGGCCACGCCACATCGCCCAGGCCCTGTTGCTGGCACTGTGCTGGGTGCTCTGCCGTGCCAGCCTGGAACGGGGCCTGGGAGGACAGCCCGCCCCCTTGCAGCTGGCCTGGCAGGCGCTGCTGACGGCGCCGACCCTGCTGGGGGCCATCGCCTGGCTGAACCACCACCTGCACACGCCCGGCCGCTGGCACTGGCGCCAGGGCATCAGCCCGCTGCTGCCGGGGCTGGGCCTGGGGCTGGCCGTGGCCCTCACACCGCCGGCCGCGCCTTCCGGGATCGGTGCCGAGGGCCTGCCCGTGGCCGCGCTGCCCTGGATCGGCGCCGGCGCCACCCTGACCCTGGTGGCCGGCGTGATCGTCGGTCTGGTGGATCTGCTGACGCGCCAGCGCGATCAGAGGCTGTCGCTGTCCCTGGGCGAAGCCCAGCGGCGGCTGCGCGAACAGGCCTTGAAGGACCCCCTGACCGGGCTGCCCAACCGGGCCTACTTCGACCACCGCCTCCAAGCCCTGAGCCGCGCCCAGGACGGCAAGGCCACGCCGCTGGCCGTGATGATGGTGGACCTGGACGGCTTCAAGGCCATCAACGACTCGTTCGGCCATCCCATCGGCGACCTGGTGCTCAAGGAAATGGCGCGGCGTCTGCGCGCCGAGGCCGGCCCCGGCAACCTCGTGGCCCGGGTGGGCGGCGACGAGTTCCTGGTGCTCTGCCGCCGTCGGACGGCCGACCCCGAAGGCACGCCCTCCGCGCTGGCCCAGCGCATCCTGCACAGCCTGAGCCGCAGCCTCACCCTGCGGCACACGGTGGAGGTGAAGCTCTCCTGTTCGATCGGCCTGGTCCACTCGCCCGAGTTCGGCCCGCCGCAGCGGCTGCTGGCCTGCGCCGATGCCGCCATGTACGCCGCCAAGCGACAGGGCGGCTCCACCTTCGCGGTCTTCGAGCCGCGCATGGAGCACGACAGCCGCGAGGAACTCGCCCTGCAGACCGAGCTGCGCGAGGCCTTGGCGCGCGACGAACTGGTGCTGTACTACCAGCCCAAGATGGACGCGCGCTCCGGCCTGATCACGGGCGTGGAGGCCCTGGTGCGCTGGCACCACCCCCAGCGTGGCCTGGTCATGCCCGGCATCTTCATCCCGGTGGCCGAGCGCTTCGGCCTGATCGGGCAATTGGGCGATTGGGTGATCGAGGAGGCCTGCCGCCAACTGGCGGCCTGGCGCGCCCAGGGGCTGCGCATGCGGGTGGCCATCAACATGTCGGCCTACCAACTGCGCCAGGACAGCCTGCTGCCGCGGCTGGCGCAGGCCATGGGTGACCACGCCATCGAGCCCTCGCAGCTGACCATCGAGATCATCGAATCGGTGCTGATGGACGATGCGGCGGTGCGCAGCTTCTCCGGCCTGGCCAGCCTGGGCGTGGGCCTGTCGATCGACGACTTCGGCATCGGCTACTGCAACTTCGCGCTGCTGCGCAAGTTGCCGGTCAAGCAGCTGAAGGTCGACCGCAGCCTGTTCACCGACATCCAGAACAGCGCCGACGCCCGCTCGGTCGTCACCGCCATCGTGCAGATGGCCCATGCCCTGAACCTGCGGGTGGTGGCCGAGGGGGTGGAGACCGAGCGCCAGCGCGACACGCTGCAGGCGCTGGACTGCGACGAGCTGCAGGGCTTTCTGTTCGCGCGACCCATGCCGGCCGAGAGGCTCACCCTCTGGGCCATGGAAGGCGAGACGCCGGCCGTGGCCGGGGGCTTCCGCCCCTCCTTGTTCATGGACACCGACCCGGCGCAGCAGGACGACTGAGACCTGCCGCGAAGCGCGGACTCAGGTGCGGGCGCGGCGGGCGGCCACCGCGCGGGCCAGTTGGCGCAGCAGCGGCTCGGTGTCGGTCCAGCCCAGGCAGGCGTCGGTGATGGACACGCCGGGCTTCAGGGCCTGGCCAGGTGCCAGATCCTGCCGGCCTTCTTCCAGGTGGCTCTCGATCATCACGCCGGTGATGCGCTGCTCGCCCGCCTCGATCTGGCCGGCCACGTTGGCGGCCACGTCGATCTGGCGACGGTGCTGCTTCTCGGAATTGGCATGCGAGAAGTCGATCATCACCTGCTCGCGCAGGCCCGACTTGCGCAGTGCGGCGCAGGCCGCTTCCACGTCCTCGGCGCTGTAGTTGGGCTTTTTGCCGCCGCGCAGGATGACATGGCAGTCGGTGTTGCCGCGGGTCTCGAAGATCGCGGCCTGGCCCATCTTGGTCATGCCCATGAAGGCATGCGGCGCGGCCGCGGCCACCACCGCATCGGCCGCCACCTTCACGCCGCCATCGGTGCCGTTCTTGAAGCCGACCGGGCAGGACAGGCCCGAGGCCAGTTGCCGGTGGACTCTAGAGGTCCCCGGGACCGGCTG
>NZ_BADL01000521.1 GCF_000333615.1 Ideonella sp. B508-1 | reverse complement strand
GACGGCCCCGGACGGCAAGCAGCTGCCTCACCCGGTGTACGTTCTGGCCGTGCAGATGGCACGCCCGCTCGGCCACCACCGGCGCGCTGCAGGACTGGGGCACCGGCGTGCGCGTGGCCGGATTCGACACCAAGACCGTCACGCTGGCCGATGGCACGGTGGTCGAGCTTTCCAAGCCGCGGATCGCCTTCGACGGCGTGACGCCCGAGGTGTATTCGCTGCGCAGCGCGCAGCCGATGATCGGCATGGGCTTGCTCGAAGCCGTGCCCGACGCCGACATCCTGGCCCGGGTCCGGAGCACGCCGGACGCCGACGGCGTCATGGGGCGCGCCAACTTCGCCTACGACCCCGAGACCGGCGTGGTGCGGCTGGGCCGCTACGGCTGGAAGGCCGCCAAGGTGAGTTTGCGCCATCAGGCGGCCAACGCCCTGCTGCTGGACATGTCGGTCACCTCGCCCGTCTACCCCAGCCGGTCCTGCCTGACCGATGCCGCCAACTGCCGCAGCGGCCCGGCCGCCAACGGCATTCCGGAGGACGCGCTGACCCTGGTCACCCGCTACCTGGGTCTGCTGGGCGTGCCGGCCCAGCGCAGCCAGAGCAGCGGCTTCCCCAAGGGCGTGACGCCGCTGCCTTATCTGCAGGTGGACACCGCCCAGGTGACCCGGGGAGCGCAGCTGTTTGCACAGGCGCGCTGCACGGCCTGCCACATCAGCGAGATGAAGACGGGCCTGGGCAGCGAACTCACCGAGGTGCGCGACCAGACCATCAAGCCCTACACCGACCTGCTGCTGCACGACATGGGCAGCGACCTGGCCGACGGCCTGGTGGAAGGCCAGGCCAGCGGCAACATGTGGCGCACTTCGGCCCTCTGGGGCATCGGCTACAGCCAATTCGTGGCCGGCAACACCCCCATCGGCTATCTGCACGATGGCCGCGCCCGCAACCTGACCGAAGCCATCGTCTGGCACGGCGGCGAGGCCACGGCCAGCCGGCAGCGCTTCGTGGGTTTCTCCAAGGCGGACCGCGACGCCTTGCTGGCCTTCCTCAACTCCCTGTGATGCCGATGCGCCCCGTCACCCGTCCCGCGCCGGCCCCCGGGCAGGCGCAGCGCCGCCAGTTCGTCACCCTGCTGGCCGCGGGGGCCGTCGGTGCGGCCTCGGTCGCCCTGACTGCCTGCGGCGGCGGTGGCGGTGACTCGACGCCGTCGCCCTCGCCATCGCCTTCACCCACGCCGGCCCCCACGCCCCCCGCGCCCCCACCCGCCGGGCCGGCCCGCAGCGCCAAGCGTGGCATCGCCTACGACCTGGGCGTGGCGGAAGACTACGCGGCGCTGGCCCCCGGTGTGGGCTGGTGGTACGACTGGGGCCTGCAGCCCAGCGGGGGCGACAGCGCCACGCTGCGCAGCCGCTATGGCATGGACTTCGTGCCCATGCTGTGGAACGGGTCCTTCGACGACACGCAGGTGCTGCAGGCGCTGCGCGCCGATCCCGGCATCCGCCAGCTGCTGGTGCTCAACGAGCCCAATCTGACGGACCAGGCCAGCCTCACGCCCGATCAGGCGGCCGCGCTGTGGCCGCGCTTCGAGGCCATTGCCCAGGCCACGGGCGTGCAGCTCATCGGGCCGCAGATCACCTGGGGCACGCTGGCGGGCTACGCCGATCCCGTCGTCTGGCTGGATGCCTTCTACGCCGCCTACCGCGGCGCCAACGCCGGGCGCGATCCCCACATCGACGCCTTGGGCTTCCACTGGTACGACTACGGCCTGGACGATCAGTTGAACCGCCTGACCAAGTACGGCAAGCCCTTCTGGGTGACCGAGATGGCCAACTGGCACAGCGGCGACGGCGATGCGCAGATCGACACCGTGGCCAAGCAAGAGGCGCAGATGAGCGACATGGTGGCCACCTGCGAGGCCCGTACCGACGTGCTGCGCTACGCCTGGTTCACCGGGCGGTGGAACCCGGACCCGCACTTCACCAGCGTGCTGGCCGCTGCCGGCACCCTGACCGAGCTGGGCCAGCACTACCTGTCGTTGCCATACACGGCGTCCTGAACGTCGTCTCCTGGCGGCGGCGTTCCCACCGCACCGGTCGGACGCCGCCGTTGCCGCCGCGCGTCGACGGCCCCCTACCTTGTTGCTCGGACATTGCCTTCATTCGTGATCGTTAAATAGAATGCGAACCATTCTTATTAATACCCACACCACCAGTGAACACCACCGCGCTTGTGACGTCCGGCCTGGCCCTGTGCCTGGCCTTGGCGGGTTGCGGAGGGGGCTCGGCCAGCACCGCCGCCTCCGGCAGCTCCAGCACCACGCTGTCCGCCCAGGCCGAACTGGGCAAAAAGATCTTTGCCGACACCTCGCTGTCGGCCTCGGGCCAGCAGGCCTGCGCCAGCTGCCACGACCCTGAGAACGGCCACGCGCCGTCCAACGCGCTGGCGGCCCAGATGGGCGGCGCCGACATGACGCTGCAGGGCGGGCGCAACTCGCCTTCCATCCGCTACCTGCAGACCAACACGGCCTTCTACTTCGCGGCCGATGGCACGCCCACCGGCGGCTTCTTCTGGGACGGCCGCGCCGCCTCGCTGAAGGACCAGGCCAAGGGCCCCTTCCTGAACCCGGTGGAGATGGCCAACACCAGCGTGGCCGATGTGGTGGCCAAGCTGGCTGCCACGTCTTACGCGGCGGAGTTCAAGACCGTCTTCGGCGCGGACATCCTCACCCGCCCGGCCGACGCCTTCGACCGCATGGCCCAGGCCCTGCAGCAGTACCAGCTGGAGGACAGCGAGTTCCACGCCTACACCAGCAAGTACGACGCCTTCCTGCGCGGGCAGACCACGCTGACCGAGCAGGAGACCCGCGGCCTGGCCCTGTTCAACAGCGCCACCAAGGGCAACTGCGCGGCCTGCCACCCGTCCTCGCAGTCGCCCAACGGCGCCCTGCCGCTGTTCACCGACTTCACCTACGACGTGCTGGGCGTGCCCCGCAATCCTGAGCTGAGCCAGAACGCTGATGCCAGCTACTACGACCTGGGCCTGTGCGCCCGCTCGACCGGCGACCTGACGGCCCGCACCGACCTGTGCGGCGCCTTCAAGGTGCCCAGCCTGCGCAACGTGGCGCTGCGCAAGGCCTTCTTCCACAACGGCTACTTCAAGACGCTCAAGGACGCGATCACCTTCTACGTCCAGCGCGACACCAACCCCGAGAAGTTCTACCCCGTGGGCAGCGACGGCACGGTGCAGAAGTTCAACGACCTGCCCGCGGCCTACCACGCCAACGTCAACACCACCGAGGTGCCCTACAACCGCAAGCCCGGCGACGCCCCGGCCCTGAGCGACAGCGAGATCGAGGACGTCATCGCCTTCCTCAACACGCTGACGGACGGCTGGAGCGCCAGCTCCGGCACGGCCAGCGCTTCCGCTTCCCACTGAGCGGCCTGTTTCCCCTTCCAAGACACCCAACCCAAGGACACCCACCATGCACCCGCTGACCCGCTCTGCCCTGGCCCTGGCGGCCGCCCTGGCCGTGGCCGGCCCCGCCGCCGCCCAGGCCGCCACCCCGCAGGAAGAGGCCCTGGCCCGCAAGGTCGACCAGCTGGCCGCCGAACTGGCCACGCTGAAGGCCCAGCTGGCCGAACTGGCCCAGGCCCGCGCCGGCACCGCCGCGGCGCCCGCCGCACCGGCCACCGCGGCAGCCCCGGCCGCCGCACCTGCGGTGGCGGCCGCGCCCGAAGCCGCACCGGGCGAGCCCGCCACCGTGCTGGGCGGCTACGCCGAGCTGACCTACAACCGGCCCCAGCACGCGGGCCAGGACACCACCGCCGACGTCGCCCGCTTCGTGCTGGCCTACCAGCACCGCTTCGACGAGAAGACCAAGGTGGTGACCGAGCTGGAGGTCGAACACACCGTCAGCTCGGCCGACGACCCGGGCGAGGTGGAGGTGGAGCAGGCCTTTGTCGAGCACCAGTTCCTGCCCAACTGGGCCGCCCGCGGCGGTCTGTTCCTGATGCCCGTGGGCCTGCTCAACGAGAACCATGAGCCCAACGCCTACTACGGCGTCATGCGCAACTTCGTCGAGACTGCCATCATCCCCACCACCTGGCGCGAAGGCGGCCTGCAACTGGCCGGCACGCTGGACGACGGCTGGACCGTGCAGGCCGGCGTCACCACCGGCTTCGACCTGAGCAAGTGGGACGCCACCGCCGAATCCGAAGGGCAGGAGTCTCCGCTGGGCTCCATCCACCAGGAGCTGGCGCTGGCCAAGGCGCGCGATCTGTCCGTCTTCGGCGCCGTCAACTGGCGCGGCATCCCCGGCCTGCAGCTGGGCGGCTCGGTCTTCACCGGCAATGCCAGCCAGGGCCAGACCACGCAGAACGTCAGCGGCCGCGTCACCCTGTGGGACCTGCACGCCCGCTGGACGCCCGGCGCCTGGGACCTGTCGGCCCTGTACAGCCGCGGCACCATCAGCAACACCGCGCGCCTGAACAGCACCCTGCTGGGCAGCGCCGTGCTCATCCCCGAGCGCTTCGACGGCTGGTACACCCAGGCCGCCTACCACCTGTGGCAATCGGGCAGCTACGCGCTGGCGCCCTTCGCGCGCTACGAGCAGTACAACACCGGCCGCAGCTACGCCGACCTGGGCGCGGGCGTGACGCCGACCGGTCTCAAGACCGAAAAGGTCTGGACCGTGGGCGCCAACTTCCAGCTCACGCCGGGCGTGGTCGTCAAGGCCGACCTGCAGCGCTTCGACGAGAACAGCAACGCCAACCGGCTGGACCTGGGCCTGGGCTGGAGCTTCTGATGCGCTTCTGGGTCACAGCCGCCGCCATGGCCAGCGCATCCCCCGCCGCCTTCGCGGTGGACTACCTCAGCGCGGACCAGGCCGCGCAGCTCATCTTCCCCGAGGCCGACCACTGGGACGGCAGCACGCTGGCGCTGGACGCGGCCCAGCTGCAGGCCCTGGACGCCGCCGGCGCCAAGGGCCGCTCCGCCCGCTGGGAGCTGCGCGCGGCCCGCAAGGCCGGCGCGCTGCTGGGCTGGGTGCTGCTGGACAGCGTGGTCGGCAAGTACGAGCTCATCAGCTACGCCGTGGGCCTGGACCGCGAGGGCGCCATCCGCGGGGTGGAGATCCTGTCCTACCGCGAAAGCCATGGCAGCGAGATCCGCCTGCCGGCCTGGCGCAAGCAGTTCGTCGGCAAGAACGCCAGCGCCCCGTTGCGCGTGGGCAGCGACATCGCCAACATCAGCGGCGCCACCCTCAGCTGCAGCCACGTGACCGACGGCATCCGCCGCATCGTGCAGGCGGTGGATGTGGCCCGGCGCGGGCAACCCGCATGGGCGCGCTGAACGCCGCGGCGGCCGGCGGCTGGGCCCGCCGCGCCCGGCCGCTGCTGGGCACGCTGGTGGAGGTGGGCCTGCCCCTGGCCGCGCCCGCGGGGGGTGCCACGCACGAGGCCGCCTTCGCGGCGGTCTGGGCCCTGCTGCAGGACCTCCAGGCCCAGCTCTCCATCTTCGACCCCGGCAGCGATCTGTCGCGCCTGCACGCCGCGCCGCCGGCCACCCGCCTGCGCGTGCGCCCTCACACCGCGCGCGTGCTGACGGCCGCCTGCCACTGGGCCACCCTCAGCGACGGCGCCTTCGACCTGGCCCAGGGCAGCGGCCCTTGGCACTGGGACGGCACCTGGCTGTGGCGCGAGCACGCCCGCACCCGCCTGGACGCAGGCGGCCTGGCCAAGGGCGACGCCATCGACCAGGCCGTGGCCCGGCTGCAGGCCCAGGGCTGGCCCGCCGGCTGGGTGAATGCGGGCGGTGACCTGCGCGTCTTCGGCCCGCTGCGCTTGCCGCTGGTGCTGCGCGACGAGGCCCAGGGCGGCACCCGCGCCTGGGGCTGGCTGGAAGACGGTGCCGCCGCCACCAGCCACTTCGGCCCCGGCGCGCGCAGCCGACTGCACAGCCCCGCTGGCGCTGCGCCCATTCACACCCACCTGAGTGTGCTGGCCCCCACCGCCCTGGCGGCCGACGCGCTGACCAAGGTGCTGGCCCAGCAGCCTGAGTTGCCGGCCGCCTGGCTGGCTGGCTTGGGCGCACACGCCGTCTTCCATGACGCCACCGCGCTGCAACCCCTGGCGGAGGCCGCGCCATGAGCCCCGGCCACCGCCACGCCGGCATGGGCCGGGGCCTCAAGCGCATGGTCTGGCTGAGCACCGCGCTGCTGTGGGTCAGCGGCCTGGGCTGGTGCGCGCTGCACTACACCGTGGGCGCGGGCGGGGCCGAGGGCCTGCCGCACCCGGCCGAGCCCTGGCTGATGAAGCTGCACGGCCTGGCCCTGTTTCTCAACCTGATGGCCCTGGGCGCGGTGGTGGCCCAGCACCTGCCGCCGGGTTGGCGCATGGGCCAGCGCCCGGCCTGGCGCGGCCAGCGGCGCACCGGCCTGTGGCTGGGCAGCCTGTTCATCGCCCTTGTGGCCAGCGGCTACCTGCTCTACTACTTCGGCGGTGAAGACTGGCGGCCCACGCTGGACGGCGTGCACATTGCCGCTGGCGTGCTGCTGGCCGTGCCGCTGCTGTGGCACACCGGCCGCCGCCGCGCGGCCCGCGCCATGGCCTGAGCGAAGCTTTTTCCTCGCGCCCGGCTCCGAAAATCATATTTTCCCTGCGGGGCGCTTCTCAACAGAATGACTCTCACAGCAACCCCGGCGGCCAGCGCGGGGCATGGGTGAGAGTGACGGCAGACCGCCAGGGCCTGCCGAGGGCCATGCCATGTCCAACGGCGCGCGAGCCGCCCCAAAGGAACGACATGTCCCTCGATTTGACGGAAACAGACACGCTGGTGGTCGGCGCCGGCCAGGCTGGCGTGGCCATGAGCGAGCACCTGGGCAAGCTCGGCATTCCCCACCTGGTGTTGGAGCGCCACCGCATTGCCGAGCGCTGGCGTTCCGAGCGCTGGGATTCCCTGGTGGCCAACGGCCCGGCCTGGCACGACCGCTTCCCCGGCATGGAATTCCCCGGCTACGGGCCGGACGAGTTCGTGACCAAGGAAGACGTGGCCGACTACTTCGTGGCCTACGCCAAGATGATCAACGCCCCCATCCGCACCGGGGTGGAAGTCAAGCGCGTGGTGCGTCAGCCAGGTCAGCCGGGCTTTCTGGTGGAGACCTCCGAAGGCAGCATCCGCGCCCAGCGTGTGGTGGCGGCCACCGGCCCCTTCCAGCGCCCCCTCATTCCCGTCATCGCCCCCCAGGACGCGGGCCTGACCCAGATCCATTCGGCCCAATACCACAACCCCGAACAACTGCCCGAAGGCGCGGTGCTGGTGGTGGGCAGCGGCTCCTCCGGCGTGCAGATTGCCGACGAGCTGCAGCGCGCCGGCCGCCAGGTGTACCTCTCTGTGGGCGCGCACGACCGGCCGCCGCGTTCCTACCGCGGGCGGGATTTCGTCTGGTGGCTGGGCGTGCTGGGCGCCTGGGACGCCGCGGCCACCGAGCCGGGCAAAGAGCACGTCACCATCGCGGTCAGCGGCGCGCGCGGCGGCCACACGGTGGACTTCCGGGCGCTGGGCCACCAGGGCATCACCCTGGTGGGCGTGACCCAGGGCTTTGAGAACGGCGTGGCCCGCTTTGCGCCCGACCTGGCCGACAACATCGCCCGCGGCGACGACAACCTGCGCCAGATGCTGGACGCGGCCGACGCCTACATCGCCCGCCACGGCCTGGACCTGCCTGAGGAACCCGAGGCCCGCCGCCGCCTGGCCGACCCGGCCTGCGTGACGCACCCGTTGCTGAGCCTGGACCTGGCCCAGGCCGGCGTGCGCACCATCGTCTGGGCCACCGGCTTCACCGTGGACTACGGCTGGCTGCAGGTGGACGCGCTGGATGCGAACGGCAAGCCCCGCCACCAGCGCGGCGTGTCCAGCGAGCCTGGCGTCTACTTCCTGGGCCTGCCCTGGCTGTCGCGCCGCGGCTCCACCTTCATCTGGGGCGTGTGGCACGACGCCAAGTACATCGCCGACCACATTGCCACCCAGCGCAAGTACGGCGCCTACCGCGCCGCGCCTGAACGGAGCGTGGCCGCGCAGGCTAATGCCAAGGAGATCACCGCATGAGCCAGCCGACCCACACCCGCATTCGGATGTTCAACACCAAGGACACCTACCCCAACCAGTCGCTGGACAACGACCTGTGCCAGGCCGTGCGCGCCGGCAACACCGTCTATGTGCGCGGCCAGGTGGGCACCGACTTCGAGGGCAACCTGGTGGGCCTGGGCGACCCGCGAGCCCAGGCCGAGCAGGCCATGAAGAACCTGCAGCAGTTGCTGAAGGAAGCCGGCAGCGACCTGAGCCACATCGTCAAGACGACCACCTACCTGACCGATCCGCGCTTTCGGGAGCCGGTCTACCGCGAGGTGGGGAAGTGGCTCAAGGGCGTGTTTCCCATCTCCACCGGCCTGGTGGTGGCGGCCCTGGGCCAGCCCGAATGGCTGATGGAGATCGACGTCATCGCCGTCATCCCGGACGGCTGGGTGCCGCCCCAAGCCTGATCCAACGCCAAGACCCGAGGACATCGCCATGACCTTCTCCATCGTCGGGCGCTGTGCCCGCACCGGCCAGCTGGGCGTGGCCATCAGCTCCTCCAGCATTGCCGTGGGCGCGCGTTGCCCCTGGCTGCAGGCCGGGGTGGGGGCCGTCTCCACCCAGAACATCACCCTGCCGGCCCTGGGCCCGCAGGTGCTGGCCCGCCTGGCTGCGCAAACGCCGGCCGAAGCCGCCCTGGCCCAGGTGATGGCCGCCGAGCCCTGGCACGAGCACCGGCAGGTGACCGTGGTGGATGCGCAGGGCCGCACCGCCCACTTCAGCGGCCGCGAGGCCCTGGGCGTGCACCACGCTGTGGCCGGCGCGCAATGCGTGGCCGCCGGCAACCTGCTGGCCAGCCCCGCCGTCATCGAGGCCATGGTGCCCGCGTTTGAAAGCACCCCCGGCCCGCTGGCCGACCGCCTGCTGGCCGCCATGCAGGCCGCGCTGGCGGCCGGGGGCGAGGCAGGCCCCGTGCATTCCGCCGCGCTGAAGGTGGTGGGCGAGGTGCCCTGGCCCATCATCGACCTGCGGGTGGACTGGGCCGAGGCCGACCCCATCGGCCAACTGGCCGGCCTGTGGCAGGCCTATCGCCCGCAGATGCAGGACTACCTGACCCGCGCCCTGGACCCCACCGCCGCCCCCAGCTACGGGGTGCCGGGCGATGAATGAGCCCCGCAGCATCGACCTGCTGGCGCAGCTGCTGAGCCAGCCCACCGTCAGCCGCAACCCCAACCTGGGGCTCATCCACTTCATCCGCGACTACCTGGCCGGCTGGGGCGTGGCCAGCGAGCTGTTCCTCAACGCCGAAGGCAGCAAGGCCAGCCTTTATGCCACCCTGGGCCCCACCGACCGCGGCGGCGTGGCCCTGTCCGGCCACACCGACGTGGTGCCGGTGGACGGCCAGGCCTGGACGGTGGACCCCTTTGCCCTGACCGTGCAGGACGACCGCCTGTACGGCCGCGGCGCCGCTGACATGAAGGGCTTCATCGCCTGCGTGCTGGCGGCGGTGCCGCGCTTTCAGGCGCGGCCGCTGCACTGGCCGGTGCACCTGGCGTTCTCGTATGACGAAGAGGTGGGCTGCCTGGGCGTGCGCCCCATGCTGGCCGAGCTGGCCCAGCGCCCGTACAAGCCCCGCCTGTGCCTGATTGGCGAACCCACCGAAATGAAGCCCGTGCTGGGCCACAAGGGCAAGCTGGCCATGCGCTGCCGCGTGCGCGGCGCGGCCTGCCATTCGGCCTATGCACCGCAGGGCGTGAACGCCATTGAATACGCCGCGCGGCTCATCCACCGCCTGGGCGACATCGGCCAGCAACTGGCCCGCCCCGAACACCACGATCCCCGCTTCGATCCGCCGCACTCCACCGTGCAGACCGGGCTGATCCAGGGCGGCCGGGCGCTGAACATCGTGCCGGCCGACTGCAGCTTCGACTTCGAAGTGCGGGCCCTGCCAGGCTTTGACGCCCAGCAGGTGGTGGACGAACTGCTGCAGCACGCGCTGCTGGACCTGCTGCCCCGCATGCAGGCCGTGCACCCCCAGGCCGACATCCAGTTCGAACCCCTGAGCGCCTACCCCGGCCTGGCCACCCCGGCCGACGGCGAGGCCGCCTACCTGCTCTCACGCATCAGCGGCAGCTCGGCCTTTGGCACCGTGGCCTACGGCACCGAAGGCGGCCTGTTCCACCAGGCCGGCATCCCCACCGTGGTCTGCGGCCCCGGCAGCATGGACCAAGGCCACAAGCCCGACGAGTACGTCACCGTGGCGCAGCTGCAGGCGTGTGATGCGATGTTGGGGAGGTTGGGGGAGGTGTTGGAGGGGGGCGGGGAGGCGCAGGTCTAGATGCCGGGAGCTGGGGCCGACTGGCGGCGGTAGCTGTCACAAGGGGGACGGCTCTGCAGTGGTTGCGCTCCTTCGTTCTCGGTCCTTCAAGGATAGCTCCCCTGCCCGTCGGGGCCAATTCTTGGCACCGATCCTTCGTCGAAGGATCTAGAGAATGCCGCGCAGTGTTTTCGGTACGGGTCTCGAATGCACGTTGAGCCAGAAGCAGGGGAGGGATGCACACGACGCGCAATGAAGTGCCGACGGAACCCAGGTCCAAACCACCTCGCACTGACGAACTAGACTCGTTGAAGATGCATCCGCACCGCAAAGAAATTGACGCGCCGCCTGAGCGAGCGGGGTCGACGGCTGAACGGCTTCAGAGCAACGGTCCGTAAGCCTGTACGCTGGCGCTCAGCTACCTGCTACTGCAGGTGAACACCAGTGTGCGTCTAAGATGCTGTAGGCTGCGTGTAACAACCGATTGGAGTCGGGTTACCGCGAAGGAGACCATCGCTCTACGTCTTGTGTGGCGGCTTGGACATTACCAAGCGCGCCACACAAGTAGATCAGACGGCCTAGAGGTCAGCCTAAACGACTGGAGATGCTCCTAGTCAGCTGACATGGGGCGCATTTTAAGGGATTCCGCCTGGATGTCCATCGCAGCATCGCCGACTACCGCAAAACGACCAATGGCGGATCTGTTTCGCGCGGTCTATCACGACAAACGCGACTTCCGCGATCTGATCGAAATGGATGTGCTACTTAACTGCAAGAGGGAGCAGTACACCAAGGCAGGTCAGGTTCGCGCAATCCTAGTGCCCAATGACGTACTCGCTGGGTGTCTGGAGTTCGTGCGACTGTTCGTTGTTGACTACCTGCCGATCAACGAGGACGTCGTCTACTCATATCGAAGAGGCATGAGCGCATTCGATGCAGTGGCCCGTCACAGGGACGGGAAACACTTTCTCGTCTGCGACATTTCCCACTTCTTTCCTAGCCTCAACCGAGGGCGCGTTCGATTGACGATTGACCAAGGGAACGATCGCACTCCAATTGCAGATTTCGGCCATTGGCTTGACCGTTTTGTAGATCTCGTTTGTCCAGAATCCAGCTTGCCGGTTGGATTTTCAACTTCGCCAGGCATCAGCAACGCCGCGCTGAAACCCTTCGACGACGCCATGAGTATTGTTTGCGAAAGTAGAGGGTTGACGCTTACACGCTACTCAGACGACATCATCGTTTCAGGGCAAAGCAAGGACGCCCTCGATGGGATCGAACAGATAGTCGCAGGTACTTTGCAGCAAGTCCTACCAGGCGAGTTCACGCTCAATCGAGCTAAGACTAAACGCATGCATCGCGGAACGAAGGTCAAGCTGCTGGGGATGGTGTTGCTTCCCGACGGAGGCGTATCGGTCGACGCAGCCGTCAAGGACGAGATCGAGGTATTGCTGCACTTTCACTCAAGAAATCGATCACGCTTCCTTGAACGAGTGGGCAATGACCTCGCAAAAGGCGAGCGTAGACTGTCGGGGCTGATCAACTACGTGAACACTATCGACAAGGCCTACCTCGACAAGTTGCGCCGGAAGTTCGGAGCGGCGTCAGTTGATTACTTTCTTCACCGTTCGTTCTCGTAGGCCATGTGGTTTCGAGTCGAGATTCAGAACATTCCGCCAGTTCTCAGCTATGTCTTCGAGGTGGATCTCGATATGCCGGGCCTGCTCGGCATCGTCGGTGGCAACGGAACTGGTAAGACTACCCTAGCCAAGTCACTCTTGAACTTGGCGTTCGCCGACACGTTTATTCGAACATCGTCGTCGGGCTCAATCACGCCGAACAGCCGGATCGTCTACCGGGTCGGAGATGACGAGTTCACCTTTAGCTTCGAAGCCGCAACACGAACTCTCACAACGCGTATCCCGGTGCCTGAGGCGACCAAGCGCATGCTGGCAGTCGAACTTCCTGCACCGTACGGACAACGGTTCACCTTTTTTGGGACGCTCGTCGAGTCCGATGCTGAAATCCGGCGAGCCATTGTGCTTGGCCAATACGCGAGGCCGGACGAACTGATTGCCTTCCTGAACGAGGTCTACGGTGACGAACGGTTCGACGGTCTCGTCGAAATTCGTCTGCGCCGCGGTCCATGCTGCTGCTTTGTGCAGGGTGACGATCGTTATCTGCGTGAGGACTATTTCAGCTCTGGCGAATATTTCTTGATCCATCTTTTCAGGTTGATCTCTGCGGGTCGACCTTTGGTTTTCATCGACGAGATCGACACGTCGCTAGACGCTAGGGCGCAGGCGAGACTGGCTGTCCAAATGCGTCTACTTGCTAATCGATACCATTCCAAGGTGGTATTTACGACTCACTCGCTCGCGCTTATGCAGACGCTGGAGGTGGGGGAGCTTGCATACCTAGAGCGCACTGCAGAGGAAATCACTCTGACGCAGATGTCTTTTAATTCTGTCAAGAGCATTTTATTCGGATTCCGAGGTTCCGATCGCTACCTCCTGACGGAAGACGAAGTCCTGAAGAATTTCCTTGAGTATGTAATTCGGCGTTACTGCCCGCCAGCATTTTTCTCGTATCAGATAATCTATATTGGAGGTGCGGACCAAGTCACTGACCTGATGCGCCGAAATCGGCGTGCCCAATTCTTTGGGCCAGAGCCGCACGTTATTTCTGTATTGGACGGAGATCAAAATCGGCGTGATCTTCCGCGTGGCACGATTTGCATCCCCCTTCACAACGTGGAGCAAGCGCTTTGGGATGCTTACCGCCTGCCCAGTTTCCAACACGCATTCGACGAAGGCGCATCGCTGAGGCCCAAGCCGCTCTATGAACGCATTCAGCGTCTAGGGATCCTTTCTGCCGAAGAGATCAACTGCCTGCTCTGCGACTTGCACGACCAGGAAATTCGGGCGTTTGCTGCGCGATTGAGTCAGTTCTTGTGCCGTGCTTGACCTTGGTTGTCGGCAATCGAAACTGTCGGTGGCAGCCTCTGGCTGCGGCCAGCCGCCCACGGTTGAGGTGCGTCGTAAGAGGCAGCTGTCGGCGGGGAACCGACACTCGGCCTGCAAGCAGCTACGTCTCAGCTCAATCTGCGGCAGCCAGTTGGGATCAGACCGGGCAGCTCTGCAGTGGCAGCAACCGAGTGAACCCAAGCGAATGCGAGCGGTGTTGTTCGATGGACAGCGGCTCGTCGAAGGCGAAGGCCACTTCGGCCTTGGTCAAGAACGCGTCTATGGCGTCCGGCCGCCCCAGGAAGCCGCTCCGGCAAAGATCCTCAGTCACGCGTCTTGGCGGTCTTGCCCATGGCGGCGCCTTCGCGGCGCTGCTGAAGCCGGGCGATCGCGGCATCGGCCCCAACGGTGCGGCCCGCCTCGATGTCGGCCAGGCCGCGCTTGGCGTCCCCAATCAGCAGCAGGTGGATGTGCTCGCGCTCCAGCTTGTGGTGATCGTCCAGATCGGACAGGTTGGCGCGCGCCTGAGGGAGGGGCCCCACATCGCTGGCTGAAAAGCCCATGGTCGGCTCCTAACAGGGGTCGATGAAAGAGTCCCGCACAATCTACCGCAGCACCGCGAGGGGTGTCACTGCTGTGGCGGGTGCCTGGCTTGCACCAACCTCCACCCATGCACACGCATGCACATAGATTTGCATCAAATTGGCCATTTCGATAATATCTATATGTATGCCAAAGCCCCCCCGAGCTCTCCAGCAGCTCCCCCCCTCCACCGTCCATGCCCTTGAAAAGCTCGGGGCCGACTTGGCTGTGGCCAGGTTGCGTCGGGGGGAGTCTCTGAAGACCTGGGCCCAGCGCATGGGGGTTTCCGTGCCGACGCTGCAGCGTCTGGAAGCGGGTGATCCCGGCGTCGGCCTGGGCATCGTGGCCACGGCGCTGTGGCTGATCGGGCGCGATGGTGGGCTCTCCAGCCTGGCCGCTCCCGAGGAAGACAAGGGCGCGCTGGAGCTGGACGTGCGTGAAGCGGTGGAACTTGGCCGGCAGCGTGCGAACGCGGCGGCCGAGGCCCGCTTGAAGGCCGCTGCCAACAAGGCTGGCCGCCAGCGCCAGGAGTGACCGATGCGGCACGATGAGCTCTACCTTTGGCACATCCCGGGTCCCGAGCAGCACCGCTGCGTGGGGCGGCTGCGCCTGGTGGCGTCTGGCCGCGGCGTCTCTCTGCAGTATGCCCAGGACTGGCTGGCCCACGGCTTCCCGCTGAGTGAAGACCTGCCCCTGGTGGACCGCGAATACCTCCCGCAGGGCCGCTTGGCACCCGATCAGGCCCGGGCTGTGGGCGCCGTGGACGACGCACGCCCTGACCGTTGGGGGGAGCGCGTCATCCGCTACATCGTGCGGCCGGACCGGCTGTCCCTGATGGAGTACCTCTTCTACGCGGGCGACGACCGCTTTGGCGCGCTGGGGGTGTCCACGTCGGCGACGGCGTACCTGCCTTACACGGGTGGCGCTGTTGCCCGGCACGAGATGGCCCAGCAGCTTGGCGATGTGGTGGCCAAGGTCGAGGCCTCCGAGCCCGTTTCCGAAACGGAGCGGCGGATGCTGGCCGGCGGCGGCTCGCTGGGCGGCGCGCAGCCCAAGGCCTTGATCGAGATCGACGGCGAAGAGTGGATCATCAAGTTCAGGCGCCGGGACGACCCGCTGGACTCGCAGCTGATCGAGCACGCGACGATGACGCTGGCGGCCCGGGCCGGCATCTGCGTGGCCGAGACGCGGGTGATTCCTCTGGCCAGAAGTAACGCTGTGGCTATTCGGCGCTTCGACCGTGAGGGGCCGCGGCGCATCCACGGCATTTCCGCCGGCACCGCGCTCCGGGCCGAAGCTGCCGCGGGCCAGGAGCCGGATCTGTCCTACCCCGCGCTGGCGCGCCTGCTTCGGCGCGTGGGCGTGGCCAAGGATGGGGCCAACCTGCGCGATGCCCGCGAGCTCTTTCGTCGGATGGTGTTCAACATCCTGATGGACAACACCGACGACCACGAGAAGAACCACGCGCTTCTGGCCTTCGAGCCTGACCGCCATGGCCGCTACAGCCTGTCGCCGGCCTATGACGTCCTGCCTTCACAAGGCGCCCACGGCTACCAGGAGTTCGTCTGCGGAGACCTGGGCCACGAGTCCTCGCTGAAGAACGCGATGTCACGGCACCAGGACTTCGGGCTGACGGCCGCCGAGGCCGCCGCCGAGGTCGCCCAGGTCATCGGCGTGGTCAACGGATGGCGGGCCCACTTCGAGGCCGTCGGCGTCAGCCGCGGCGATGTCGAGGTGCTGGCCCGGTCCATCGATGGCGACGAACTGCGGCTGCAACGCGAGCGCTTCTCTGCCGAGGCATTCACTCAGCTGGAGCCCAAGAGGCGCTCACGCCGGCGACCTTTTGGGTGAAGCTTGGCGCACTCCCTCCGGCCGGATATCTCGGACGAACCAAGCGGCGTGGGCTCTGACCCGTCGTGGCTGCGGGCCTAGAGCCTTTCCAGCTCAATGGACGCCCCGAGAGAGGATGGCCTGAAGTTCTCGGCCGCCTGGCTGCCAGTGACTTGGAGCCGCAACCGAGCGAGGCCCACCCAGCGAGGGAGCACCTCGGTGCCATCTTCTGGACTCGCCAGAACGCGCTCCGACTGCCCCGCGTGGGAGACCCACACTTCGATGGCTGGTGTTTCACCACCAAAGTGGGGCCCATAGACCACTTCGCGAACCTCGGCGGTGTAGGCACCGTTCGCAGAAGTGACCTGAGAGAGCACGTTCACCTCCAGATCCCGACTGCAGGCACAGGCAAGGGGTGCCACCAACAATGCCAATGCACGAAGAAGAAGCCGAGTGGTCACTGCAGTCTGGCGGTGGGTTCAGGTGCCGTGCTTGCTGGTGTGGGGGTGCGTTCGTGGCCCTGTCATCCAGCGCCCGACCAGGAATGCGGCGGTGACCTGAACTGCGCCGCAGAGCGTCAGCCACCCGGTTTGCACCAGCGGTTGAGAAAACAGGCCCGGCCAGGCTTGGAACATCCACGTTCCCGTGAGGGAGGCCGGCAAGGTCACGGTTGCCAGCAGCAGATCGGGCAGCAGGTGTTCAGTGGTTGCATGGAGCAAGCGGACATCCATCACCCACGCGTAGCCTGCTGAAGCGGCGACGAGGCCGCCATACAGCGTGGCCAAGGGATGGGTGAGTTTCATGAAGAGCACCTGTCGAAGGGGGATGCCGGTTTCCGATGGTGTTCCTGATTTTGGCAAATGGCGGACTCAGGTCGTTCGATCCACCAGCCCAGCCCCCTCGGACAGTCGCCTCAGGCCGCCTTCGCCCCCGGGCTCACCGCCAAATAGCTCTTCCTCACCCCCTCCGACCGGATGTCCCAGACGATGGTGCTGCCGGCCGCGATGATCCAGCTGTCGCCGGGGCCGTAGACGACGGTGCGGCCGCTGGCCTCGTCGGTCAGGGCCAGTTGGCCGTCCAGCAGGGTGGCGTGTTCGTCGAAGGGGTAGGTGACGCGGTAGCGGCCGCGGGTGGCGGCGTACAGGCCGCCGGAGACGGGCGCATCGAGCGTGCCGAAGAGGATCTTGCCGGCCACGCGCGGGGCCGGGCCCAGGCTCTGGGCGCCGATGTCCTCGGGCGTGCCCCAGTCGTCCAGGGGCACGCGGTCCATGTCGAGCTTGAAGGGGATCATGGGCTGAAACTTTCTCTGTGTGGAGGTCAGGCGGGCGTGGCGGCGGTCCACGGCACCAGCTGGGCCACCTCGCGCAGGAAGGGCACGGTGTCGCCGGTGTCTTCGGGGCCGTCCAGCCCGCGGGCGTATTTGTGGCCGGCGTACACGGCCGCAGCGATGGGGGCGGGGGCGTTGGCGTCGCCAATCAGCGTGACGCTGCGCAGGCCGGCCTCGGCCCAGTGGGCCTGTTGGGCCAGCAGGCCGTGGTACAGGGCGTCGTGGGGCAGCTTGGCGGTCACCAGCACGGTGGCGGTGCAGGGCAGCCGCTCTTCATCACCCGTGAACACGCAGGCCAGCTGTGCGCCTTCGGGGCCGATGCCCAGCAGGCCGCGGTGGGGGCGCAGGTGCACGCCCAGCTGCAGCAGACGCTTCTGGATGCGGGCCTGTTCCAGCGTGGCGTGGGTCCAGTTGGAGACATCGGCCGCCGGGGTGGCCAGGGTGACTTCGTAGCCTTCCTTGGCCAGCAGCTCGGCCAGCACGCCGCCCATGTAGTAGTGGTCGTCGTCGTACAGCAGCACCTGACGGCCCTGGGGGCGCCGGCCCTGCATCAGGTCGTCGGGCGTCAGCACCTCGGCGCCGGCCGCCACGGGCACCGGCAGGGTGGCCCAGCGGGCCACGCCGTCGCGCCGCCAGTGGGCGCCGGTGGCCACGGCCACGTGTTCAAAGCCGAAGCCCATCACGTCGTCGGCGCTCAGCGGGCTGTCCAGGCAGATCTGCACATTGGCCATCTGCTTGAGCCGGAAGACGCGGTAGTCGCGCACGCGGTTCCAGGCCGACAGGCCGGGCAGGCGCGATTCCAAGCTGACCCGGCCGCCCAGCTCGCGCCCGGCCTCGGCCAGCATCACCTCGTAGCCGCGTTGGCCCAGGGCCAGGGCGGCCTCCAGGCCGGCGGGGCCGGCGCCAATCACCAGCACCTTGCCGTCCGAGCCCTTGGGGGCGATCTTCTCGGGGTGCCAGCCGCGCCGCCATTCTTCGCCCATGGTGGGGTTCTGGGTGCAGCGGATGGGCGACATGGTGAAGTCGCCCGAGACGCAGATGTTGCAGCCGATGCATTCGCGGATGTCCTCGATGCGGCCCTCTTCCACCTTGCGGGGCAGGAAGGGGTCGGCAATGGAGGGGCGGGCGGCGCCGATCATGTCCAGCACGCCCTGGCGCACCAGGCGCACCATCAGGTCGGGCGAGGTGAAGCGGCCCACACCCACCACCGGCTTGGCCGTGAGCTTCTTGATGCCGGTGACGAAGGGCTCCTGGTAGCCCTCCTGTTCAAAGCGCGAGGTGGTGGAGTCGTTCTCCCAGCCGGCCAGGGTCACGTCCCACAGGTCGGGCAGGTCGCCGATCAGGCCGATCAGGTCGTGAGCCTCGTCGCGGTGCAGGCCCACCGGGCCCATCAGCTCGTCCAGGCTCATGCGGAAGACGACGCCGCACTGGTCGCCCACCACCTCGCGCGTGTCCTCGATCAGTTCGCGGATCAGGCGGGTGCGGTTTTCCAGCGAGCCGCCGTACTCGTCGTTGCGCTGGTTGAAGCGGCGCGACAGGAAGTGGTGCAGCGTGCCCAGGCCGTGGGCGGCGTAGACGTAGACGATGTCGAAGCCCGCGCGCTTGGCCCGCAGGGCCGCGGCCTTGTGCCAGCGCCGCAGATTGGCGATGTCGCGCTTGTCCATGGCGCGGGCCTGGTAGGGGTCGTTGCTGAAGGTGGCCACCGGCAGGTGGCCCGGGCCCATCGGCACCTCGCGGGTGTAGAGGTTGGAGCCGTTCATGCCGTTGTAGGCCAGCTCGATGCCGGCCAGCGCGCCGTGGGCGTGGATGGCGTCCACCGTGCGCCGCAGCGCGGGGATGTCCTGGTCGTCCCAGATGCGCTGCTCGATGAAGGGCGTGATCTCCGAGGTGTGGTGGATCTCGGCCTGCTCGGTGCACACCACGCCCCAGCCGCCTTCGGCCTTGATGCCGCGCATGGTGGCGTGGGCGGTCGGGTCGCGGTAGCCCATGCCGTTGCACTGGGGCACCTGGTAGAAGCGGTTCTTGGCTGTCACCGGGCCGATGCGCACCGGCTCGAAGAGGATGTCGTAGCGGGGGTCTCTCATGGCTCAGCGGAACTGCATCCAGGGGGTCTTGAGTTCGGTGTACTTGTCGAAGGAATGCAGGGACAGGT
>NZ_BADL01000522.1 GCF_000333615.1 Ideonella sp. B508-1 | reverse complement strand
GGAACGGTCTTGTCTGCACTGCGCGTGCCGATCAGGCCCAGCACCCAGGGGATCTTGACCTCGGCATGGGTGGTGCGGTTGGCTTCGTCCGGAATGCCGAACAGGGTCAGGCCGGCCGGGGCCGGCTCGGTGTGCCACATGGCCTCCATGGCCGCCATCTTGGTCGCCTGCGTCTCGGCCGCGGTGTAGCCGGACTCATCGCCCAGCACGATCACCGACAGGGCCGAGGCCAGGCCGAAGGAAGCCGCGATGCGGAAGGAGCGCAGCGCGAAGGCCTGCTCCCGGCCCTTGAGCAGGTACCAGCTGCTGATGCCCAGCACGAAGATGGCGCCGGTGACATAGCCGGCACTGATGGTGTGCACGAACTTGTCCTGGGCCACCGGGTTGAAGACCACGTCCCAGAAGCTGGTCAGCTCCATGCGCATGGTCACCGGGTTGAACTCTGCGCCCACCGGGTTCTGCATCCATCCGTTGGCGATCAGGATCAGCACCGCCGACAGGTTGGAGCCGATGGCCGTCAGGTAGGTCACGCTCAGGTGCCCGACCTTGGACAGGCGGTCCCAGCCGAAGAAGAACAGGCCGACGAAGGTGGATTCGAGGAAGAAGGCGACCAGGCCCTCGATGGCCAGCGGGGCACCGAAGATGTCGCCCACGTAGTGCGAGTAGTAGGCCCAGTTGGTGCCGAACTGGAACTCCATCGTCAGGCCGGTGGTGACACCCAGCGCGAAATTGATGCCGAAGAGCTTGCCCCAGAAGCGGGTCATGTCCTTGTAGACGGTCTGGCCGGTCAGCACATAGACCGTCTCCATGATGGCCAGCAGGAAGGACAGGCCCAGCGTCAGCGGGACGAAGAGGAAGTGGTACAGGGCGGTGGCCGCGAACTGCAGTCGCGAGAGGTCCACCAGCGATTCGGAAATCATGGGTTCTCCTTGGGGGAGGTGCCTGGTGTCGGAGGCGTTGGGGGCGTGGACAGGCGCGCGTCCAGGCCCTGGGCCACCTGATCCGGGCTCAGCCGCGGCGGCAGCGGCCAGTGCTGAAGCACCAGCAGGGCCACCAGCTTGAGGGCCAGGGCGATCAGGATCTCCCGCCGGAATCGGTCGGACGGGGGCGTGGACGACGGCGTGGATGGGCAGGCGCCGGTGTCGGGGCACGCACGAGCGTGCTCCCGCCGGGCCCCAGGGCGCAGCGACATGTCGGAAAACTCCAGGACGCCAGGCAAAACCCGATGGCGCACGGCCCGGCCGTGCGCCATCGGGGACGTCAATGCGAGGGCACCGTCAGGCGGTGCCGTGGCTCAGGCGATGAGCTGGGGTGGGGCGCGCGCTTCGGGGCGGGCCCAGAGCGGCGCGGGATGAAGCGCGGCGAAGATCGCCACCGGGGCCGCAAAGCGCACCGACAGGCTGGGCAAGGCCAGCGAGAGATCCAGTGGTGGCAGCGCGAACGAGGCCGCGTGGGTCAGGCAGTAGCCGCAGGCGGCGCTGCTCAGGCCGGCGGGGGCATCGGCAGGGCGCTGGCTGCGCGTCTCGGCCACCTGGCCATCGCCATCCAGCCGTACCCAGCGCATGCCGGTGCTGCTGCACAGCTCAATCCAGGCCGAATTGCCAGCCTGGGCCCGGGCCACCATGGCCTGAGATACCGATGGTGCCAGCGCATTGAACAGCAGGGCCAGGATGGCCAGGCTGTGGATCAATCGGTGAGCGAGACGTCGGTGCACGGGCAGGAAAAGCAGTCAGCGCCGGCAATGTAACCTGGCGTCAACCCGGATTCTCTTGATGTCGGACAGATGACGCAACAGGACAGCCGGTTTCGGCGCCGCCGCCCGACATCGGCGGGTCGCGATAGCATCCCATCCCATGGGCTGCCGGTTTCATGCCGTCGGTGGCCCATCCCTCTCCTGGGGTTCTTCAACGTTTCGGTGTTTTGCAATGGGCATGCCGCTGCGCAGACTGGTGCCTTTGCTGGCCCTGCTGCTGTCCCTGTTCTCGATGGCCGTGGCCAGCCGGGCGATGGTGGCGGAGTGGACGCGGCTGCGCGACGCCGACCAGGCGGCCCTGGCCCTGGCCGACCTGAAGACGGCCCTGGTGGCCGCGGAAATGGCCTCGCGCGAGCGGGCGCCTGCCAATGCCCTGATGGGCCAGGGCGCTTCCGCGCCCGAGGCGACGCGTCAATGGCTGGCGCAGGCCCGGGGGCGAACGGACCGCGCGCTGGAGGCCCTGGGCGCGGCGCTGCACGCACGGGCCGGCCAGCCGCGCCAGGCGCTGGCGCAGCACCACCTGGAACAGGCGCTGGGCCAGTTGCGAGACGGCCGTGCGCAGGTGGATGCCGTGGCCTCGCAGCCGCAGGGCGGGGCCGATGCGCAGGCTATCCGGCAAGCCGTGCTGGCCATGGCCGCTGTCATCCCTGAGCTGGGACCGGCCACTGCGCTGATGGCCGATGAGCTCCAGCGTGCCGCCCCGGCCCAGGCACCGCCTGTTCAGAGCGCCCGCATGGCCGCCGACCTGCGCGAGTTTGCCGGCCTCCTGGGGTCGCACCTGACGGCGGCCCTGGCGCAGCAGCGGCCGCTGACTCTCGAGGAGCGCCTGGCCTTCGAGCGCACCCGCGGGCGGATGGACCAGCTCCGAGGCCAACTGGCTTTACGGCTGGACGACGCGGGCGCCGGCGACCCGGTCCGGGACGCCTGGCGGGCCGTCAACGTCAGCTACTTCTCCAGCGGCATCGAGCTGGCCCAGTCGGTGGCCAACCGCCGTGGGCAGGCGGCAGCCCGCGGGCTGGATCCGGCCGGCTTCGCGCAGGTCTACGTACCGCGCATGGAGGCCATCGTGGCCCTGCGCGACCAGTTGCTGGCGCGGGTGAGTGCCGCCGTGGCGCTGGAAGCCGTGGATGCGCGCTGGGCCCTGGCCATCACGGGCAGCGTGACGGCGGCCACGCTGCTGCTGCTGGGCCTGATGGCGGCCACCCTCAAGCGCCGCCTGCTCGACCCCCTGGGCGCGACCGTGCAGGTGCTGCATGCCATGGCGCGCAACGACCATGCCGTGGACCTGCCGGTGGTGAGGCGGCGTGACGAGATGTCCGAGGTGGTGGATGCGGTGGCGGCCCTGCGGCAGCATGCCCGCCGCCAGGAGGAGATGGCGCTGGAGCGCAGCCAGCTGATCGCCCAGCTCAACGAAAGCTCCAACACCGACTTCCTGACCGGCCTGCCCAACCGTCGCTGCTTCGTGGATGCGGCTTCCAAGGTGCTGGCCCGGGCCGCGGCGCAAGCCAGGCCGGTGTCCTTGGTCCTCCTGGACCTGGATCGTTTCAAGTCGATCAACGACCGCCATGGCCACGACGCCGGCGACCGCGCCCTGGTGGCCGTGGCCGGCGCGCTGAAGACGGCCACGCGCGCGGGCGACCTGGCCGCCCGCATGGGGGGCGAGGAGTTCATCGTCCTGCTCGAAGGTTGTGGCGAGAGCCAGGCCCTGCAGTTCGCCGAGCGGCTGCGCGAGCAGCTCAGCCGGCTGCGCATTGCTCTGGCCGATGGCGGGGTGCTGCAGCTGACCGCCAGCCTGGGTGTGGCCGTGCAGGAGGCGCCTGACGGCCCGCTCGATGGCCTGATCCGCCAGGCCGATGCGGCCATGTACCAGGCCAAGTCGCTGGGGCGGGACCGGGCCGTGCTGGTTCCGCCGGGCGGCGGGGTCGGGCCCGAAGGCGCTTAGCCCGGGGCCGGCCCGCCCGGCCGCGCTCGCGTCAGAGGACCAGCGTGTCGAAGCGCCAGCGCAGGCCCAGCCACACCGCACGTGGAGCACCCGGGGCGGCGAACTGCGCGTTGCGCCACTGGTCCGGCGGCAGCAGCTGGCCGTGGCTGTCAAAGGGGTTCTGGGCCAGCGAGCCACCGGTGGCGTAGCGGCGGTCGAACACATTGGCCACCTTGGCGAACACCTCGACCCCGTGGCCGAGCGCGATGTTGGTGGTCAGGTCCAGCAGCGCATAGCCGCCCACATGGCCGGAGCCGAAGAAGTCCACGCCGTCGGCTTGTTGCTGGCCGTTTTCATTGCCCTGCACCCGCTGGCTGGAATAGGCCGAGAACTGGGCGCCCACCGTCCAGCCCGGGCGCAGGTGGGCATTGGCGGTGAGCTTCAGGCTGTGGCGGGGCAGGCCGGCCATGCGGTCGCCCGGGCGCACCGCGATCTCGCCTTCGCCAGGGCAGGCATCGCTGCTGCCGGCGCTGCTGTTCGATTCCGACAGCAGGCAGGCGCCGTGCGGAAAGTGGCGTCCAGCAGGCTGTAGGCCAGGCGCCAGTTGAAGGCGTCCGCGTCCTGCGACAGCGACAGCTCCAGGCCCTGGCGGCGGGTGGTGCCCACATTGGTGAAGTAGCCCGCGGCGTGGCCGTTGCTGATGAACAGCAGGTCGTCGTGGTTGTCGGTGCGGTATGCCGAGGCGCTCCACTGCAGGTCTTGCGCGAGCCAACCGCGCAAGCCCGCTTCCAGCGTGCGGGCCACCACCTGCTTGAGCGGCGGGTCGCTTTGCAGCGCATTGGGCAGCACGCAGGGGTTGGTCGGGTCGGAGCAGCCCAGCTCGATGGGGCTGGGCGCCCGGTTGCCCTGGCTGAAGCCGCCGAAGGCCGTCAGCGCCGGGCTGATCTGCCACGTCAGGCCGGCGGCCGGGTTGAACTTGGCATAGGTGCCCTGGCCGTCCAGGTTCGTGTCCAGGCCCAGCTCGGTACGGCCCAGGTCGGTGGTGCGCACTCGGGTGTGGTTGTAGCGGCCTGAGAGGGTCAGGTGCAGCTCGGGGCTGAGCGTGATCAGGTCCGAGGCGTAGACGCTGGCGGTGCGCTGGCTGCCGCGGATCTTGGCATCCACCTCGGCCTCTTCGGTGTCCACCACGCCTCGGGTGGCGTCCAGCATGCCCTCGGCGCTGGTCTGCTCGAAGCTGTTGTGGGCCTGGTCCCAGGCCGCGCCCAGGCTCAGCTGGTGGGCGCCGGCGGTCTTGCTCAGCTGCAGGGTCAGGCCCTGGCTGCGGTCGGTGGTGCGGGTGCGGTTCTCGACGCCGGTGTTCAGGTCGTCCACCCCGTCGTAGTCGTCGTTCAGGTCGCCGTTGAGGGTGTGGCCGTTCAGCCGGCGCAGATAGGCGGTTCCCGAGAGTGTGAAACCATCGCCCAGCAGCCGCGAGGCATTGAGCGTGAGCAGGGTGGCCTGGTGCCGGGTCTCGTCCGGGCGGGTGAAGATCTGGCGCGGGTCCACCGCCAGCATCGACTCCGGCGTCAGCCCGTTGCCCACCAGGGTGCTGTCGCCGTGGGCCAGGCTCAGGTCCCAGCGCTGGTCGGCCTGGCGCTCACCGCCCTTCAGAAAGACCTGACGCACCCTTGAAGGCGAGAAGTCGCGCCAGCCGTCCTCGTCGAAGCCGCTGAAGGCGCCGAAGACATGGCCATGTTCGCCCACCTTCTGGCCGTAGCTCAGGTTCACGCTGCGGCGGCCGAAGGAGCCGCCTTGTACCTCCACCTCGCCGCCGGGGTCGGTGTCACCGCTCTTGCTGCGCAGCACCAGGGCGCCGCCCAGGGTGTTCAGTCCGAACAGGGGGTTGGAGCCCGGCAGCAGGGCCATGTCGCTCAGGGCCTGCTGGGGGATCAGGTCCCAGTTCACCACGTCGCCGAAGGGCTCGTTGACCCGCACGCCGTCCAGATAGACCGACAGGCCCTGCGGCAGGCCCAGCAGCGGGCTGGCGCTGAAGCCGCGGTAGTTCAGCGTCATCTGGTACGGGTTGCCCTGGGTCTGGTTGATGGTGACGCTGGGCAACTGGGCGCCCATGAAGTCGGGCAGGTTCAGGCTCTGCAGGGCGCGCATCTGGGCGGCATCGGCCGTCTGCACATTGGCGGGCACCTGGTCCAGGGGCACGGTCTTGTCGCCCAGCGGGGTGGTGCCCACCACGGTGACGGTCTGCACCGCCGCCACCTGTTGGGCCTGGGCCTGAGCCTGGGCATGCAGGGTGGGGTGGCAGGCCAGCAGGGCGGCGCAGGCCAGGGGGGCCAGGCGCGGCGACGAAAGGGGGCCGGGCCGGCGGCGCAGGCAAGGGGCGCGCATGGGGTGTCTCCGAATCTTGTTTGTGCAGTTTGGAGCACACGCTAACAAGCCACCCCGGCCCGCGACAGGGAAAACTTCCCGCGCGCCCATCGGCTCAGGGTATCCCTGGCGGATGGGCGGGCGCTGTCCCGTTCTGGAGCAGTTGTTGCCCTCGGAATTGTGTCAAAGCGGGGCGTCCGGGCGGGCCGGCGATGGCATGTGGATTGCACTGTCACGGGAACATTTCCCGACCATCTCCCGCCATGCGCCGCCCCATTTCTCCCTCCCTTTCCTCGGATGCCACCGGCCGTTCGGTCCAGGCCCGCAACGACCTGCGCTGGGTGCTCGTGGCCACGCTGCTGGGCTGGTGTCTGGCGGCGGCCTTCGACCTGCAGGAGCGCATCGCCGGCCTGAGCCAGAGCCTGCGTCTGGAGCTGTGGCAGGTGGACGAACTGCCACTGGTGCTGACCGTGCTGGGCGGAGGCCTGGCCTGGTACGCCTGGCGCCGCTGGCAGGAAACCGTGGCCCTGCTGGCCCACAACCGCGAGCTGGCCCTGCAGCTCATCGAAGTGCAGGAACGCGAGCGCCTGATGCTGGCCCGTGAACTGCACGACGAACTGGCCCAGCACTGCACCGCCATCCGCGTGGAGGCGGCCTACCTCCAGCATGCCGACAACGCCACCGCGCTGAAGGCCTCGGCCAGCAGCATCTCGGCGTCGTCCCGCCAGCTGCTGGACAGCCTGCGCGGCATCCTGCGCCGTCTGCGGCCGGTGGAGCTGGACGAGCTGGGCCTGGAGGCGGCGGTGCGGGCGCTGGCTTCGCGGTGCGCGGCCCGCACCGGGTTGCACTGCCGGGTGGAGGTTTCGGGTCAGCTCGGCGGCCTGGGGCCGACCGTCGACATGGCGGTCTACCGCGTGGCGCAGGAGGCCCTGTCCAATGTCGAGCGCCACGCCCAGGCGCGCCGCGCGGTGCTGCAGTTGCGGCGGCAGGGCGAGGCGTGGAGCTGCGCATCAAGGACAATGGCTGCGGCTTCGCCCCGGACCGGGCCAGCCGCGGCCTGGGGCTGCTGGGGGCCTCCGAGCGGGCGCCCCAGCTCGGCGGCGATCTCTCCACCGGCGCGTCGCCCCTGGGCGGTGCCCCCCTGTGCCTGCGGGTGCCGGTGTGGCCGGTGGCGGAGGGCGCGCGATGATCCGCATCCTGCTGGTCGACGACCACCCGGTGGTGCGCGCCGGCTACCAGCGCCTGCTGGAACAGTCGGGCCAGGCCACGGTGGTGGCCCAGGCCGCCAATGTGGACGAGGCCTGGGCGGCCTGGCGGGCCCAGGCGCCCGACCTCACCATCACCGACCTGTCCCTGCCCGGCAGCGGCGGCCTGGAGCTGCTGCGCCGCCTGCGCGAGGCCCAGCCCGACGCGCGGGTCATCGTCTTCAGCATGCACGACAGCGAGACGCTGGTGGGCCGCGCCCTGGACCTGGGCGCCTGCGGCTACGTCACCAAGAGCAGCCCGCCCGAAGACCTGCTGGCGGCCGTGCAGCAGGCCCTGCGCGGCCAGCGCTACCTCAGCCCCGGCCTGGCCCCCGCGGTGGCGGTGGGGCCGGGCCCGGCCTCGCTGCTGGAGTCGCTCACCCAGCGCGAGTTCGAGATCTTCCAGCTCATCGCCCGGGGCGAATCCCCGCAGCGCTGCGCCCAGGCCCTGCACCTCAGCCCCAAGACCGTGGCCAACCACCAGAGCGTCATCAAGGACAAGCTGGGCGTGAGCACCCTGGCCGGCTGGGCCCACCTGGCCCTGCGTTGCGGTGTGCTGGGCGGCGGAGAGGCCGGCGCCGGCGCTTGAGTCACCGGGTTTCGTGCCCGCCATGCCTGCCAAAATTTGTCAGCCCAGCGGGACAAAACGGCCATGGGTGACATTTTCTGGCGCCGCCCACGCTGAATGGGGCCCCTGAGCGCGGCTGTTTTCCGCGGTGCGGGGTTGGAATCTTCCATATTCGGGGCGGGAGTATCCAGTTGCTTCCCGTGGCCGGTCCACGGCGCTGCCCCTGTCCGGCCATGCGGCGAATGTGCGCGGGCGGCAGATTCACTTGCAGACGGTTGCAAATCCCCCTTTGGGCGTGTTCCGTTTTGGCACGGTGGTTGCCTATTGGGTCCCCGTCCCATTCCTCCCATGCCCTTCAAGGCATGAGGCATTCCACGGAACACCATGCAGTACCGCAAACACCCCCCAGCCTCTGTCCTGACCCGCTTCCATCGCGGGGCCACCCTCGGCTCCCTTCTGGCGCTGGCACAGGTGCTGACGGCTTGTGGCGGTGGCGGCACCTCGTCGTCTGAGGCCCCCGCGCCTGCACCCGCACCCGCGCCGACGCCCGCACCCGCCCCGTCCACCGACCCGGTGCTGGAGGCTCCGCCCGCAGCGGCCGCGCCCTCGCTGCCCAGCACATCCGCCCAGCAGCGCCTGCCGTCGCCCCCGGCGCAGCTGCAGCTGCCCATGGGGGTCGACACCAGCCAGCCCGGCGTCACCGTGCGACCGCTGGCCGCGACCTCGTCGGCCACCGCCAACGCCACCAACACGGCGTCGAAGGCGATCGACGGCGACGGCACGACCCGCTGGGAAAGTGCCTACACCGATGACGCCTGGATCCAATTCGATTTCGGCGCCAAGACACAGCTCGGATACCTGAAACTCGTCTGGGAAAATGCATACGGCAAGGAGTATCTGATCGAGGTCTCGGACGATGGCGCGACCTGGTATCAATTGCGCTATGTGATGGGCGGGCAGGGCGGCACCGAGGAATTCTTCAATCTCAATGCCAATGTCCGTTATGTGCGGCTGCAAGGGGTGGCCCGTGCGACGCAATATGGCTACTCGCTGTTCGAGGTGGAATTCAAGTCCCCCGGCAGTGACAACTCCATCGGGTCCGTCAGCACCACGGCGGCGCCTTTTCCGCCGAACGGGGCTGGGTTGGTGTCTCCAGCGCCCGCGCCCGCACTGGAAACCACCCAGTTCAAGCTGGCCGATGGCACGCTGGTGACCCGCTTCGGCTTCGTCGGGCGCTCGCGCCACGGGCGCGAGCGCGGCGAGGACTGGAACGAGATCGGCTTCGGCCCGAACGACACCGTGGACAGCGCGGGCCGCCCGCAGGACAAGGGGCCGGGCGCCTACCTGAACTTCGTCGCCAACTACTTCAAGAACCGCACCTGGGGCGTGGAGATCATCGACAACAGCGGGGTGGCCGGCGTCACCGCGCCCCGCCTGATCGTCAACCAGTACTACCAGCAGGCGCAAAAAGGGGGCGGGCAGTCCTTTGTCCGCCGCTTCGACGATCCGCATGTCACCGGCTATGGCTGGATGAGCCCGGGCACACTGCTGGACAACAGCACCTACACGGCGGGCTTCAACGACATCGCGGCCTGCCCCGTGGTGCCCAAGCCGCCCGATGGGGCCTTGCTCAAGCCCAACAGCGGCTACAACGGCGTTGTGGGGGCCAACGATGGCTGCAGCGTCGTGTTCGACAACTACCCGGCGCATGCGGACCTGTCTCCCAACGGCGATGGCGTGATGGTGCCCAACGGCAGCACCGTGCCGGCGCGTTCGCTGCGCCTGGGCGATGTCATCGAGTTCACCGGGTCCTTCTTCTCCACCCGCGCCGCGATGGATGCCATCGGCGACAGCGGCAACTTCCGTTACTACACCAACGAACTGACCTATGTCGTCGGGGCGGGCCTGCGGCCCTCGTATGGCGTGCAGCCCCGGCTCATGAATGCCCCCTTGCCGCCGAGACGCTGCAGG
>NZ_BADL01000523.1 GCF_000333615.1 Ideonella sp. B508-1 | reverse complement strand
TGTTTCGCGTGCCAGCGGGAAGATGAAGACGTGACAAGGCCTGCCGTGCAGCGGGGGCCGCACAGCCGTCTTGGCAGAAGATGGGATCAGCGGGGGCTCAGGCGCGCGGTGTCTGCGCTGCCGAAGCCCGGCTGGCGCGATGGGCCACCACCATGCGGGCCAGGCCGTAGCCGCCCAGCAGGGTGAGCACGACCAGGGCGCCCAGCGCCAGCTCCTGCCCATCGGACCAGGCGTCGATGGCCGGCGAGAGCAGCTTGGCCAGGCCCAGCAGGCCGATCAGCAGGCTGACGCTGCCCACGGCCGCGCCCATGATGCGCGAGGCCAGCGCGGCCACCTCGTCGGCGCGGGCGATCAGGCGGGAGATCCACCAGCCGTTCAGGCCGTCGGTGATCAGCATGCCCACGATGAACAGCACGCCCAGCGTGAGCGCCCGGCCCAGGCCACCGAACTGGGTGGCGGTGGCGGCGAACAGGGCCGATTGGCTGACGGTGTCGAAGGAGATGGCGAACAGCACGCCCACGCCGGCCACGCTGGCCGGGTGGCGGGCCTGGGTCCAGCGGCCCAGCCAGCGCGTCTTCCAACCCACCGGCGCTACTACCTCGCCCGGGGCGGCGCGCAGCACGGCCCGCAGGTTCACCAGCCCCAGGCCGATCAGGAAGGCGATGGAGACCCAGGTACCGAACAGGTCCAACCATTGCGGCGGGTCCCAATGGGTGCTCGCCACGCCGACGAAGGCGGCGATCAGCATCACCACCACGCCATGGCCCAGCGAGAACAGGGCACCGCAGTAGCGCGCCCAGCCCAGCTGCCGGCGCTGGTTCAGCCGGGTCAGGCCATCGATGGTGGCCAGGTGGTCGGCATCAAAGCCGTGGCGCATGCCCAGCAGCAGCACGATGGCGCACAGGGCGCCCCAGTCGGTGGGAAGATCGGTCACGGCGTGTCTCCTGTATGAAAATTATAGAAAACTTCATACAAGAAGCGTGCCATCCCTGAAGCTCGGCTTTGCACCGAGTGAGCGCAGTGGTGCTCAGCCCTGTTCCTGTGGCAAGTGGCTTGCCGTTGCGCCGCGCAAGAGGAAGCTGTCTGATCAGCCGCCGTGCGTTCCGGTGGCGGGCCCCAGATGGGCGTGCCCATGGCCATGGTGCTCGGTCATCGGGATCACATGCAGTGCGCCATGGCTGACGCCGGGCTGGGTCAGGACCGACTGGGCGAACACCCGCACCGCCTGGGTGGGCCCCTTGAGGATCACGACCTCCACACAGTGGTCGTGGTCCAGGTGGGCGTGGGTGGTGGAGACGGTCAGCTCGTGGTGGTCGTGCTGCAGATCGGTGAGCCGCATGGCCAGCTGCCGCTGGTGGTGGTTGTAGACGTAGCTCAGCGTGGCCACGCAGGGGCCTTCGGGCGCGCTCTGTTCGCGCAGGCCGCCCAGGTCGGCCCGCAGCAGATCCCGGAAGGCTTCGGAGCGGTTGGCATAGCCCCGGGCCGCGACCAGTGCCTCGAAGGCATCGGCCAGGTCGTCGTCCAGGGACATGGTCAGGCGTTTCATGGGGGCTCGCGGCAAAAGAGGAGCCGCAAGTTTGGCAGAGCCTGCCCAGCAGGCCGCTTCAACCCATCGCCTGGACGGCAGCGATGATGGCCAGGCAGGCCTCGCGGCAGGCCTTGCACTGGGCGTGGTGGGCCGCGTGTTCCTTGCAGGCGTCCGCGCAGGCCAGGTAGACCGGCAACGAGGCCTTGGCCAGCGGCGCGGCCTGGGTCGAGGACCAGCCCGCCAGCTTGAGCAGGGCTTCCGTCACGGCGTTCACGTCCAGCGCTGCCTTCAGGCAGGGGCTGAGCGAGGTGTCGCCCTGGGCCAGCAGCTGTTGGCAGTGGGCGATGCAGGCCAGGGAGGCCGCTGGCAAGTCTGCAGCGGGCCGACCAGGCGGGCTTCCCGGCCGGGCTCGGGGGCCGGCATGGCCATCATGTGGTGGCTGTGGTCATGCATGGCACCGCCGCCGTCCTGGGCCGCCAGGGCCGTGCGGGTGGCAGCGGCGCCCAGCAGGGCGCCCGCGGTGGTGGTCATGAGTTGGCGGCGGTCCATGGTCGATGCCTTTCTGTGGGTGTGGTGGGGTGACCCCATCAGACCATGTTCCCCTCGACCGCCGGACGGCGTCAAGAGAGGGCACATCGATCACGCCGCCCCTGTCCCACAGAGGCGGCTCCTCGGCTCAGGCCGCTGGCGGGGCCGGGGGTTCGGCGGCGTACTGGTGTTCCAGCCACAGCGCGTTGACGACGGCCAGGAGAACGGCCAGACCGGTGCCCAGCATCCAGCTGAAGTACCACATGGGAAGTCCTTTGCTCGGGCCCGTGGGCCCGTCTTGAATGAATGGAAGGTGGGATGGGCGGCTCAGTACAGGGCCTGCCCGTGTTGTTCGACATGGGCCACCGTGACCTTGCCGCGCATCACGCGGTAGGCCCAGGCGGTGTAGCTCAGCACGATGGGGGTCATGACCAGGGCGACCCAGAACATGATGTTGAGCGTGCGGTGGCTGGAGACGCAGTCCCACAGCGTCAGGCTGTGCCCGGGGTGGCTGCTGGAGGGCAGCACGAAGGGGAACAGCGCCACGCCCGCGGTGAAGATCACCCCGGCGCAGCACAGCCCCGTGCCGATGAAGGCCAGGCCGGGGCGCCGCGCGGCCGAGGCCAGCAGCCCCAGGGCCAGGCCGGCCAGGGCCAGGCCCGGTACCGCCCACAGCAGCGGCTGCGCAGCGAAGTTGGCCAGCGCCGCCCCGGGCGCGCGCACCACGGTCTTGCCCAGGGGGGACAGGGCCTCCCCCACGGCCAGCGGCCCGTCCAGCCGGTAGCCATCCAGGTGGGACACCAGCAGGCCGCCCAGCGCAAAGCTCACCAGGGTCAGCAGGCCGAAGAGGAAGGCGGCCTTGCGCGCGCGCTGGGCGATCACCCCTTCGGTGCGCAGCTGCAGGTAGGTGGCGCCGTGGAACAGCAGCATGCTCAGGCTGACCACGCCGCTGACCAGCGCGAAGGGGTTGAACAGGGCCCAGAAGCTGCCGGTGTAGACGGGCAGCATGCGGTCCTCGAAGTAGAAGGGCACGCCTTGCAGCACATTGCCGAAGGCCACCCCGAACACCAGGGCCGGCACCGCGCCACCGACGAACAGGCCCCAGTCCCAGGCTGTGCGCCAGGTGGGGTGGGCCACCTTGCTGCGGTAGTCAAAGCCCACCGGACGGAAGAACAGCGCCCACAGCACCGCCAGCAGCGCCCAGTAGAAGCCGCTGAAGGCGGTGGCATAGACCAGCGGCCAGGCGGCGAAGATGGCGCCGCCAGCGGTGATGAACCACACCTGGTTGCCATCCCAGTGCGGGCCGACGGTGTTGATCACCACGCGCCGTTCGCTGTCGCTGCGTCCGACGAAGGGCAGCAATGCGCCCACGCCCATGTCGTGGCCGTCCATCACGGCAAAGCCCACCAGCAGCACGCCCACCAGCAGCCACCAGACGAGTTTGAGGGTCTCGTAGTCCAGCATCTCAGATCTCCTTGAAAGCGTGGGGCAGGGCCGGCTCGGCATGCAGCCGTCCGCCACCGTGGCGATCGGGCGGGGCCAGGCGGGTGGCGCCCAGGCTGCTCGGGCCCAGGCGGGCGTACTTGAACATCAGGTACAGCTCAGCCACCAGCAGCAGGGTGTAGAAGCCGACGAAGCCGATCAGGGAGCCCAGCACCGCGCCGCTGTCCAGTGCCGAAGTGGACAGGTGGGTGGGCAGCACGCCGTAGACCGTCCAGGGCTGGCGGCCGAATTCGGCCACGAACCAGCCCATCTCGCAGGCCACCCAGGGCAGGGGCAGGGTCCATACCGCCCAGCGCAGCAGCCAGCGGCGGTGGGTGATCTGGTTGCGCGCGGCGGTCCAGAAGGCTGTGGCGATCAGGGCCAGCATCCAGAAGGCGATGGCCACCATGATGCGGAAGGTCCAGAACATCGGCGCCACCGCCGGGATGGCGTCGTCCACCGCGCGGGCCTTCATCTCGGGTGTGGCCTGGGCCACATCGGCCACATACTTCTTCAGCAGCAGGCCATAGCCCAGGTCGGATTGCAGCGGCTTGAACTGCGCCTGCAGCACCGGGTTGCGCGGGTCCAGGCGCAGGGCCTCCAGGGTCTTGACCGCCAC
>NZ_BADL01000524.1 GCF_000333615.1 Ideonella sp. B508-1 | reverse complement strand
CCGAGAAGTCTCGTGGCATGAGATCGCGGTGCCTCTCGAAGCACGGCGGTCGGCCCGGGCCGTGACTGCAGCCCGAAGAAGGTGCGCTTCTCTTGCTCGAAATGCAGCCATTCATCGCCCCCCTCCAAGGGGACGGACCTCAGGGACAACTGCCAATGACGTAGTAGTTCGCCCCCGTCTGCTTCAGCGTGGTGGTGACGAAGACGTTCCACAGGCCCATGGCCTGGTTGGAGCCGTTGGCATAGGCGTAGCCGCCGCTCTGGTGGGCCCGGCCGGCCGTGGTGTGGGCGTAGTTGCTGGCGGTGAAGCAGGTGGTGGCCCCGGTGGTGGTGGCGCTGACCGCTGCGTAGATTTACGGAGGAGGGCGCCTGCCACCGCCCATCTGCCAAGATGCGGGGTGACCATGTCCGCCACCGTGTCTTCGGCCCCTGTTCCTGCCGTGTCCCGCCTGCGCCGCTGGGGGCGTTGGGGCCTGCTGCTGGTGCTGGCGGCCGTGCCGGTGTGGTGGGCCGGATGGTGGGCCGAGCGGCACGAGACGGACCAGCGCCTGGCCGCCCTGCATTCCGCGCAGGAGCTGCATGCCCTGGGCCTGCGCGGCGTGATCGGCAAGTACAGCTACCTGCCGGCCGTGGTGGGCCGGCAGCCGGCCGTGCGGGCCCTGCTGGCCGCGCCGGACGATGCCGGGCTGCGCGCGCGGGTGAACGAGGATCTGGCCGAGATCGGCCGCCGTGCCGATGCGCTGGCCGTCTATGTGATGGACCCGGCCGGCAATGCGCTGGCGGCCAGCAACGCCGGCACGCCGGAGAGTTTCGTCGGCCGCAACTACGCCCGCCGGCCCTATTTCACCCAGGCCCTGCAGGGCGGCACCGCGCTGTTCTACGGCGTGGGCCTGACCACCGGCCACCCCGGCCTGTTCGTGGCCGAGGCCATCCG
>NZ_BADL01000525.1 GCF_000333615.1 Ideonella sp. B508-1 | reverse complement strand
CGTTGGCCCGGGCCAGTGCACCGTCCAGCTCGGGGGCGGTGGAGGCGCCCGTCCAGACGCCGACGCGGAATTCCTGACCGGCGGCGTGGGCGGCGTCGATGCGGCGGGCCAGTGCGGCCGGCACCACCTTGGGATAGCCCGCGCCGGTGAAGCCGCTCATGCCGACGTTGTCGCCGTGCCCGATGAGGGCGGCGGCCTCGTCGGCGGACATGATCTTGCTGCGCAGGGTGGGGTTCAGGATGCGGGAAGCGTCGGACATGGGGTGCTGCTCGGGGGCAAAGAACATGGGGGGGTATTCGCGAATTTCGCGAAGGCGAGATGATCGCTGCTACTTAGGCGAAACAACTTAAGGGTTTACCCTCTGGATCAAAACGCCTGAATCGACGCTGTGGAGCATTTCTCGGCGCTTGATCTGGCGCAACCCCCCTGGGAAGGGCGTGCGAGACAGTGACAGTCATTCGGAAAAGACCCACAGCCGCCCAGGGCGGAAAGAGAATGACCCCTCCCACGATCCTGACTCCCGAGCAGGGCCTTGCGCCCGAGCGAGCCGCGGCCGTGAGGCTGCGTCTTCCCGTGCGTCCCGCCGCGGCGGGACGCAACCTGCCCAAAGACGCGCTGCCCGATGCCGGCACCTGGGAGCGGCTGTTTGCCGCGCCTGTGCGTGCGGCCGAGAGCGCGGCCCTGGGTGCCATCACCCGTGTGCTGTCGTTCCAGCCGGGGGGGTTGGTCTTCGCCGCGGGCGAGGCGGCCCATGGCTTGCTGGCCATCGCTGAAGGGGATGTGGCGCTGGGCAGCCACGGGGCGGGGGGCAGTTTCCGCACCGAACGCCATCTGCACGCACCGGCCTGGCTGGATCTGAGTGCCGCCTGGCTGCAGGAGCCGCATGCCCTGGATGCGCGTGCGCTGAGCGCATCGCGGGTGCTGGAGCTGCCGCGGGACGCGCTGTGCGAGGTGGTGGACCGCCACCCCAGCCTGTGGCGTCCCCTGGTGACGCTGCTGGCCTGCGAGGTGCGCGGTCTGGCGCAGAACACCCATGAACTGATGCACAAGGATGCACCGGCCCGGTTGGCCGCCTGGCTGCTGCAGCAATGCGGGCCGGCGGGCGAAGAGGCCACCAGCGCCGTGGTGCAGCTGCCGGTGCGCAAGCGGGACATTGCCTCGCAACTGGCCATCACGCCCGAAACGCTGTCCCGGCTGATGCGCAGCTTCTCCAGCCGTGGCGTGATCAGCGTGGCGGGCTACACCGTCCAGGTCCTGGATCTGCCGGCCTTGCGGCGCATCGCGCTGGGCGATTGAGGGAGAGAAGCCGGGCTCGATCCCGGCAGGGGAGACGGTGAACGGGGGCTTCGGCCCCCGTTCTCATTCTTGCGGGGCTCTGCGAGGCCCCGCGCCCGCAAGCCGCTCAGAGTGACAGCATCTTGATCGAGACGGCGCCGAGCACCAAGGCGATCGCGTAGCGGATCAGCGTCATCGGAGCCCGGGTGCTGATCATCGAGCCCAGCAGGATGCCCGGAATGGACCCGGCCAGCAGGTTGAGCAGCAGGCTGTAGTTGACATTGCCCAGGCTCAGGTGGCCCAGGCCGGCGATCAGGGCCAGCGGAATGGCGTGGGCCAGATCGGTGCCCACCAGCTTGCTGGCGTTCAGGCGCAAGGGGTACAGGTACACCAGCATCACGGTGCCGAGGGCGCCGGCGCCGATGGAGGTCAGCGTGACCAGCACGCCCAGCAGGGCACCGGCCAGCACGGTCAGCACCGGCTGGGCCGCCTTGAACTTCTCGACATCGCCGACGCGCAGCTTGCGCCCCATGGCATGCAGCCAATCCTTGCCCAACATGCCCAGGGCGGTGATCATCAGCGCGATGCCCACGGCGGTGATGATGAAGCCGCTCTTGATCTGGTGGGTCTGGGTCAGGCTCATCCAGACCAGGGTCAGGGCGGCGGCCGGCAGGCTGCCCAGGGCCAGGCGCTTGACCACGCCCCAGTCCACGGTGCCATGGTTGTGGTGCACCACGGTGCCAAACATCTTGGTGATGGAGGCGTACAGCAGGTCGGTGCCCACGGCTGTCTGGGGCGAGACGCCGAACAGCAGCACCAGGATGGGCGTCATCAAGGCACCTCCGCCGACGCCGGTGATGCCGACGATGGTGCCGACGAGCAGGCCCGCGACCCCGGTGCTCCAGTCCATATGCAACCTTTTTATGTCTTAATTTGACTGGCGAGGATTGTTGCACCTCCGTCGGGGCTTGTCCTCCCCTATCCTGAAGTCCGCTGCAGCAGCTGGGCCGCCACCGAAAGAGCGATCACCGCGGGCTCTTTGCCGGTCAGGCCCGGCAGCCCGATCGGCGAGGTCAGGCGGGACAGGGTACCGGCCGGGATGCCCCGTTCGCGCAGCCGGTGCTCGAAGCGGGCACGCTTGGTGGCCGAGCCGATCAGGCCGCAGAAGCCGAAATCACCCCGCCGCAGGATGGCCTCGACGATGCGCAGGTCCAGGTCGTGGCGGTGGGTCAGCACGAGGTAGGCATCCCCGGGCCGGCCCAGGGCCACCTCGGCCTCGGGGCTGTCGCTGACCAGGCGTTCGATGTGGCTGGGGGAAGGTTCGGACGGAAATTCTTTATCGCGCTCGTCCACCCACAGCACCTCGCAGGGCAGGTCGGCCAGCAGGCGGACGATGGCCCGGCCCACGTGACCGGCGCCGTGCAGCTGCAGGCGCAGGCGCGGGGGCGGGTCGGCCCAGGCGTCGACGGCCGTGGCGTCCAGCGGCGAGAAACGCAGGGTCAGGGCACCGCCGCAGCACTGGCCCAGGCTGGGGCCCAGGGCCACGGGCCAGTCCAAGGGCCAACCGGCGGCTGGCGCGCCACCCTGGCTCAGCAGCGCCTGGGCCTGCTGCAGCACCTGCCACTCGAGGTGGCCGCCGCCGATGGTGCCGCGCACTCCCTCGGTCCCCACCAACATCCGGGTGCCCACGCCGCGGGGCACGGAACCCCGGGCCGACACCACCTCCACCAGCAGCGTGGGCTGGCCGCTGGCCAGGGCGGCGTGGGCCGTGGCGGCGTCCGGGTCGCGGGTGTCGTGCGCGTTCATGGGGTGCATCGGGGGAGAGGGCGAGCGGCCTCAGGGGGCTGGGCGCACCGCCTGGATGGCCGCGAGCATGGCCTCGGGCGTGGCCGGGGCGCGCAGCGGCGGCAGGCAGCCGGGTTGGCCGCAGGCGGCCACCGCATCGCGCAGGGCCAGAAAGACCGAGAAGCCCAGCAGCAGAGGCGGCTCGCCCACCGCCTTGCTGCGGTGGATGCTGTCGGCCACGTTGGCGTTCTCAAACAGCCGGGTGGTGAAGGCCTCCGGCACGTCGTTGGCGGTCGGGATCTTGTAGGTGGACGGTGCGTGGGTGAGCAACTTGCCGCTCTGCGGGTGCCACACCAGCTCTTCGCAGGTCAGCCAGCCCATGCCCTGCACGAAGCCGCCCTCCACCTGGCCGATGTCCAACGCCGGGTTGAGCGACTGGCCCACGTCGTGCAGCAGGTCGGCCTGCAGCAGCTTCCACTCGCCGGTCAGGGTGTCCAGCAGCACCTCGGACACGGCCGCGCCGTAGGCGAAGTAGAAGAAGGGCTTGCCGGTCAGCGTCTCGCGGTCCCAGTGCAGGCCGGGGGTGGCGTAATAGCCGTCCGACCACAGCTGCACCCGGGCCACGTAGGCCTGCTGCACCAGGTCGCCGAAGGCCATCTGCTGCCCCTCGGGGCCCTGCACCTGGCCGGCGGCAAAGCGCACGGTGTCGGGCTCCACGCCCCAGGCCTGGGCCGCCACGCCGGCCAGCCGGGCCCGCACCTGGCGGGCGGCGTCCTGGGCGGCCTTGCCGTTCAGGTCCGCGCCGGTGGAGGCGGCGGTGGCCGAGGTGTTGGCCACCTTGCTGGTGTCGGTGGCGCTCACCCGCACCTGGGCCAGCGCCAGGCCCAGCTCTTGGGCGACGACCTGGGCCACCTTGGTGTTCAGGCCCTGGCCCATCTCGGTGCCGCCGTGGTTCACCAGCACCGTGCCATCCAGGTAGACATGCACCAGGGCCCCGGCCTGGTTGTAGTGGTTGACGTTGAAGGAGATGCCGAACTTCACCGGCGTCAGCGCCAGGCCCTTCTTCAGCCAGGGGCTGCCGGCGTTGAAGGCCTGCACGGCGGCACGGCGTTCGGCGTAGCGGGCGTCCCGGGCCAGGGCCTGGGTCAGCGGGTCGATGATGTTGTCTTCGACCACCTGCAGGTATGGGGTGATGTGCTGCTGCCGGCCGTCCTCGGCCGTGCCGTACCAGTTGGCCTGGCGCACCGCGAAGGGGTCCTGGCCCAGGTGGCGGGCGATGTCGTCCAGGATCACCTCGATGGCCAGCGCGCCCTGCGGGCCGCCAAAGCCCCGGAAGGCGGTGTTGCTCTGGGTGTTGGTGCGTGGCAGGTGTCCGTGGATGGCCACGTCGGGCAGCCAGTAGGCGTTGTCGAAGTGGCAGATGGCGCGCGTGAGCACCGGCGGCGAGAGATCGGCCGAGTGGCCGGCCTGGCCCAGCATCGTCACTTCCACGCCCAGCACCCGGCCGGCCTCGTCGAAGCCGACGTCCCAGTCGAACTCGAAGCCGTGGCGCCGGCCGGTGATCAGGAAATCGTCGTCGCGGTCCAGCCGCAGCTTGACCGGCCGGTTGAGGCGGCGGGCGGCCAGGGCGGCCACGCAGGCGAACAGGGCCGACTGCGACTCCTTGCCACCGAAGCCGCCGCCCATGCGGCGGCATTCCACCTGCACCGCGTGGTTGCCCAGCTGCAGGGCGTGGGCGATCAGGGCCTGCATCTCGCTGGGGTGCTGGGTGCTGCAGTGCACCTTCAGGCCGCCGTCGTCCTGCGGCACGGCCAGGCTGATCTGGCCTTCCAGGTAGAACTGCTCCTGCCCGCCCAGGCTGAAACTGCCCTGCAGCCGATGCGGCGCACTGGCGATGGCGCCGGCCACGCCGCCCGGGTGGCTGCTGCGGCTCAGGTGCATCGACGGCACCACATGCTGGCCGGCGGCGTGGGCGGCCCGCAGGTCCAACTGGGCCGGCAGCGGGCTGAGCTGCAGCACGTCCTTGGCCAGGGCGGCGGCGCGGCGGGCCGCGTCCCGGGTGCGGGCGATCACCGCGAACACCGGCTGGCCCAGGTAGCTCACCGTGTCGCGGGCCAGGATGGGGTCGTCGTGCACGATGGGGCCGACGTTGTTCTCGCCCGGGATGTCGGCGGCGGTGAACACCGCCACCACGCCGGGCAGGGCGGTCAGCCGGGCCAGGTCCAGGCCCTCGATGCGGCCGTGCGCCAGCGGCGACAGGCCCAGGGCGGCGTGCAGGGTGCCCGCCGGTTCGGGCAGGTCGTCGGTGTAGGCGGCTCGGCCGGTCACATGCAGGCGGGCCGATTCGTGCGGCAGGGAGGCACCCACCACCGGGGTGGCGTCCGAGGTGGCGGGGGAGGGGGGCAGGTCCTTCAGGTCCATGGGGCGCTCCTTCAGGCCGGCGTGCGCAGGTCCACGCGCAGTTGTTCGAGGGGGACGGGGTTGTGCGGGCGGGTGCTCAGCCACAGCCGTTCCAGCAGGGCGGCGGCGGTGGCGCGCCNGTAGTCGGCGCTGGCCCGCAGGTCGGTCAGCGGGGTGTAGTCGCGGGGCAGGGCGGCCTGG
>NZ_BADL01000526.1 GCF_000333615.1 Ideonella sp. B508-1 | reverse complement strand
ACGCCCAGGTGCGAAAAGGGCATCGAGCTGGACCGGCCCGAGCTGATCCGCCAGAACGCCATGGCCCTGCACCAGCAGGCCGTGGTGCTCAAGGCCATGCCGCTGAACAACGCGACCCAGATCACCGACGAGGAGCGGGCCCTGCTGGGCCGCTGGTTCGACGCCGGCATGCCCTGAGGGCCGGGCCGCCCGCCGCCGGGTTCAGGCGGGCTGGGCCGAGGGCGCGGGGGCCGGACCGCCGCTGCGCCGCGTGACGGCCTGCAGCGTGGCGATCAGCCGCCCGATGTCGATGGGCTTGGCCACATGGGCCACCATGCCGCAGGCCAGGCACTGCTCCCGCTCGGCCGCCAGCGCATGGGCCGTCTGGCCGATGACCGGCAGCGTCGGGGCGATCTGGCGCAACTGACGCGTGGCCTCGAAGCCGTCCATCTCGGGCATCTGGATGTCCATCAGCACGGCGTGGAAGGCGCCGGGCTCGGCCCGCACCCGTTCCACCGCCACCCGGCCATTGCCGGCCAACACCACCTCGGCCCCGGCCCCGCGCAGGGCTTGCTCGATCACCAGTTGGTTGACCTCGTTGTCCTCGGCCACCAGCAGGTGCAGGCCCCGCAGCGGCAGCTCATCCTGGGTCGGCACCGGTTCGCGCAGGTCCAGGGGCAGGGTGGCCATGGACACCGTGCGCAGGGGCAGGTGCAGCACGAAGCAGCTGCCCTGGCCCAGCTGAGAGCTCACCTGGATGTCCCCGCCCATCAGCTCGGCCAGGCGCCGGCTGATGGTCAGGCCCAGGCCGGTGCCGCCATAGCGTCGCGTGGTCGAGGCATCGGCCTGGTGGAAGGGGGCGAAGAGCTGGTCGAGCTGCTCGGCGCTCATGCCGATGCCGGTGTCATGGACCGCGATCACCATCTCCTCGCCCTCGACATCGGCCCGCAGTTCGATGTGGCCGCTGGCGGTGAACTTCAGCGCGTTGGACAGCAGGTTGGCCAGGATCTGCTGCAGGCGCAGCGGGTCGGTCAGGCAGGTGTCGGGCAGCGCATCGGCCAGGCGGATCTCCAGCCCCAGGCCCTTGGCGACGGCGCTGTCCCGGATCATGTCGGCGGCCGCCTCGATCAGCTGGCGCGGGTTGGCCGGGATGGACTCCACATCCAGGCGCTCGGCCTCGATCTTCGAGAAGTCCAGCACGTCGTTGATGATGCCCAGCAGCAGGCGGCCGGCCCCGAGGATGCGCAGATAGCCCTCCTCGGCCGGGCTCTGGCGGGCCTTCTCCAGGCCCAGCTGGGCAAAGCCCAGGATGGCGTTGAGCGGGGTGCGGATCTCGTGGCTCATGTTGGCCAGGAACTCGCTGCGGTGGCGCGCCTGGCGCTCGGCCAGTTCGCGGGCGGCCTCACGCTCGGCTTCCAGGGCGTGGCGCTCGGAGACATTGCGGACCACGGCCACCACATCCTCCCCCGCGGGGGCCAGGCGGGCCTCGTAGGTGTGCGCGCTGGCGTGAGAGGGATAGGCCACGTACTCCACGGTCGCCGGTTGACGCGTGCGCAGCGCCCGCTCCAGGCCCTGCATCAGCAACTGCGTGGCTTCCGGTGACAGCACCTCGCCGAGGTGCAGGCCGATCTGCTCCTGTGCCGGCAGGACCAGGTCGGCGTTGTTGCCGGCCCGGGCATCCAGGATGCGCCCGTCCGCCGACAGGCGGAAGTACATGTCGGGCAGGGCCTGGAACAGGCTGTTGAGTTCGGCGGTGCGCCGCGCCACCTCGCGCTCGAGCAGCTCGGCCTCGGCGGCCAGCTGCCGCGTGGCCAGCTTTTGATAGGTGATGTCGACAAAGGAGGCCAGCAGGTAGTCCTGCGCCCCGATGCTCATGCGCGTGGCCGAGAAGGCGATGTCCAGGGCCTCGCCATTGCGGCGCTGCAGGGCGATCTCGCGGCTCTTGACCCGGTGCCCTTCGCGCAGCATCGTCTCCAGCAGGGGGCTGTGCGCCTGGCCCGCGGGCGAGAGCCCCAGCGCTTCCACGGCCCGGCCGATGACCTCGTCGATGCGCTGGCCGAAGAGCTCCAGCCAGGCGGTGTTGACGTCCACCACATGGCTGTCGTTGGCCCGGCACAGCAGCATGCCCACCGGGCTGGTCTGGAACATCTGCGCAAAGCGCATCTCGCTGTCCTGCAGCGCGGCCACGGCCACGCGCCGCGTGGACTCGGCCTCGGCCGCGGCCAGGGCCAGGCTGACCTGGCCCGCCAGGCGCTCCAGCAGGGCGGTTTCCTCGGGGCCCAGGCGGTCGCCGCACAGGCTGAGCACGGCGCGCCGCTGGCTGCCGGCCCGCAGCACCACGGCCACGCGGGTGTCCCCCGGGGCGTCGGTCTCCTCCAGCAGGTGATCCACCACCATGCCACCGCCGTGCCAGGCGCGCGCCTCCAGGCTGGTCGGCGGGTCTTCCCGCAGGGCGACCGGCATCGGCGCGTCGATGAAGCCGACCTGGGCCACCGGCTGCAACCAGTCCTCGCTGGCGTCGGGCTGTCCGATCCAGGCCTCGTAGAGGCTGCCTTCGCTCTTGAGCGCGCCGCAGACGACGCCGAACAGGGTCACCGCATCGCGCGTCAGGGCCGAGGCCTCCTGCACCCGGGCCAGCACCCGGTACAGGCGGTTGAGGCGGCTGAGCCGCTCCTCGTTCTGGCGGTACTGGGTGACGTCGCGGGCGATGCCCACCACCCCGGTCACCCGCTGCTGGGTGTCGCGCAGCGGCGTGCGGATGACCTCGAACAGACCGGCTTCCGTCTGCCCCGGCGAGCGCAGCCACTCCTCGGCGATGGTGCGGTGTCCATGTTGCAGCGCTTGGCGGTCGCGCTGCCGGGCCAGCTGGGCCTCGGCCTCGGGCAGCAGCTCGCCGTCGGTCTTGCCGACGATGTCCTCCGGCGCCAGGCCGTGCCGTTCGGCGAAGGCGGGGTTGCAGGTGATGTAGCGGCCCGACAGGTCTTTCACGAACACCAGGTCGGGCAGGGTGCTGATCAGGGTCTGCAGCTGCCGGCGCTGGGCGTGGAGTTCGGCCGTGCGACGCTCCACCATGCGGCGCAGCGCCATGCCCCAGCCCAGGATGATCATGCCCAGGACCACCCCGCCCAGGGCGATCAGTCCGACATAGTGTTCCCAGGCGGGGGGCATCCGCTCGCCAGGATTGAGCCACTGCCGGCGCAGGGCCGCCCGGTCCTCGTCGGTGAAGGTGGCAAAGCCCTTCTCGACCTGGATCAGCGTGGCCAGGTCGGCCTTGCGCACGGCGCGGTGCAGCTGACCATTGTTCAGGGTCAGCACGGCGCGGTAGTCGCGGTGCAGGCCGGCGCGGTAGAGCAGGAACTCTGCGGGTGGACCGTCCATGCAGAACATGCGCACCGCGCCGGCCTTGGCAGCGTCGATCAGGGCCGGGTAGCTGGGCAGGCGGGTCACCCGGGTGACGCCGGCCTCGGCCAGCCGCTCGATGCAGGCGTCGCCGTCCTTCACGCCCACCACGAAGCCCTTGAGCGAAACGAGGTCGCGGATACCGCCGATGTCCTTGTGGACGTAGATGTGCACCGGCACGTCGGCATAGGGGGCCGAGAAGCTGAGCGTGGCTTCGCGTTCTGGCGTGCGGAAGATGGTGTCGATCACCTGCGCCCGTCCCTCGGCCATGTCCTTCAGGGCCAGGGCCCAGTCCTCGGCCCGCAGCTCCACGGGGGTGCCGGTCCGGCGCTGCCACAGCTGCCAGCTGTCGACCAGGTAGCCCTGGATCTGGCCGTCGGGGCCACGGAACACATAGGGCGGGTAGCTGTCGTCCAGGACCACCACCAGCGGCGTCTGCGTCGAGGTGGTTTCCGCGGCGGGCACCCCCAGCGGCCAGCAGCAGGCCAGCAGCAGGGGCAGCAGGAAACGCGGGCAGGACAGCGGCATGGGACGTGGGGCCCGCGGGTGGGGGATGCGGAGCCCGCCCAGCATATCGCAGCACCGCCGGGGTTTGAGCCCTGAAGCGGCCGCATTTTGCGAGTTCGGTCCGGTGGGGGGCGCGGTGTAATCGGCCCGTGTCGGTCCCGCACGGATGGGGCCGGCTGGCCTGTGCCCTTGTGTCCCGCATGTCCACCGTGAACCACGACGCCCGATCCAGCGCCCAGATTGGCCGCTTCCTGCTCCGCCGCGCGCTGGGCCGGGGGGCCCAGGCCACGGTGTGGCTGGCGCACGATCCCAAGCTGGACCGCGAAGTCGCGCTCAAGCTGCGCCACGAGCCGCTGGGCGCCGACGAGATGGACGCCTGGCTGCACGAGGCCCGGGCGGTCAGCCGTTTGCGGCACCCGCACATCGTGCCGGTCTTCGAGGCGGACATCCATGAAGGGCGGCCCTACATGGTCTTCGAGTGGGTGCCCGGCGGCTCGCTGGCCGAGCGCCTGCAACGCGGCCCCATGCCCTGGCGCGAGGCCCTGCGCATGGCCTGCGACGTGCTGGACGCCCTGCAGGTGGCCCACCACGCGGGCGTGGTGCACCGTGACCTCAAGCCCTCCAACATCCTGATCGACGCCCAGGGCCATGCCCGGGTGATGGATTTCGGCATCGCCGCCCGGTTGGATGCCTGCGGACGGCCCACGCACCCAGGTGGGCCGGAGGCCGGCGCCATCGTCGGCACGCCGGGCTACATCGCCCCCGAGGCCGCCCGCGGTGCGCCACCCGCGCCCGCAATGGATGTCTTCTCTCTGGCCCTGATCCTGGTGGAGATGCTGGCCGGGCACCCGGCCCGCACACCGGAAGCCGATCCCATGGTGGCCATGCGCCGGGCCGCCACCGTGCCGGTGACGCTGCCGCAGGACCTGGGCGACCGCGCCGATGCCCATCTGCGCGCCATCCTGGCCGAGGCCCTGGCCCACGAACCGGCCCAGCGCACGGCGAGTGCCCAGGCCCTGCGCGAGGCCCTGGTCAACTGGCTCGACGGCATCGATGCCGGTGCGAACAGCACCCTGCCCATGCCCCTGGACATGGGCGCCGGCACGCCGAGCGCCGGCCAGGGCACGCTGGAATTCCTCTGGCGCCGCATGCGCCACAAGAGCGACTTCCCCGCGCTGGGCGAGGCGGTGGCCCGCATCCACCGGGTGGCCAGTGACGAGCAGGTCAACCTCTCCAACCTGGCCAACGAGATCCTCAAGGACGTGGCGCTGACCCACAAGCTGCTGCGCCTGGTCAACAGTGCCAGCTTCGTGCATGCGGGGGGCGGCACCATCGGCACCGTCTCGCGCGCGGTGGCCCTGGTGGGCCTGAGCGGCGTGCGCAACATGGCGCTGTCGCTGGTGTTGCTGGAACACATGCGCGACCGGGCCCATGCCCAGGCGCTGACCCAGGAATTCCTGCGCGCCCTGATGGCCGGCATGCTGGCCCAGGGTTTCAGCCAGACCCCGCAGGAGCGCGAGGAGGCCTTCATCGGCGCGATGTTCCGCAACCTGGGGCGTCTGCTGGTGGGCTTTTATTTCGTCGAGGAGGCCCAGGAGGTGCGCGAACTCGCGGCCCGCGTGGGCGAGTCGACCGCCGCCTGGCGGGTGCTGGGCGTGGACTACGAGACCCTGGGTGGCGAGGTGGTGCGCCGCTGGGGCCTGCCCGAGCCGCTGCAGCAGGTCATGCGCCTGCCGGCGGGGCGCGTGCCGTCCCGCCCGGTGAGCGAGCCGGCCGAGCGCCTGCGCTGGCTGGCCAGTGTGGCCAACGAGGTGGCCGACGCCCTGCTGAGCACCGACCCCTCCCAGGCCAGTGGACGGCTGGAGGCGCTGGCCAGCGCCTATGCCCCCGCCCTGGGCCTGCAGCCCGCCGCCGTGGCGGAGGCGGTGCGCCAGGCGCGTGAACAGGTGGGCGACTTCGTGCAGGCCAGCGCCCTGGTGCTGGCGGCGGATTCGCCCGTACGGCAGTGGCTGGCGGCCCCCACCACCTCGGTGGCGGCCGAGGCGCCCACGCTGGCCCTGGCGCTCGATGCCACCACCTTGCCACCCGATGCCCTGCCGGACCCGGCCGAACCCACGCTGCGCCTGCCGCAGGCCGCACAGGATGGCGCCCTGGTGCAGGCCCTGCTGACCGCCGGCATCGCCGACGTCACCCAGGCCATGGTCAGCGACCAGGTGGACCTCAGCCAGGTGCTGCGCATGGTGCTGGAGACCTTCTACCGCGCGGTGGGCTTCTCGCGGGTGGTCTTCTGCCTGCGCGACGCCAAGGGCGAGCAGCTGACCGGGCGCTTCGGCCTGGGCGAAGGCGTGGAGGCGGTCTGCCAGGCCTTTCGCGTGCCGCTGCATCCGCCGGCCGGCAAGGCCCCGGACCTGTTCACCGCGGTCTGCCAGCGCGGGGCCGACACGCTGATCCACGACACCCGCAACGGACCGATCGCCGAGGCCCTGCCGCCCTGGTTCCACCAGCAGGTGCGGGCCGGCGCCTTCCTGGTGCTCCCCTTGGTGCTCAAGCAGAGCAGCTTCGGCCTGATCTACGCCGACCTGCTGCCGCCCGACCGGCTGGTGCTGGGCGAGCAGGTGCTGGCCCAGCTGCGCACCCTGCGCAACCAGGCGGTGATGGCTTTTCGGCAGCAGTCCTGAGCGCTGGCCTGCGGCCTCAGCCGCCGGCCAGTTGCCGCGCCAGGGCGTTGTGGCGTGCCAGCAGCGGCACCAGCTCCAGCGTGGCCAGTTGGCCCTCGCGCACCACCACCCGGCCGTTGACCACCGTGTAGGCCGCCTGGCTGGGCGCGCACAGCAGCAGCGCACCCAGCGGGTCGTGCACCGCGCCGCCGGCCAGGGCCAGCGTGCGCAGATCGAACAGGGCCAGGTCGGCCGCCATGCCCGGGGCCAGGTGGCCGATGTCGTCGCGGCCCAGCACCCGGGCGCCGCCGCGGGTGGCGATTTCCAGCGTGGCGCGCGCCGTCATCTCGGCCGGGCCGTGATCGCACCCGAAGGGTTCGAGGGCCCGCCCCACCCGTGCCAGCAGCAGGGCCTGGCGGGCCTCGCCCAGCAGGTGGGCGCCGTCGTTGCTGGCGCTGCCGTCCACGCCCAGGCCCACCGGCACGCCGGCGTCCAGCATGCGGCGGATGGGGGCGATGCCCGAGGCCAGGCGCATGTTGCTGCAGGGGCAGTGGGCCACGCCGGTGCCGGTGGCGGCGAAACGGGCAATGCCCTGGCCGTCGAGCTTGACGCAGTGGGCATGCCAGACATCGTCGCCCAGCCAGCCCAGGCTCTCGGCGTACTCGGTGGGCGTCATGCCGAATTTCTCGCGGCTGTAGGCGATGTCGTGGTCGTTCTCGGCCAGGTGGGTGTGCAGCCGGGTGCCGTAGCTGCGGGCCAGCGCGGCCGAGTCGCGCATCAGCTCGCGGCTGACCGAGAAGGGCGAGCAGGGCGCGGCCACCACGCGGCGCATGCTGAAGCGGCTGGCGTCGTGCCAGGTCTCGATCAGGCGCCGGGTGTCGGCCAGGATGGCGTCCTCGCGCTCCACCAGCGCGTCGGGTGGCAGGCCGCCGGCGCTCTCGCCCACGCTCATGCTGCCGCGTGCGGCGTGAAAACGCATGCCGATGGCCTCGGCCGCCTCGATGCTGTCGTCCAGCCGCACGCCGTTGGGGTAGAGGTAGAGGTGGTCCGAGCTGGTGGTGCAGCCCGAGAGCAGCAGCTCGGCCATGGCGACCTGGGTCGACACCCGCACCATCTCCGGCGTCAGCCCGGCCCAGATCGGGTAGAGCGTCTTCAACCAGCCGAACAGCTCGGCGTCCTGCGCGGCGGGAATCGCCCGCGTCAGACTCTGGTACATGTGGTGGTGGGTGTTGACCAGGCCGGGGATCACGATGTGGCCGCGGGCGTCGATCACCTCGTCGGCCTCGCGCGGCAGGGCGTCGGCCGGGCCGATGGCCTCGACGGCGCGACCGCGGATCAGCACGCTGGCGCGCGGCAGCTCGCGGCGCTGCTCGTCCACCGTGACCACCAGGTCGGCGTCGCGGATCAGCAGGGAAGGTTCGGTCAGGGACATCAAGGGCTCCGGATGGACGGGGGCTTTGGTATCGTGGCCCGGCAGTTGTTCAACCATTGTCCGTCCACCATGTCCTTCTATCGTGTTGTTGATGCGCTGCATCATCCAGGCCTGGCTGCACCCTCGCTCGGGTCCCGGGGGCGGGCATGAGCGGCTGGAGCTATGCACGGGCACGTGATCTCTTGCGCGGCCTCTTTGATGAAGCGGTGCGCGTGGCCCGTCCCGAGGCCATGCTGGCCGCCCACCTGCCGCCGCCGCCCGAGGGCGGACGCACCCTGGTGTTGGGCGCCGGCAAGGCCGGTGGCGCCATGGTGGCGGCGCTGGAGGCCGCCTGGCCGGCCGAGGCGCCGCTCTCCGGCCTGGTGGTCACGCGCTACGGCCACATGCCGCCGGGCTGGGCCGAGCGCCCGCACCGGGTGGAGTTGGTGGAGGCGGCCCACCCCGTGCCCGACGCGGCCGGGCAGCGCGCGGCCGAGCGCATGCTGGCGCTGACCCAGGGCCTGACCGAGAGCGACCTGGTGATCTGCCTGATCTCTGGCGGCGGCTCGGCCCTGCTGAGCCTGCCCATGCCGGGCCTGACCCTGGCCGACAAGCAGGCGGTCAACCGCGCCCTGCTGGCCAGCGGTGCGCCCATCGGCGCGATGAACACGGTGCGCAAGCACCTCTCAGCCATCAAGGGCGGCCGGCTGGCCGCGGCCTGCGCGCCGGCCCGGGTGCTCAGCCTGCTGATCTCCGACGTGCCCGGTGACGAGCCCTCGGTGATCGCCAGCGGCCCGACGGTGCCGGACCCCGGCACCTGCGCCGAGGCCCTGGCCCTGCTGGCGCGTCACGGCATCGCGCTGCCCGCGGTCGCGCTGGAAGCCCTGCGCAGCGGCGCCTGGGAGACGCCCAAGCCGGGCGATGCCTGCTTCGCCCGCGCCGAGGCCCGGGTGATCGCCGCGCCACGCCAGAGCCTGGAGGCCGCCGCCGCCCTGGCCCGTCAGCAGGGCCTGGCGGTGCATGTGCTGTCCGACGAGATCGAGGGCGAGTCCAGCGAGGTGGGGCGGGTGCATGCGGCGCTGGCGCGGGCCTGTCGTCGCCACGGCCAACCTTTCGCGCGGCCCTGCCTGATCCTGTCCGGCGGCGAGACCACCGTGACCCTGCCGCCGCCGGGCAGCGGTCAGGCGCCGGGCCGCGGCGGGCGGGCCACCGAGTTCCTGCTGGGCACCGCGCTGGCGCTGCAGGGCGAGCCGGGCATCTGGGCCCTGGCCGGCGACACCGACGGCATCGACGGGGTGGAGGACAACGCCGGTGCCTGGGTCACGCCCGACACCCTGGCGCGTGCCGCGGCGGCCGGCGTGTCGGCCGCCGAGCACCTGCAGCGGCACGACGCCTACGGCTTCTTCGGCGCGCTGGGCGACCTGCTGGTCACCGGGCCGACGATGACCAACGTCAACGATTTCCGCGCCCTGCTCGTCACCTGAGCTGCGGTATGGTGGCGCCCCATGACTGACACCAGCCTGATCCAGTGGGTGGGCGCCGGCCTCTTCGCCGTCGCTCTGCTGCACACCTTTTCGACCAAGTTCTTCGAGAAGCTGGCCCACCGCCAGCCCGAGCACGCCGGCATCTGGCACCTGCTGGGCGAGGTGGAAGTGGTGTTCGGCTTCTGGGCCATGGTGCTGCTGGTCTTCATGTTCGCCGTCGAGGGCAAGCATGAGGCGGTGCGCTACCTGGACGGGCGCAACTTCACCGAGCCGATGTTCGTGTTCGCCATCATGGTGATGGCCGGCACCCGGCCCATCCTGCAGCTGGCCGCGCGCCTGGTCCACTTGGTGGCCATCCTGCTGCCGGTGCCGCGCAGCGCGGCCATCTTCTTCGTCACGCTGTCGCTGGTGCCGCTGCTGGGCTCCTTCATCACCGAGCCGGCGGCCATGACGCTGGCGGCCCTGCTGCTGCGCAACGGCATCTATGCCGCACCGGTGTCCGAGAAGCTCAAGTACGGCGCGCTGGGCGTGCTCTTCGTGAATGTCTCGATCGGCGGCACGCTGACCAACTTCGCCGCGCCGCCGGTGCTGATGGTGGCCGAGGCCTGGAACTGGGACCTGGCCTTCATGATCGAGCACATCGGTGACCGGGCCGCGCTGGCGGTGGTGGTCAATGCGGCGGTGCTGACCCTGCTGTTCCGGCGCGAGCTGGCCACGGTGTCGGGCAAGGCCTCGGCCCTGGGCGAGCTGGTGCCCTGGCCGGTGATGGCGGTGCATGTGGCCTTCCTGGCCGGGGTGGCGGCCTTCTCGCACCACCCGCCGGTGTTCATGGGCCTGTTCCTGTTCTTCCTGGGCTTCACCCACGCCTACGAGCGCTACCAGAACCCACTGCTGCTGCGCGAGGCGCTGATGGTGGCCTTCTTCCTGGCCGGCCTGGTGGTGCTGGGGGGGCTGCAGCAGTGGTGGCTGCAGCCCATGCTGATGGCCATGGACGCCAACGCGGTGTACTTCGGTGCCACGGCGCTGACCGCGGTGACTGACAACGCCGCGCTGACCTACCTGGGCTCGCTGGTGCCCGGCCTGAGCCAGGAGTTCAAGATCGCCCTGGTCAGCGGCGCGGTGACCGGCGGAGGGCTGACCCTGATCGCCAACGCACCCAACCCAGCCGGCGCCGCGGTGCTCAAGGGCAGTTTCTCGCAGCAGGCCATCCAGCCGGTGGCGCTGCTGCTGGCCGCCACCCCCCCGACCCTGGTGGCGATCGCGGCCTTCCGCCTGTTCTGAACGCTCAGCGCATCGAGCCGGTCTGCGTGTAGCGCAGGTGCCAGCTCAGGGCTTCCTGCAGCAGGTGCGGGGTGTGTCGCCCGGCGCCGCTTTCCATCGCGCGGTTGAAGTAGTCGTGCAGGGCCGGGCGGAAGTCCGGGTGGGCGCAGCGGTCGATCACCACCTGGGCGCGCTGGCGCGGCGACAGGCCGCGCAGGTCGGCCAGACCCTGTTCGGTGACGATGACCTGCACGTCGTGCTCGGTGTGGTCCACGTGGCTGCACATCGGCACGATGCAGGAGATCTTGCCGTCCTTGGCGGTGGAGGGCGTCATGAAGATCGACAGGTAGGCGTTGCGGGCGAAGTCGCCCGAGCCGCCGATGCCGTTCATGATCGAACTGCCCATCACGTGCGTCGAGTTGACGTTGCCGTAGATGTCAGCCTCGATCATGCCGTTCATCGCGATGATGCCCAGGCGGCGCACCAGCTCGGGGTGGTTGCTGATTTCCTGCGGACGCAGCACGATGCGCTCGCGGAACTGGTCCAGGTTGGCGGTCAGCTCTTCCAGCGCGGTCGGGCTCAGCGAGAAGGCGGTGGCCGAGGCGGTGCTCATCTTGCCGGACTTCAGCAGCTCCAGCATGCCGTCCTGCAGCACCTCGGTGTAGGCGGTCAGGTTCTCGAAGGGGCTGTCCAGCAGGCCGGCCATCACCGCGTTGGCGATGTTGCCCACGCCCGATTGCAGGGGCAGCAGATTGGCCGGCAGGCGGCCGCGCTTCACCTCGCTCTGCAGGAACTCGATGATGTGGCCGGCGATCTGGCGCGAGGCGTTGTCCGGCGGCGTGAAGGCGCTGTTGCGGTCCGCGTGGTGGGTCTCCACCACCGCCACCACCTTGGCGGGGTCGACGCGCAGATAGGCCTCGCCGATGCGGTCGTTCGGGTGCACCAGGGGAATGGGCTGGCGGTGCGGCGGCAGCTGGGTGCCGTAGTAGATGTCGTGCATCCCCTCCAGCTTGGGGCTCTGCCAGCTGTTGACCTCCAGGATGATCCTGTCGGCCTGGTCCAGCCAGGTCTTGTTGTTGCCGATCGAGGAAGAGGGGATCAGGCGGCCGTCTTCCAGGATGCCGGAGACCTCCACCACCGCCACGTTCAGCGGGCCGAAGAAGCCGAACCAGACGAACTGCGCGACGTGCGAGAAGTGGATGTCCAGGTACTCCATCTCGCCGGCATTGATGCGGGCGCGGCAGGCGGGGTCGGACTGG
>NZ_BADL01000527.1 GCF_000333615.1 Ideonella sp. B508-1 | reverse complement strand
CAGCTCGTCGTTGTAGGCGAGCCAGACGTTGCGAAAGTCGACAAAGCTCATGCGGCACCTCGGCTGGATGGGCGTGCGGGGCCACACCGGCGGCTGCCCGGCCCTGGCCAGGCAGGCATCCGCCCGGTGTGGGCGAGGGTCACTTCTTGAAGATGGCGCGCTCGGCGGCCGAGGGCAGGTAGTTGCCGTTCCAGATGGCATCCGGGTTGATGCGGCTCTTGGTCTGGAAGGCGTCGGCCACCTGGCTGGCCATCAGGGCCAGGCGCGGCTTGCTCAGGTCACCGAAGCCCTCGGCCTTGGCGTCGGGCGTGGCCACCGAGCTTTCGATGGCCAGCTTCAGACGGCGCTCTTCCAGCTCGGCATTGATGATGCCGTCGCGGGCCTTGACGCTGGCGATGGCGCCCTTGGGATCGGCGATCACGTCCTTGGCACCCTTGGTGAAGGCGCGCAGGAAGGCCTTGACCTCCTCCGGGTGCTTCTTCAGGAACTCCTCGCCAACGATGATGGCGTTGCCGTAGAGCTTCACGCCGAACTGCGGGAAGGGCATGACGGTCACATCGCTGGCCTTCACGCCGCGGGCTTCCAGGTTCAGCAGCGAGGTGAAGTAGAAGCCGGTGATGGCGTCCAGGTCGCCCTTGGCCAGCATGGTCTCGCGCAGCGTCGGGTCCATGCTGACCCATTCCACCTTGCCCACGTTGTTGGCCTTCTGGAAGATCGGGAAGGCGCGGCGGCCGGCGTCGAACACCGGTGCGCCCAGCTTCTTGCCGCTCAGGTCGGCCGGGGTCTTGATGCCGCTCTTCTTGAGCGCGAACACCGCCGCGGGCGTGTTGTTGTAGACCATCATCACCGCCACCGGCTTGTTCGGCGCGGTGGGGTTGTTGGCCTGGAACTCCATCAGCGCGGCCAGGTCGGCAAAGCCCATGTCATAGGCGCCGGAGGCCACGCGGTTGACCGCATTGCCCGAGCCATTGCCCGCGTCGATGGTGACGTCCAGCTTCTCGGCCTTGAAGTAGCCCTTGGCGGCCGGCAGCAGGAAGAAGGCGCTGGGGCCCTCGAAGCGCCAGTCCAGCTGGAACTTGATCGGCGTGGTCTGGGCCTGGGCCATGACCGGCAGGGTCAGGGCCGCGGCCAGGCCCAGCAGGCTGCGGCGGCTCAGGCGGGACAGGGAGGCAAGGGCATTCAGGCGCATGGGGACTCCGGGGAAGAGAAGGCAGGTTCGGGGATGGAAAAGGTGTTGCAAGAAGCGTGCGAAATCGGGGCGGTGCAGGCCGTGTCCGAGGGGCCTCAGGCCGGCTGCAGCAGGTCGTGCAGCGCCCGGGCCACCACGCGGGTGGCGCGCTTCAGGTCGGCCAGGGCCAGGTGCTCGTCCGCCCGCTTGGCGTTGGACTCCAGCACGGTGCGCGGGCCAGCGCCATAGATGACGGCCGGGATACCCTGGGCCCCATACAGGCGCACGTCGGTGTACAGCGGCGTGCCGGAGGTGGGGATGGGCTCGCCGAACACCGCTTCGCCGTGGCGCTGCAGCGGGGCCACCAGCTTCTCGTGGCCGGGCAGGGGCTTGAGCGAATGGGCCAGCAAGAGGCGCTTGATCTCCAGGCGGATGCCGGGGCAGGCCGCGATGCTCGCCTCGATCAGGGCGCGCACTTCGGCTTCCACCGCCGCCACGTCTTCCTCGGGGATCATGCGGCGGTCCAGCTTGAGCACCACCTTGCCGGGCACCACATTGGTGTTGCTGCCGCCCTCGATGCGGCCCACGTTCAGGTAGGGGTGGGTGATGCCGGCCACGCTGGAGCGGCGACCGCGCAGCACCTCGTTGTGGGCGTAGAGCGCGCTCAGCAGCTTGTTGGCGGCCTGCAGCGCGTCGACGCCGGTCTCCGGGTAGGCCGCGTGCGAGGCCGTGCCGTGCAGCGTCACCTCCAGCTGCAGGCAGCCGTTGTGGGCGGTCACCACCTGGTAGCTGAAGCCCGCGGCGATCAGCAGGTCCGGCCGGGTCAGCCCCTGGGCCAACAGCCAGCCCGGGCCGAGTTCGCCGCCGAACTCCTCGTCGTAGGTGAAGTGCAGCTCGATGGCGCCGCGCTGCGGCCGGGCCACCGCCTCCAGGGCCCGCAGCGCGTAGATGTAGGTGGCGAAGTCGCTCTTGCTGACGGCCGAGGCGCGGCCGTAGAGCTGGCCGCCCGTCGCATCGGGCACCACCTCGCCGCCATAGGGGTCGTGGGTCCAGCCCTCGCCCGGGGGCACCACGTCGCCGTGGGCGTTCAGGGCGACGGTGGGGCCGCCGTCGCCGTAGCTGCGGCGCACGATCAGGTTGGTGATGCTCTGCAGGCCATAGGCCTGCACGTCGGCGGCCGGCACCGGGTGGCGGCTCACGGGCAGACCCATGCCGGTGAGCAGTTCGGCGGTGCGCTCGGCGTGGGGGGCGTTGTTCCCCGGGGGCGTGTCGGTGGGCACCTGCACCAGGGCCTGCAGGGTGTGCACCTCTTCGTCGAAGTGGGCGTCGATCCAGGCATCCAGGGCCAGGTAGGTCGGGTGGTCGGTGGGCAGGCTCATGGGGCTTCCTGGGCGAGTTGGTCCAGCAGGCACAGCAGGGCCTGCACCGCCAGTTCGCAGTCGTCGTTGCTAACGGACTCAAGTGGGTTGTGGCTGATGCCGGCGTTGCCGCCGCGCACGAAGAGCATGGCCTGCGGCAGCAGCTCATGCAGCTTCATCGCGTCATGGCCGGCGCCGCTGGGCAGGTGGAAGACGGGCAGGCCCTGGGCCCGCACCGCGGCCTCCCAGCGGCGCTGCCAGGCCGGGTCGGACGGGGCGGCCGAGGCCACCATCACCTCCTCGAGCTGCAGCTGCACCCGGCGGCGTTCGGCGATGCGCTGGGCCTGGCGTCGCACGTCCAGCACCATGGCGTCGCGCTGGGCGTTGGTGGGGGCGCGCAGGTCCAGGCTGAAGTCGCAGGCCCCGGGCACCACGTTGATCGAGCCTTGCGGCACCTCCAGCAGGCCCACCGTGGCCACCGAGCCCTCGTCGGCCGAGGCGCGAGCCTCGGCGAACAGGGCCAGCTCGGCCGCCGCGGTGGCGGCGTCGCGCCGGCGGTTCATCGGCGTGGTGCCGGCATGGCTGGCCACGCCGGTGTAGCGGCCACGGTAGCGCGCGCTGCCGTTGATCGAGGTGACCACGCCCAGCGGCAGGTCCAGGTCGTCCAGCACCGGGCCCTGCTCGATGTGCACCTCCACATAGCCCCGGTAGTCGGCCGCGCTGCGGCGCAGGCCGGCGATGGCGTCCAGCGTGGCGGGCAGGTCGGCAGCACGCATGGCTTCGCGCATGGCGATGCCCTGGGCATCGGTCTGGTCCAGCCAGGCCGGGTCGAACTGGCCGACCAGCGCGCCCGAGCCCAGGAAGGTGGCCTTGTAGCGCTGGCCTTCCTCTTCGGCAAAGGCCACCAGCTCGATGCCGAAGGGCAGGCGCCGGCCTTGGCGGTGCAGCTCGCGCACCGCGGCCAGCGTGACCAGGATGCCCAGCCGGCCGTCGTACTTGCCGCCGTTGCGCACGGTGTCGTAGTGGCTGCCGGTCAGCAGGCGCGGGGCACGGCGGTCGCTGCCGTGGTAGACGCCCACCACATTGCCCACCGCGTCGCGCTGGACCTCGTCGAAGCCGGCCTCGCGCATCCACTGCAGCAGCTGGGCGGCACAGGCCTGGTGGGCCGGCGTGAGGTAGGTGGCGGTGAGCTCGCCGCGTTCGGCAAAGCCCGGCTCGCTGTGCGCGGCAAGGGCCTCGGCCCCGTCCCAGACCTGGTTGCCCAGCACCGGCTCGGCGCCGAACTTCTCGTTCAGGCGGATCTCCGCGATGCGGTGGATGTTGCGCAGGCACTCGGCGAACTCGAACTCCTTCGTACCCGACAGGCGCCGAGCGAAGGTGTCGATGATCTGCTGGCGGCTGAGGCCCAGCCCGCGCGGGCCCTTGACGGCCAGGATGAAGGGCCAGCCGAAGCGGGCGTTGTAGTCGGCGTTGAGCTGCTGCAGGCGGGCAAATTCTTCGGGGCTGCAGTCGGTCAGGCCGGCACTGCGCTGCTCGCCGGTGGATTCGGCGGTCAGCGTCCGGGCCACCATGGCCTTGCCCGCCAGTTCCGGGTGTGCGCGGATCAGGTCCAGCTGCGCGGCCTCGGGCGCGGCGCGCACCACCTCCACCAGCGTGCGCTTGAGCTGGGCCAGCGTGGCGAAGCCGTCCGACGGCCGGCGGGTCCAGGCGCCTTCGGCGATCCAGGGCGAGTGTTCGTAGACCCCGGCCAGCAGGCGGCAGAAGGTGTCGTGGTCGGCTTGCTTGAGCAGGTCCAGCGTCAGCGCAGCGGGCATGGCGTCACTCCCAGACGAAGGCGGTGGTGGCATCGAAGGGATGGGTGGCCCGCCAATGCTGGGCGATGTCGATGCGGCGCGTCACCCAGACCCGGCTGTGGCTCTGCACATGGTCCAGGAAGCGCTGCAGGGCCTTGAAACGGCCCGGGCGGCCCAGCAGCCGGCAGTGCATGCCGATGCTCAGCATGCTGGGGCGCTCGTCGCCCTCGGCGTACTGCACGTCGAAGGCGTCGCGCAGGTACTCGAAGAACTCGTCGCCGTGGCTGAAGCCCTGCGGCAGCGAGAAGCGCATGTCGTTGGTGTCCAGCGTGTAGGGCACCACCAGGTGCGGGGCCAGGCTGCCGTCGCTCTTCTTCACCTGCAGCCAGAAGGGCAGGTCGTCGCCGTAGTAGTCGCTGTCGTAGGCGAAGCCGCCGTAGTCGGCCACCAGGCGGCGGGTGTTGGGGCTGTCGCGGCCGGTGTACCAGCCCAGGGGACGTTCGCCGGTGAGCTTCTGGATGATCTCCATGCCGCGGGCCATGTGCTCGCGCTCCACCTCTTCTGGCAGGTTCTGGTAGTGGATCCAGCGCCAGCCGTGGCAGGCGATCTCGTGGCCCAGCTCGACGAAGGCCTGGGTCAGCTCGGGGTGACGTTCCAGCGCCATCGACACGCCGAAGACAGTCAGCGGCAGGCCGCGGCGCTCGAACTCGCGCAGGATGCGCCAGACGCCCACCCGAGAGCCGTACTCGTAGATGCCTTCCATCGACAGGTGGCGGGCCGGGTAGGCGGCGGGGTTGAACATCTCGGAGAGGAACTGTTCGCTGCCGGCGTCGCCGTGCAGCACCGCGTTCTCGCCGCCTTCCTCGTAGTTCAGCACGAACTGCACGGCCACCCGGGCGTTGCCGGGCCAGCGGGCGTGGGGCGGCTTGCGGCCATAGCCGACCAGATCACGGGGGTAGCGGGATGTCGTGCTCATGGTGTGTTCACCGGGCATTCACGGGGTGTCGGGTTGCAGGGCGGTGGCCAGGTCGGCCACGCGCGGGTTCAGGCGCAGGTTGCGCTCCACATTGCCCAGGTGCTCGCGCAGCAGGGCCACGGCGGCCTCGCCGTCGCGCCGGGCCAGGGCCTCGACGATGGCCACATGCTCGCCGGAGGATTCCTCGGCCGAGTGGGAGCTCTGGAACATCAGCGCGATCAGCGAGCAGCGCGAGAGCAGGTCCGAGAGCATCTCGGCCAGCACCTCGTTGCCCAGCATGCCGGCCAGCAGGCTGTGGAAGTCGGACAGCAGGCGGGTGCGTCCGCTCACGTCGGTGCGGGCGATGGCGGCGGCCTCGTCGGCCAGGTGCTGGCGCAGGCGGGTGATCTGGGCGTCGGTGATGCGCTCGGCCAGCTCGCGCAGCATGGCGCCTTCCAGCAGCGTGCGCACTTCGTAGACCTGGCGGGCCTCCTCGACGCTGGGCTCGCGCACAAAGGCGCCGCGGGCCGGCTCCAGCGTGACCAGCTTGTCGCGCGAGAGCTGGTTGAGGGCCTGGCGCACCACGGTGCGCGAGACCTTGAAGATGTCGGCGATCTGCTGTTCGACCAGCTTGGTGCCGGGCATCAGCCGGCGCTCGACGATGGCGGTGGTCACCGAGGCGACGATCTTGTCGGTGGTGGTGCGCTCGCCGGGGGCCGTGGCGGGGGACGCGGCTGCCTCCACCCCGGTATCGGCGGGGCGGGCAAGCGCGTCGGGGTCGGGGCGGCGGGCCATGGAGGGCAAGGGCTTCTGACAGATGTCTTGCGGTGTATTCGAAAGTGTATACACTTCGGTTCACAGGTTTCAACCACTTTCTGCACCCCATGGGACAACTCACGACCCACGTGCTGGACACGATGCGCGGCTGCCCCGCCGCCGGCATGGCCGTCCGCCTCTACCGCCTGGCTCCGGCTGGCGAGCCTGAACTGATCCGCGAGCTGGTGCTCAACCACGACGGGCGGGCCGATGGGCCGCTGCTGAAGGCGGAGGACTTCCAGCCCGGGCGCTACCGCCTGGTGTTCGAGGTGGCAGCCTACTTCCGCGCCGCCGGGGTGGATCTGCCCGAGCCGCCCTTCCTGGACACCGTGCCGCTGGACTTCGGCATCGCGGATGCCGCGGCCCATTACCACGTGCCGCTGCTGGCCAGCCCCTGGGCCTACTCGACCTACCGGGGCAGCTGAACCATGGACACCACCTACCTGCTGGACTGGGCCAACCTGCTGCTGCGCTGGGCCCATGTGATCGTGGCCATCGCCTGGATCGGCTCGTCCTTCTACTTCGTCTTCCTGGACAGCAGCCTGGAGCCGCCGACCGACCCGGTCCTGAAGGACAAGGGCGTGGGCGGCGAACTCTGGGCCGTGCACGGGGGGGGCTTCTACAACCCGCAGAAGTACACGGTGGCGCCCAAGACGCTGCCCGAAAAGCTGCACTGGTTCTTCTGGGAGAGCTACAGCACCTGGCTGACCGGCTTCGGCCTGTTCACCGTGCTCTACCTGTTCCAGGCCCGCACCTTCCTGATCGATCCGCGGGTGCATGCCTGGTCCTCGCCGGGCTGGGCGGTGGCCGCGGCGCTGGGCTTTCTGGCCGTGTTCTGGCTGGTCTATGACCTGATCTGCCACCTGCTGGGCGGCCGACGCCATGGCGACCTGATCGTGGGCATCCTG
>NZ_BADL01000528.1 GCF_000333615.1 Ideonella sp. B508-1 | reverse complement strand
CAGGGCGCGCCAGCGGGCCCGCAACTGCCGCCACAGGCCGAACAGCGGCTCCACCCGGGGCGCCAGCGCGCGGCAGACCACCACGGCCGGGTCGGGCGAGGTGGCGCCGGCCTGGGCGTCCAGCGGGTCGCCGGCCATCACCTCGCGGGCCGCATCCAGCAGGGCCTGGCGCAGGGGCCAGGGGCAGCGCTTCACCGCCGGCGGCCCACAGCATGCCCAGCACCCGCTGGCCGCCCAGGCCCAGCGGGGAATCGAGCAGCTGGGTGTCCTCGGCCGCCAGCGTGCCGCGTTCCAGCCAGGTGCCGGGCAGTTCCAGGTGCTGGGTGATGCGGCCACGGGTGAAGGCCTCGTCGGCGGCCGGCAGGCCCAGGGCCAGCATCTCCCAGCCCAGCATCAGCGCGCCCGGCGCCAGTTCGAAGCGCAGCCGGTTCTCGGCCAGGCAGCCGCGGTAGGCGATGGTTTCCAGCGGCAGCCACTCCAGCCGGGCGCCGGCGGCCACCCGGGCCACCAGGTTCTGCCGGGCCACCTCGCCCGCACTGCGGTAGAAGCGCGTGGCGCTGGGCGTGGTGATCAGGGCATGCGTGCCCGCGGCCTGTTCGATGGTGATGTCCAGCACGTCGCCACCCACGATGCCGCCGGGCGGGTGCACCAGCACATGGTGACAGATGGCCTCGCCCTCGGGGTAGAGACGCTGCAGCACCCGCAGCGGGCCGTGGTGGCGGTCCAGCGCGACGGTGCGTTCGCCGTCGCGGGTGTACTGAAGGTGCAGGTGGCCGTGCCAGCCCATGGGCATGCGAGCGTGAAAAGAGGACCGCGCAGTGTAGGGGAGCCGCCCGCGGGCCCGGGGGCCGCGGGGCTCAGCGGTGGTGCCAGAAATGCCGGTGCGGCGTCAGCAGCGTCTCGCGCAGTTCCGGCGTGGGGCCATGCACCTCGATGGCCTTCTGCCCGCGGGCGAAGACCTCGCGGCAGGGCAGGGCCAGGGTGGGGTTGAGCGCGTGGTTGCCGGTCAGGGCCAGCAGGTCGGTCTCTTCCAGGCCGTAGACCAGGTGGCCGATGTTCGCCCAGTACTGGGTGCCGGCGCACATGGCGCAGGGCTCCACGGTGGTGACCAGCGTGCAGTCCCACAGCAGGTGCGGGGCATACAGCCGCGCGGCCTCGCGGGCCAGCACGGCTTCGGCATGGTTGACCGTGTCCACATTGGCCTGGCGCAGCAGCACCGTCTCGCCATCGGGCGCCACCAGCAGGGCGCCGAAGGGATGGTGGCCGCTGGCCATGGCCTGCTCGGCCACGGCCTGGGCCTCGCGCAGGTGGCGCTCGATCTGTGCGGGCGTCAGCATGGCGTCGTGCTCCTTGCGTTCAATGCGATTGCGAGCCGCGGTGGGCCCAGCCGGTGGTGCGCTTCTCGACCCAGGAGAAGAACTCGTACATCACCATGGCCATCGCGCCGACGACGACCAGACCCGCGAAGGCCAGGCCCATCTGCATCGCACTGCCGGCGCTCACCAGCAGGTAGCCGATGCCCTCGTTGGAGGCCGTCATCTCCGACACCGTGGTGCCGACGAAGGCCAGGGTGATGGCCACCTTCAGCGAGCCGAAGAAGTAGGGCATGGAGCGGGGCAGGCCGACCTTCACCAGCACGTCCCAGCGCCGGGCACCCAGCACCCGCAGCACGTCTTCCAGCTCGGGCTCCAGCGTGGCCAGGCCGGTGGCGATGTTGACGGTGATGGGGAAGAAGGAGATCAGGAAGGCGGTGAGCACCGCCGGCCCCACGCCGATGCCGAACCACACCACCAGGATGGGCACGAAGGCCGCCTTGGGCAGGGCGTTGAAGCCGGTCATCAGCGGGTAAATGGCGGCATAGGCCAGGCGCGAGCTGCCGATCAGGAAGCCCAGCAGCACGCCCACCACGATGGCGATGCCGAAGCCGGTCATCGTTACCCAGAAGGTGCGCCAGGCATGGCCCAGGATCACGTCGCGGTATTCCAGCACCTGGTCCCAGATGCGCAAGGGGCTGGGGAAGATGAACTCGCTGACCTGGAAGCCGCTGCAGATGGCCTGCCAGACCACCAGGATCAGCAGCAGCAGGACCCAGGGCGACCAGCGCTCCAGGCGCTTGGCGCGTTGTGCCGCGGTCGTCATTGGGCCACCTCCACACCTTGTTTGCGCATGGCGCCGATGTGGCCACGCAGTTCATGCACGATGTCCGAGAAGGCCGGGGTGTAGGTCACCTCCAGGTCGCGCGGACGGGGCAGGTCGATCTCGCGGCGCACCACGAAGCGGCCCGGGCTCTTGCTCATCACGTAGACGGTGTCGGCCAGGAAGACGCTCTCGCGCAGGTCGTGGGTCACCAGGATGACGTTGAACTTCTGCGCGGCCTGCAGGTCGCGCAGTGCGCACCACAGTTCCTCGCGGGTGAAGGCGTCCAGCGCGCCGAAGGGCTCGTCGAGCAGCAGCATCTTGGGCTCATGGATCAGCGCGCGGCAGATGCTGGCGCGCTGGCAGCACCACGAATTCGCCGACGGCACCGGCTTTCCGCGCGCCTCCAAGCTGGAGAGCCAGTCGGGCTGGCGCGGGT
>NZ_BADL01000529.1 GCF_000333615.1 Ideonella sp. B508-1 | reverse complement strand
GCCAGCGCCATCATGAAATAGGTGTCCGGCTCGGGGTCGAAGAGCAGGTCGCTGCGCTCGCCCAGCTCTTGCAGCAGCGCCCGCAGTGCCGCCACTTGCCGGGTGTGGGTCTGGAACACCGCGGCCCGGTCCCCCTGGCGTTCGCCCCCGGCCAGGTGGGTGAGCTGGTCTGCGATCGGCTGCCACAGCCGGTCCAACTGCCATTCGGGGTGTCGGGCCAGCTGCGCCGAGGCCGCCTGGACGGCCGCCTGCAGCTTGGGGCGGGTGCCGGCCACCGCGCTGTCGGCGCTGGCGTCGCCGGACATGGCCAGGTTGGTCTGGCCCCGGTGGGTCTGGGTCTGGATGGCCACCTCCAGCAAGGCGCCCACGGCCTGGGCACCGGCCAGCTCATTGGTGGTCGCTTGCAGCTGCTGCCCGCACTGGTTGAGCATGCGGGCGGTCAGCAGAATCAAGGGGACCGCGGTGAGGGCGGCGATCAGCAGCAGCTGGGTGGACAGGCGCAGGTGCCGGAGCACTTTCTGCACAGGCGCGAAAAGGCGTGCGGACGCGGTCATGGCGGCAGCTCGACAAGGGTATGGAGGGGGACAAGAGCGCCTCCTGCGGTGGAGGCGCTCCGCGATACCCGGGCGAACTGCAGGCCCGGAGGAAACCGGTACGGCAGCCCAGATTTTCCGTGACCGGGCGCGGAGGGGACGGCTGAAAAGTCCGCCGAAACCGGGGCTTTTGCGGCTCAAGCTCCCCGGGACAACGGCCTCGGCACAATCGGCCGCTTGCCCACCACCTTCGCCACACCAGCCATGATCACCGTCCACCACCTGAACAACTCGCGCTCGCAGCGCATCCTGTGGCTGCTGGAAGAGCTGGGCCTGCCCTACGAGGTGCGCCGCTACCAGCGCGACCCGCAGACCCTGCTGGCGCCTGCGGCGCTGAAGGCGGTGCATCCGCTGGGCAAGTCCCCCGTCATCACCGACGGCGACATCACGGTGGCCGAGAGCGGGGCCATCGTCGAGTACCTGCTGGAGACCCATGGCCAGGGCCGACTGCGCCCGCCGGCGGGCACGCCCGAGGCCCGGCGCTTCAGCTATTGGCTGCACTTCGCCGAGGGCTCGGCCATGCCGCCACTGCTGCTGAAGCTGGTGTTCCAGCGCATCCAGACCGCGCCCATGCCCTTCTTCGCCAAGCCCATCGCCCGCGGGATCGCGGCCAAGGTGCTGGAGGGTTTCGTCGAGCCCAATCTGCAGGCCCAACTGGCCTACATGAAGGCCGA
>NZ_BADL01000530.1 GCF_000333615.1 Ideonella sp. B508-1 | reverse complement strand
AGGCCTTCGCGGTCGCGCAGGTCGATGAAGATGACGCCGCCATGGTCGCGGCGACGGTGGGCCCAGCCCATCAGGGTGACGGTTTCGCCCATCAGCGCTTCGCTGACCAGGCCGCAGTACGTGGTTCTCATGGAATGCACTCCGTGCTTCG
>NZ_BADL01000531.1 GCF_000333615.1 Ideonella sp. B508-1 | reverse complement strand
CGGTGCACACCAGCAGGTGTCGCGCATACGCACCGATGCGCGGGCGCGGCAGCGCGTCGGCCGGGACGATGGGCACGGGGTTCGTCGCCTCGCTCATGCCTCACCCTCCTCGG
>NZ_BADL01000532.1 GCF_000333615.1 Ideonella sp. B508-1 | reverse complement strand
CAACGAGGAGAACCTCGCTGCCGCGACCCGCTTCTCCATCGGTCACGGCGAGCTCGAGGTGCGTCTAGCGCGGGCGCAGCTGTGGATCTGGCAGCTGCGCGAGCGGTTCGATCTGCTGACGTCCGTTCTGAACGCGACCGCGACCCCCGCCGACGCCCTCGCCAGCGAGGCGGATGTCGTGGTGGCGGCCATGGCGATGCTGATGCGCACGATGCTCGATCCGACGACCACGCACCTGTCCGCGCAGAGCGTGGCGCGCATCGCCGCGGCCGCGCAGAGGTACGACTCGGAGCTCGCGGCCATCCTCCCCGTCGTCCTGCGCGGGGCACTGCGCGCCCGCCAGGATCGGCGCGGAGACGAACCGTGGTCGACGTACCTGCGGCTGGATGAGAGCGAGCTGACGGACGGCCCCGCCTGGAGCCGGGCGTTCGCTGCGGTCATGAACGC
>NZ_BADL01000533.1 GCF_000333615.1 Ideonella sp. B508-1 | reverse complement strand
GCGGCCTGGAGCGGTGGTGGACCCGGCCCTGGGCCGCTGGGCCGACAGCCCCTTTAAGCGCGGCCTGCGCCAGGCCTGGCAGGCCGCGGCGGGCGGCGCCCTGGCCCTGGCGCTGGCCTTTGCCGCGCTGTGGCACCCGCCGCGCGGGCCGGCCGCCGCCACCCTGGCCTGGCTGGGCCTGACCCTGCTGGCCTGCACCCTGGCCTACAGCGGCGTGGCCATCCTGCACCAGGCCTGGGGCACGCGCTGGGGCGGCGCACCGGCCTGGCGGGCCCAGGTCAGCGCCTGGCGCGAGGGCGCCACCCTGCTGGGCGTGGTGCTGGCCAGCGCCCTGCCCACCTGGCTGGGCCTGGACGGGACCAGCGCCGTGCTGGCCGCGGCCCTGGGCGCTGGCCTGCTCGGCCTGGGCTGGCTGGTGCGCCGCCCCGGCGCGGCCGCGCTGCCAACCGCCGCAGTGGCCGCGGCAACCGAAGCTCCATCGCCCCCGTTGCCCCCGTCACTCACAACCGCCGCCTCGCCCTGGCGCGACGCCGCCTTCCGCCGCCTGCTGGCGGTCTTCATGCTCAACGGCGTGGCCGCCGCCATCCCGGCCACGCTGCTGCCTTTCTTCATGGCCGACCGGCTGCAGGCCGCCGGGCTGCAGCCCCTGCTGCTGCTGATTTACTTCGGCGCCGCCGCGCTGGGCCTGCCGCTGTGGCTGCGGGCGGTGCGGCGCTGGGGCCTGTCGCCCACCTGGCGCGCCGGCATGGCCGCCAGCGTGGCGGCCTTCGCCTGCACCCCGGCCCTGGGCGCGGGCGACGGCGCGGCCTTTGCCGCCATCTGCCTGGCCAGCGGCCTGGCCCTGGGCGCCGACCTGGCCCTGCCCGGCGCCCTGCTGACCGGCGTGATCCACCAGGCCGGCGCCGGCCAGCAGGGCGAGGGCCGCTACCTGGGCTGGTGGGCCTGTGCCACCAAGCTCAACCTGGCCCTGGCCGCCGGCCTGGCACTGCCGCTGCTGGCCGCCGCCGGCTACCACCCCGGTCAGGCGGCCCCCGCGGGGCTGCAGGCCCTGGCCTGGGCCTACGGCGGCCTGCCCCTGCTGCTCAAGCTGGCGGCCCTGGCCCTGCTGCGGCGGGCCGAGCAGCGCCACCCCACCTGGAGAGACACCGCATGAACCGCCCCCTTCCCCGAGCCTCACGCCGCGCACTGCTGGCCCTGGCCGCCAGCGCCGGCCTGACCAGTCTGGCGGGCTGCGCCGGCCCCAGCGTGCAGGACTATGCCCAGGAGAAGCCGGTGCTGGACCTGCGCGACTACCTCAATGGGCCGCTGACCGCCCAGGGCCTGTTCACCGACCGCTCGGGCCGCGTCGTCAAGCGCTTCACGGTGCAGATGACCGGCCAGTGGCAGGGCGAGGAAGGCACGCTGGACGAGCATTTCCGCTACAGCGACGGCACGACCCAGCGCCGCGTCTGGCACCTGCGCCACCTGGGTGACGGGCGCTATGTGGGCCGGGCCGACGACGTGGTGGGCGAGGCCCGCGGCGAGAGCGCCGGCAACGCCTTTCACTGGACCTACACCCTGGCCCTGCCGGTGGACGGTCGGGTCTGGAACGTCGAGTTCGACGACTGGATGTACCGCATGGACGAGTCCACCGTGCTCAACCGCTCGGCCATGAGCAAGTTCGGCCTCCACCTGGGCGACGTGACCCTGGCCTTCACCAAGCCGGCGCAGGCTGCCAGCCAAGCCGGCCACCACCAGGACTGACGCCATGGGCTGGCTGGGACGGGACCTGAACCCCCGCATCACCGACTGGGCCGGACGCTGGGTCTGGCTGGTGGGCGCATCCTCGGGCATCGGCCGGGCGCTGGCCGAGGCCTTGCACGGCCAGGGCGCGCGGGTCATCGTCTCGGCCCGGCAGGCCGCCGCGCTGCAGGACTTCGCCCAAGCCCACCCAGGCAGCCTGGCCCTGCCGCTGGACGTGACCGATGCCCAGGCCGTGCAGCAGGCCGCCGCGCGGGTGGCCGAGGCCGCCGGGGGCATGCCGGCCCTGGTGCTGTTCTGCGCCGGCCACTACAAGGCCCAGAGCGCCACCGCCTTCGACCTGGCGGAGATGCAGCGCCATCTGGCCGTGAATTACCAGGGCGCCCTGCACCTGCTCGATGCGGTGCTGCCACGCCTGCTGGCCGCGGGCCAGGGCCACCTCAGCCTGGTGGGCAGCGTGGCGGGCTACCGCGGCCTGCCCATGTCGCTGGCCTACGGCCCCACCAAGGCGGCGCTGAACAACCTGGCCGAGAGCCTGTACCTGGACCTGCGCCCGCGCGGCCTGGGCGTGTCCATCGTCAACCCGGGCTTCGTCGAGACGCCGCTGACCGCGCAGAACGCCTTCCGCATGCCGGCGCTGATCACGCCCGAGCAGGCCGCCCAGGCCATGCTGCAGGGCTGGGCCCAGGGCCGCTTCGAGATGAACTTCCCGCGCCGCTTCACCCGCTGGGTGCGCCTGCTGCGCGGCCTGCCCGACGCCTGGTACTTCGCCCTGGTGCGCCGGGCCACCGGCGCCTGAACCCCTGCCGCCCCGATCCACCATGCGCCCCATCACCGACCCCCGCACCGCCCGCCTGGTGGCCGCCTACGAGGCCCTGCGCCGGGACACCCTGCCCGAGCTGCTGGCGCTCTACGACGACGAGGCCCTGTTCAAGGACCCCTTCAACGAGGTGCGCGGCCAGGACGCGATCGGCCGCATCTTCGCCCACATGTTCCAGGCCCTGGACGCCCCGCGCTTCGAGGTGCGGGTGGCGGTGACCGAAGGCAACGACGCCTTCCTGACCTGGGACTTCCACTTCGCCCGCCGCGGCCGGACCGAGCGCTGGACCATCCGCGGCGCCAGCCACCTGCTCTACACCCCGGCAGGGCGGGTCGCGGTACACCGCGACTACTGGGACGCCGCCGAGGAGCTGTACGCCAAGCTGCCCCTGCTGGGCGGGCTGATGCGGGCGCTGCAGCGGCGGCTGGGCACACCGGCCTGAGGACGGCGAGGCGGGCTGACAGAATCGGCGCATCCTCCGCCGTCTGCCCTCACGCCGCCATGTCCTCACCGTCCCGCCCCCCCGTCCAGGCCCGCCCCGCCGTCCACCAGTTGGCCGGCTCGCTGATCCGCGAGGTGGCCAACAGCGCCATGGGCCGGGCTGACGTGCTGCCCTTCTGGTTCGGCGAGTCGGACCAGCCCACGGCCGACTACATCCGCGCGGCGGCGGTGCAGTCGCTGGACGCGGGCGAGACCTTCTACAGCCAGAACCTGGGCCGGCCCTATCTGCGCGAGGCCATCGCGAGCTACTTGAGCCGTCTGCACGGCCGGCCGCTGGACGCCGCCCGCGTCGGCGTGGTGGCCTCGGGCGACACCGGGCTGATGGTGACCATGCAGCTGCTGCTCTCGCCCGGTGACCGGGTGGTGGCCGTCACGCCGCTGTGGCCCAACATCTGCGAGATGCCGCGGGTGCTGGGGGCCGAGGTGGTGCGGGTGCCGCTGTCCTCCACCGAGGGCCGCTGGCACCTGGACCTGGACCGCCTGCTGGCCGCGCTGACGCCCGAGACCCGGCTGCTGATCGTCAACTCGCCCAGCAACCCCACCGGCTGGACCATCGAGGAAGCCCAGGTGGACGCCCTGCTGGCCCATTGCCGCCGGCACGGCATCTGGGTGCTGAGCGACGATGTGTACGAGCGGTTGGTGTACGACCCGGCCCGGGCCTCGGCCCCGTCCTTCCTGCGCCGCTACGAAGCGGGCGACCGCATCGTCTCGGTCAACAGCTTCTCCAAGGCCTGGCGCATGACCGGCTGGCGCGCCGGCTGGATGGTGGTGCCCGAGGTGCTGGCCGATGACCTGGCCAAGCTGATCGAATACAACTTCTCCTGCGTCTTCGAGCCGGTGCAGCGCGCCGCGGTGGCCGCGCTGGAGCAGGGCGAGCCCGACGTGGCCCGCCTGCGCGCCGAGCTGCAGAGCACCCGGCGCGTGCTGAGCGAGGCGCTGCGCGCCCTGCCCGGCGTGGAGGTGCCCGAAGCCGGCGGCGCGATGTACGCCTTCTTCCGCCTGGACGGCTTTGCCGACTCGCTGGACCTGGCCAAGCGCCTGGTGGCCGAGGTGGGCCTGGGCCTGGCCCCGGGCGCGGCCTTCGGCCCCGAGGGCGATGGCTGGCTGCGCTGGTGCCATGCGGTGAGCGACCCGCAGAAGCTGCTGGCCGGCGTGGACCGACTGGCCAGCTTCGTGGCCCGGCACCGGCCGGGCTGACCTTCGCGCGAAACGTGCTCAGCGCCAGCCGGCGCCGGTGGCCCGGCTCAGGTGCACATAGTCGTGCAGATCGCTGAGCATGAAGTGCCGGTGCTGCACCTCGCCCATGTGGGCCAGGGTGGCGGCGTCGCCCGCCAGCCACTGGCGGGCCGTGGCGCGGAATTCCTGCGGCATGGCCTGGTTGAAGGCCGAGGGCAGGACCAGCAGGTGGCAGACCTGCTCGAACAGCAGGCGGTAGCGCTCGTCCTCGGCCGCCTGGTAGACATCGCCGAAGTCCCGCCAGCGGGGCTGCCCGGCCCCCGCCGCCGCGTCCCAGCGGTCGAACAGGCGCAGGTAGTCGTCGGCATCCGGGCCTGGGCGGGAGCCCTGGGGTTGGAGTGGCATCGGGCGGGCTCCTGTGCAGGATGGCAAGAAACCAGACAAAACCAGACAAAGGCACGGCCAGACTGTCGCGAGTCCAACATCCCCGGCGGGCCACCCCGGGACATCGCAAGATGCGTGCTGGCTCATCCGATGACCCACCCGATGACCACCAGATGCGCCATGAACCTGTGCGATTCTCTCGGGCAAGTGCCGGGCCAGCCGCAGCGCCGCGCCGCCCCGCCTAGGATGCAGCGTCACCACAGGAGGGGCCATGCCCACCGACGCCACCGCGCCCGCGCCCTTTCGGGCCATCCTCTGCCACTTCGACAGCTACAGCGCCGCGCTGAACTTCGCCTGCTGGCCCGAACGCTGCCTGCTCTGGCCCAGCGCCCTGCCCGAGGGCGCCGCGCTGGGGCCCGTGAGCCTGCCGCGCAACGGCGAAGCCGTGCGCCAGGCCATGGCCCAGACCCTGGCCCTGCCCGACAGCGAACTCGTCTGGGCGCCAGACTACGACCAGGGCCTGCAGACCGCCGACGGCGAGATCCGCGTGCACCTGCTGCGCTGCACCGCCTTCGAGCCCCCGGCCGCGGCCCTGGAGGCGGCCGGCGGCGTGTTCAAGCCCATCTCGGCGCTGCGCGGCTACCCGCCGGTGGAGCTGGCCCTGGTGCGCGAGGTGTTCAACCTGATCGTCGGTGGCGCGGGCCACCGCGCCTGAGCCGGGAGCCCGCCATGTCTGTGCTGGACCTCAACGAGGACAACTTCTCCGCCACGCTACAGGGCCATCCCCTCGTGGTGCTGGACTTCTGGGCCACCTGGTGCGCCCCCTGCCGCCAGTTCGCGCCAGTGTTCGAGGCGGCCGCGCAGCGGCACCCCGACATGCTCTTCGGCAAGATCGACAGCGATGCGCAGGCCGATCTGGCCGAGGCCTTCGAGATCCGCTCGGTGCCCACGCTGATGGTCATCCGCGAACAGATCCTGGTCTTCCGCCAGAGCGGCGCCTTGTCGGAGGCCCAGCTGCAGCAGGTGCTGGAGCAGGCCCGCCTGATCGACATGGACGAGCTGCGCGCCGAGATCGCCGCGGCCGAGGGCGACCTCGACGCCATCGACCACTGAACCCTCAGCGCCGGTAGCCCTCCTCGGCCAGCACCTGCTGCACCACCGGCATGCGGCGCATCCAGGCCAGGTGGGCCGCGCAGTGC
>NZ_BADL01000534.1 GCF_000333615.1 Ideonella sp. B508-1 | reverse complement strand
GGCATGTGGACGCGCCCTTCGATGCCATCGTCTCGATCGAGATGTTCGAGGCGGTGGGCCGCGAATACTGGCGCGGCTACTTCGAGACCCTGCGCGCCTGCCTCAAGCCCGGCGGCCACGCCTGCATCCAGACCATCACCATCCGCGACGACCTGTTCGAGCGCTATGTGTGCTCGACCGACTTCATCCAGCAGTACATCTTCCCTGGCGGCCTGCTGCCCAGCCCCTCGGCCTTCGAGGCCGAGGCCCTGCGCGCCGGCTTCGTCGTCGAGCAGCGCCTGGCCTTCGGGCCCGACTACGCCGAGACCCTGCGCCGCTGGCGCGAGGCCTTTCTGCGCGAGATCGACACGGTGCAGCGCCTGGGCTTCGATGCCCGCTTCCAGCGCATCTGGGCCTTCTACCTGGCCTACTGCGAGGCGGCCTTCGACACCGGCAACACCGACGTCATGCAGTTCACGCTGCGCAAGCCTCTGTCATGACATCCGCCATGACATCCCCCCTGACACCGGCCCCGTCCCCGCACTGCACCCGGCGCCGGAGCCTGGCCAGGATGGCCGGCATGCTGGCCACCCTGCCCGTCACCTTGAACATCCCCATGACCGCCCTCGCCCAGACCGCCTCCCCCGCCCCGACGCCCCCGGCCGAACTCCGGCCCCTGCTGCCCACCGCCCGCCTGCTGGGCAGCGGCGTGCTGCGCTTCTTTGGCCTGCGCGTGTACGAGGCGCGGCTGTGGGTGGCGCCCGGCTTCCAGCCCGAGCGCTACGCGCAGCAGCCCTTCGGCCTGGAGCTGACCTACGACCGCAAGCTGGAGGGCGAGGCCATCGCCGAGCGCTCCATCGCCGAGATGCGCCGCGTGGGCCCCTTCAGCGAGAGCCAGGCCCAGCAGTGGCTGGCCCTGATGAAGCAGGCCTTCCCGGACGTGGCCGCGCAGGACCGGCTGCTGGGTCTGAGCGATGGCCAGGGCGAGGTGCGCTTCTTCCACAACGGCCAGCCCACCGCCCAGACCCGGGACGCCAAATACCCCGGCTGTTC
>NZ_BADL01000535.1 GCF_000333615.1 Ideonella sp. B508-1 | reverse complement strand
AGGCCGCGCGGCCGGTGTTGATGATCAGCGGCCGGCGCTTCATGGCCTCTAACTCGGGCAGGGCGATCATGTGCCGCGTCTGCGATGTCAGGGGCGAATGCAGGCTGATGACGTCGCTGGTCTCCAGCACCTCCTGCCAGGGGGTGTAGAGGCGGCCCTGCCCGCTGCGGCCCTTGTGGGCGGCGAACAGCGGCTGCATGCCGAAGGCCCGGCCGAGTTCGGCCACGCGCTGGCCCAGCACACCCTCGCCGATGATGCCCAGCCGGGCACCGGCCAGGTCGCGGATGGGATGGTCGAAGAAGCAGAACTGCCCGCTCTGCTGCCAGCGGCCGGCCAGCACCGACTCGCGGTAGGCCATCAGGCTGCGGCGCAGCGCCAGGATCAGGGCGAAGACATGCTCGGGCACCGTGTTGACGGCATAGCCGCGGATGTTGGCCACCGCCACGCCCTGGCGGGCGCAGGCTGCCTTGTCCACGCAGTCGGTGCCGGTGGCGGCCACCGCCACCAGCCGCAGCGCCGGCAGCTGGGCCAGCGTGGCGGCCGTGATCGGCACCTTGTTGGTGATGGCAATGGTGGCACCGGCCAGGCGCGCGGCCACCTCGTCGGGTGCCGTGCGGGCATGCTCGACCAGGTGATGCGCGAAGCCGGGTTGGCGCAAGGTGATCTGAGGCGCCAGCGTGGCCCGGTCCAGAAAGACGATGTGTTCCATGGGGCTCAGTGCGTCAGCAAGCGCAGGGCTTCGGCCGCGATGGCGGCGGGGGTGATGCCGAAGCGGGCATAGAGCGCCTCCGCCGGTCCGCTGGCACCGAAGCCGCTCATGCCGATGAAGCCGCCGCGCTCGCCCAGGTAGCGGTCCCAGCCCAGGCGCACCGCGGCCTCCACCGCCACCCGCACCGTGCCCGGCCCCAGCACCGCGGCGCGGTAGGCCGGGTCCTGGGCATCAAAGCGTTCGCAGCAGGGCATGGAGACCACGGCCGTGGGGGTGCCCCCAGCCTGCAGCAGCGCCCGGGCGGCCAGGGCCAGGGCCACTTCCGAGCCGGTGGCCAGCAGGGTCACGGCACGCGGGCCGCCGTCGGCCTCGGCCAGCACATAGGCACCGCGGCGCGACAGGTTGTCAGCACCGGCCGTTGGGCGCACGCGCGGCAGCGCCTGGCGCGCAAAGACCAGCGAGACCGGGCCACTGTGGTGTTCCAGCGCAATCTCCCAGCATTCGGCGGCCTCCACCGCGTCCGCGGGACGCAGCACCAGCATGTTGGGCATGGCGCGCAGCGAAGCCAGGATCTCCACCGGCTGGTGGGTCGGGCCGTTCTTGCCCAGGCCGATGGAGTCGTGGCTGAAGACGAACTTGACCGGCAGGCCCATCAGCGCCGCCATGCGCATGGCGGGCCGCTCGTAGTCCGAGAAGGCCAGGTAGGTCACGGCCAGCGGCAGCACCCCGCCGTGGGCGGCCATGCCGTTGGCCATGGCCCCCATCAGGTGCTCACGCACACCGCAATGGACATAGGCGCCGCTGCGGTCCTGCGAGGTGAAGGCCCGCAGGCGCCGCTTGTGGCTGGTGGGGGCTTCCAGGTCGGCGCAGCCGACCATGCGTTCGGGCAGCAGGTCGGTGAGGCGGTCGTTGATCTCGGCGGAGATCAGGATGCCGCCGGGCGCATCCTCGCGTTCCGTGGCTTCGCGCTTGTAGGCCTGCAGCAGTTCGCGCCAGCCCTCGGGCAGCTGGCCGGCCAGCACGCGCTCGAACTCGGCGCGCTCGGCCGGGGCCAGCGCGTCGCGCCGGGCACACCAGGCCGCATGGGTCTCGGCGCCGCGGCGTCCGGCGGCCCGCCAGGCCTGGCCCACCGCCTCGGGGATCTCGAAGGGGCCATGGGGCCAGTCCAGGTCGCGCCGCGCCGCCTCGGCGTCTTCGGGGTAGAGGCGAGCGCTGTGACCCCCGCGCTGCCCCTGCAGGCGGGCCAGGCCCCGTGCGATGACGGTGCGGCAGGCAATGAGCGAAGGCCGGGGATCGCGCCGCGCCTCGGCCAGGGCGGCGGACACCGCCTCCAGGTCGTGGCCATCGACTTCCACCACATGCCACTGGGCCACGCGGAAGCGTTCGGCCACGTCTTCGCTGATCGACAGGGCCGTGCTGCCATCGTCGGTGATGCGGTTGTCGTCCCACAGCAGCACCAGCTTGCCCAGCTGCAGATGGCCGGCCAGGGAGATCATCTCCTGGCCGATGCCTTCCTGCAGACAGCCGTCGCCGACAAAAGCGTAGGTGTGGTGATCCACCAGGCCGCTGCCGAAACGCGCATTCAGGTAGGCCTCGGCCACGGCCATGCCGAAGGCATTGGCGATGCCCTGGCCGAGCGGACCGGTGGTCACCTCGATGCCATGGGCCGGCGCGTACTCCGGGTGACCCTCACAGTGAGAGCCCAGTTCCCGGAAGCTGCGCAGCTGCTCGATCGGGAAGGCCTCGTAGCCGGTCAGGTGCAGCAGGGCGTAGAGCAGCATCGAACCGTGGCCGTTGGACAGCACCACACGGTCGCGGTCGGGCCAGAGGGGGTCCGCGGCGAGGAACTTCAGATGGCGGGTGTAGAGCGCGGTGGCCACCTCGGCCATGCCCAGCGGCACACCCTGGTGGCCCTCGGTGGCGCGCACGATGGCGTCGATGGCCAGGAAGCGGATCGCATGGGCGAGCTTCGAGGCGGTGGGTTCTGTCATGGAAAAGCCTCTCCGTGCGCCCCCACCGCGGGGTGAGGGCGTGGCGTCATGTCGTCGTCGGGGGAAATGGGGTCAGGCCAGCGCGCCTGCGCTTTCTTCCAGCAGCTTCCAGGCCTCGTCACCGAACTTGGCGCGCCAGTCCTTGTAGAAGCTGGTCTTGCCCAGCGCGACCTTGAAGGCGGCCTTGTCCACATCCACGAACTGCAGGCCCTTGGCGCCCAGGTCCGCACGCAGCGACTTGCTCAGCGCGGCAATGTCGGCCCGCTCGTCGCTGGCGGCACGGTCGAACTCGCGGAACATCACCTCCTGGATGTCCTTGGGCAGGCGCTCGATGGCGCGGCGGTTGCCCAGAATCCAGTAGGCGTCCCACACATGGTTGGTCAGGCTGCAGTACTTCTGCACCTCGTAGAGCCGGGCGGTGGCGATGATGGCCAGCGGGTTCTCCTGCCCTTCCACCAGCTTGGTCTGCAGCGCCGAGTACACCTCGTTGAAGTTGATCGGCGTGGGGCTGGCGCCCAGCGCGGTGAACAGGGTGGAGAGCATGGGGGCGGCCGGCACCCGCAGCTTCAGGCCCTTGAGCGCATCGGGGCTGCTGATCGGCCGGGTGGAGGTGGTGATCTGGCGAAAGCCGTTCTCCCAGGGCTTGGACAGGGTCAGCAGGCCGACCTTCTCGATCTGCGCCCGCACATACTTGCCCAGGCCGCCGTCCATGGCCTTCCACACCTGTTCGCTGTCCGAGAAGGCGAAGCCGGTGTTGACGATGCCCGCAGCCGGCACCAGGGTCGACAGCACCGAGCTGGCCTGGTTGAACAGCTCCACACCGCCATTGCGCACCTGGGACATCAGGTCGGTGTCCGAGCCCAGCTGGTTGGCCGGGAAGAGCCGGATCTCCAGCCGGCCGTTGGTCGCGACCTTGATGCGGTCGATGGCCTCCTGGGCACGCTTGTTGACCGGATGGGTGGGGTCCTGGCCGGTGGCCATCTTGAAGGTGAACTCGGCGGCATCGGCACGGCGCGGCAGGATGCTGAACAGCGGCAGTGCGGCCGTGCCGGCCAGCAGATGGCGGCGCTTGAGGGAAAGGCTCATGTGTGTCTCCTGGTTCTTGGAATGGACAGCTGGGACGCGGTCGAACGCCGCTTCAGTGGATCAGCATGCCGCCGTTGACATCCAGCGTGACGCCGGTGAGGTACTTGGCCAGGTCGCTGGCCAGGAACACCACGCAGCCGGCCACGTCGGTGGGGTTGCCAATGCGGTTGAGCGGAATCTGCTCCAGGATGCCCTTCATGCGGTCCTCGGGGATGAGGCCCTTGTTGATGTCGGTGGCGATCAGCCCCGGGGTGATGGCGTTGACACGGATGCCGTCGATGCCGAACTCGCGCGCCATGGCACGCCCCAGGCCCAGCATGCCGGCCTTGGCCGCCGAGTAATGCGGCCCCCCCAGGATGCCGCCGCCGCGCTGGGCCGAGACCGAGGAGGTGTTGATGATCGAGCCGCTCTTCTGCGCCCGCATGGCCGGCAGCACCGCCTGCGACATGTAGAGCATGCCGCGCAGGCTCACATCCATCACGGCCTCGTAGTCGGCCGCGGTGATGTCCAGCGTCTTGCGCGGCTGGGTGATGCCCGCGTTGTTGAACAGGATGTCGATGCGGCCGCAGCGCTCCAGGGCCTGGGCCGCGGCACGCTCGCACGAGGCCTTGTCGGTGACGTCGGCCACCAGTCCCAGGTGCTGGGGCCCCAGCTCGGCAGCGGCGCCCGCGGGGTCAGCGCCCGCCAGGTCGAGGATGATCACCCGCGCGCCGTGCTCGGCCATCATGCGGGCGGTGGCGAAACCCAGGCCGTTGCGGCCGGCGCCGCCGGTGATCAGGGCTACTTTGTCTGCGAGAAGCATTGTGGTCACTCCAGGGAAGAAGATGGAAAGGGAAAGAACAGGGCCGGTCAGCCCAGCCAGGCCTTGATGCGCGCGGCCAGCGCCTCGCGGCTGATGCCATAGCGCTCGTGCAGCGTCGGCAGGGCGCCGGCGTCGAGGAAGGCGTCGGGCAGGCCCGCCATCTGGAAGCCCGCGGGCTGCACCCGATGGCGCAGCAGGGCGCTGGCCACCGATTCGCCCAGGCCGCCGATCACCGAATGGTTCTCGGCCACCACCACCAGGCGGTGGCGGTAGCGCACCGCTTCGAGGATGGCCGCCTCGTCCAGCGGCTTGATGGTGGGGCTGTGCAGCACTGCCACGTCCACGCCATCGGCGGCCAGGTCCTGGGCCACCTCCAACGCGCGCATGGTCATGAAGCCGCTGGCGATGACGAGCACATCGTTGCCCTCGCGCAGCATCTTGGCCTTGCCCAGCTCGAAGCGGTAGTCGTACTCGTCCAGCACCAGCGGCACGTTGCCGCGCAGCAGGCGCATGTAGACCGGCCCGGCGTGCGCCGCGATCTGCGGCACGGCCTGCTCGATGTCCAGCGCATCGCAGGGGTCGACGATGGTCAGGCCCGGGATGCCGCGCATCAGCGCGATGTCCTCGGTGGCCTGGTGGCTGGGGCCGTAGCCGGTGGTCAGGCCCGGCAGGGCGCAGCACATCTTGACGTTGAGGTTCTCCTCGGCGATCACCTGGTGGATGAAGTCGTAGGCACGACGGGTACCGAACACCGCGTAGGTGGTGGCAAAGGGCACCAGGCCTTCCTTGGCCATGCCGCCGGCCGCGGCCATCAGCAGCTGCTCGGCCATGCCCATCTGGAAGAAGCGGTCCGGATGGGCCTGGGCGAAGAGGTGCAGGTCGGTGTACTTGGCCAGGTCGGCGGTCAGGCCGACGATGTCCGGCCGCGTGGCGGCCAGTGCCACCAGCGCCTTGCCGAAGGGGGCGGCCTTGACGCGCTGTCCCTCGGCGGCGATCGAGGCGATCATGGCCGAGGTCGTCAGGCGGGGCTTCTTGTCGAGGGTGGCGTTCATGCCGTCGCTCCTTGCGTTTGCGATGCGTCCAGCACCTGGAGGGCCTGCTGCCACTCCGGCGGATCGACGCGGATGAAATGGTTCTTCTCGCGCTGCTCCAGGAAGGGCACGCCGCAGCCCATCAGCGTGTCGAAGAGGATGACGCGGGGCCGGGGCTCCGCCAGCTGACGCGCGGCATCGAAGGCGGCACGCACGGCCGGCAGGTCGTTGCCGTTCACCCGTTGCACATGCCAGCCGAAGGCCGCCCACTTGTCGGCCAGCGGCTCGAAGCCCATCACCTGGCCCGAGGGCCCGTCGGCCTGCTGCTTGTTGATGTCCACCAGGCAGATCAGGTTGCCCAGGCCGTGGTGGGCCGCGCCCATGGCCGCTTCCCAGGTCGAGCCCTCGTCAAGCTCGCCGTCAGACATCGAGTTGTAGACGAAGGCCGGGTTGCGCTTGTGGCGCAGCGCCAGCGCCATGCCCACGGCAATCGCCAGGCCCTGGCCCAGCGCTGGAGCGGCTGATTCTGCCCCTGCTCAATGCAGGCCGGCCACGTAGTCGGACACGGCCTTGATTTCGGCGTCGCTCATGCGGCCGGCGATGTCCATCATCTGCGGGCTGTTGGTGCGGGCGCCGCTGCGGAAGGTGGTCAGCTGGGCCTCCACATACTCGGCATGCTGGCCTCCCAGACGCGGGTACTGTGCCGGGATGCCGGCACCGCTGGGGCCGTGGCAGCCGGCACAGGCCGGCACCTTGCGATCGGCGATGCCACCGCGGTAGTCTTCTCACCCAGGGCCACGGGTCCTGTCT
>NZ_BADL01000536.1 GCF_000333615.1 Ideonella sp. B508-1 | reverse complement strand
CGGGGCCTGCAGGCGGGCGGCCTGGTCCAGCACCAGCAGCAGGTGGGCGCCGGTGTCCACCTCGGGGTGAAACTCGGCGCGCTGCGGCACGGTCAATCGCATGGGGCGCTGGTGCTGGGCGCCTGGCAACCGTTCGAGCCGGCGCGGGACTGGGCCACGCAAACGGTCCGCGTGCAGATCGGCGCGGCGGCCCTGTTCGAGTGCCGCGGCACCCACCCCCTGGCCCGGCCCACGGCGGTGCTGCCGGCCTGGCTGCGTCACGCCACGCGCGAGGACGCCGTGCTGCCGGCGGGCACCGTGGTGACCACCGGCAGCTGGGTGGGCCTGCTGCCCGCCCAGGCCGGTGACACCGTCACGGTGGCCTTTGACGGCCTGGGCGAGGTGGTGCTGCGCTTCTGAGTACCGTCAGGGCCCTCAGGCCAGCAGCTGCCGCAGCACGTAGGGCAGGATGCCGCCGTGGCGGTAGTACTCCACCTCGATCGGGGTGTCGATGCGCAGCGTCAGCGTCACCTCTTGGGTGCTGCCATCGGCCCGGTGGATGACCAGGGTGGCATTGCGCTGCGGCAGCAGTTCGCCCTCGATGCGGATGTCGATCAGCTCGGTGCCGGTCAGGCCCAGGGAGGACCAGCTGTCGCTGCCCTGGAACTGCAGCGGCAGCACGCCCATGCCCACCAGGTTGCTGCGGTGGATGCGCTCGAAGCTGCGCGCCACCACCGCGCGGATGCCCTGCAGTCGGGTGCCCTTGGCGGCCCAGTCGCGGCTGGAGCCGGTGCCGTACTCCTCACCCGCGAAGATCACGGTGGGCACGCCGGCGGCCTGGTAGGCCATGGCAGCGTCGTAGATGGCCATGCGCTGGCCCTGGGTCTCGCCGGGCAGTTGCATCAGGGTGTAGCCGCCCTCCACCCGGCTGCCGTCTTCGGTGGGCGGCAGCATCAGGTTCTTGATGCGCACGTTGGCGAAGGTGCCGCGCATCATCACCTCGTGGTTGCCGCGGCGTGAGCCGTAGCTGTTGAAGTCCACCGGCTTGACGCCCAGTTCCTGCAGGTAACGGCCGGCCGGGGAATCCGGCTTGATCGAGCCGGCCGGCGAGATGTGGTCGGTGGTGATCGAATCACCGAACAGGGCCATGATGCGGGCGCCCTGCACCGTGGCTTCACGCGGGGCGGGTGTCTGCTCGAAGCCGTCGAAGAACGGCGGGCGGGCGATGTAGCCGCTGGTCGGCCAGGGGTAGACCTCGCCGGCGCTGCCCTGGATCTGCTCCCAGAGCTTGCCAGGCTTGGCGCCCACCTGCTCGTAGTTCTCGCGGAAGGTTTTGGGCCGCATGGCCTGGCGCAGCAGGCGGTCGATCTCCTCGCTGCTGGGCCAGATGTCGCCCAGGTACACATCCTTGCCCTTCTTGCCCTGGCCCAGCGGCTGGGTCATCAGGTCCTTGCGGACCGTGCCGGCGATGGCGTAGGCCACCACCAGCGGCGGCGAGGCCAGGAAGTTGGCCTTGATCAGCGGGTGGATGCGGGCCTCGAAGTTGCGGTTGCCCGACAGCACCGCGCAGGCCACCAGGTCGTTGGCGGTGATGGCCTCGTTGATCGGCGCGGTCAGGTCGCCGGCATTGCCGATGCAGGTGGTGCAGCCGTAGGCCGCCACGTTGAAGCCCAGCTTCTCCAGGTAAGGCAGCAGACCGGTGCGGGTGAGGTAATCGGTGACGATGCGCGAGCCCGGGGCCAGCGAGGT
>NZ_BADL01000537.1 GCF_000333615.1 Ideonella sp. B508-1 | reverse complement strand
AGCTCGGTCCCGGGGAACCTCTAGAGTCCGCGGGAATCAGCAGCCAGAAGCTGAAGTTGTTCATCCGCGCGAAGGCCATGTCCGAGGCCCCGATCTGCAGCGGGATCATCCAGTTCGCGAAGCCCACGAAGGCCGGCATGATGGCCCCGAACACCATGATGAGCCCATGCATGGTGGTGAACTGGTTGAACAGCTCGGGGTTGAAGAACTGCAGCCCGGGCTTGAACAACTCGGCGCGGATGCACAGCGCCAGCACGCCCCCGATCATCAGCATGGTGAAGCTGAAGAGCAGGTACATCGTGCCGATGTCCTTGTGGTTGGTGGCGTACACCCAGCGGCGCCAACCGGGGGTGGGCCCATGGGCATGGTGGTCATGGGCATCGTGGGCCGGGCGGCCGTGGGCATCAAGGACTGCGCTCATCGTGGCTCCTGGACGGGAAGCGTGGATCGCAAGAAGGCAAGGAGACTCACTGCGCACGCGCAGCGGTCACCTCCGAAGGCTGGACGGTCTGGCCGGTCTGGTTGCTCCAGTTGTTCTTGGTGAAGGTCACCACCGCCGCGATTTCGGTGTCGGACAACTGTTTCCACGAGGGCATGGCGTTGTTCTGGCCGTGCAGCAGCACCTGGATCTGCACCAGATGGTCGGCATCGAGCACCTTGGCCGAGCCGTCCAGCGGCTTGATGGGCCCGCCTCCCTTGCCATCCGGCCGATGGCACACCGCGCAGTTGGTGGCGTAGACCTGTTGACCACGGGCCACCAGAGCGTCGTGCTCCCACACCTTCTTCGGGTCATCCGCCGCCTCGGCCATGCGCTTCTTCTCACCCGCCACCCACTGGGCGTAGTCGTCGGCGCTGAGCACTCGCACATGGATGGGCATGTAGGCGTGCTCCTTGCCGCACAGCTCGGCGCACTGACCGTAGAAGTCGCCGGTCCGGTCGGCGCGGAACCAGGTGTCGCGCACGAAGCCCGGGATCGCGTCCTGCTTCACCCCGAAGGCCGGGATCATCCAGGAGTGGATGACGTCGTTGGCGGTGGTGATGATGCGGACCTTCTGGCCCACCGGCACCACCATCGGGTGGTCCACCTTCAGCAGATAGTCATCGCCTGAGGGTTTGCCTGCATCGGACATCTGCCGCTGCGCCGGATCCAGCATGGAGAGGAACTGGATGCCCTCGCCGGGGCCTTTCAGGTACTCGTAGCCCCACTTCCATTGGTAGCCGGTGACCTTGATGGTGAGGTCGGCATGGCTGGTGTCCTTCTGCGCCACCACCGTCTTGGTGGCGGCAAAGCCCATGCAGGCCACGATGATGAAGGGCACGATGGTCCAGGCGATCTCCACCTTGACGCTCTCGTGGAAGTTGGCCGGCTTGGCCCCCAGCGATTTGCGGTGCTTCAGGATGGAATAGAACATCACCCCGAAGACGCCGATGAAGATCAGCAGGCAGACCACCAGCAAGCCGTAATGCAGCGACTGCACATCGGCGGCGATCTGCGTGGCCGGTGGCGCCAGATCCATCTGGCGCACGGCCGGCCCGCCCGGCAGGCTCTGAACCGCACCATCGGCGGCCCAGGCCATCCGGCCTCCCCACACTGACAAAAGGGCGAGCCCCCGTCCTCCCGC
>NZ_BADL01000538.1 GCF_000333615.1 Ideonella sp. B508-1 | reverse complement strand
CCGCGCCGGGCGGCCAGGTACTGGATGTCCTGGCTGTAATTGAGGTAGAGGTCGCGGGCCATCAGCAGCTCGCGCAAATCGCCCAGATTGCCGTCAATGCAGGGGCGCTCGCAGACGAAGAGCTCCTGAAAGCCGCTGCGGCGCAGCGAGCTCTGGTAGTTGCGAAAGACCTGGAAGGCCGAGGCGGAGCCTGGAATCTCGTACTGCAGATAGGTGACCTGTCCCTCGACGACCTCCGTCTTGTCCGCGGTGTAGTCGCCATTGCTCAGCTTGCGCGGCCGGCTCAGGATCAGACGTGCCTGCTCGTACTCTTTGAAGTCGTAGTGCTTCATCTCCGCGCCCGGGTAGCGGGCGACGGCGGGGTGGTCCACCCCGGGCTCATCGGCTTGCGCCGGGCTGGCCAGCAGGCTGTTCAGGACGATCAGGCCCGCGGCCAGACGTGCGAGAAGCGAGGTGTGGCCCATGCGCGGGGCCAGCGAGGTCAGCATGTCGAGTCTCTCCCTGTGAGTGCAGCGTCTGGTGCGCTGCGGGGCGCATCGTAGCGGCCCGGGCGGCCAATGGCCGAGCGGCGGCCACGCAGTGGCAACGGGGTGTAACGCCGCCCGCATGCGCGGTCCCTGGCGGCTCCTGCGACAATCGCCCCCATGCTCGCCAAACGCATCATTCCCTGTCTGGACGTCACCGGCGGCCGGGTCGTCAAGGGTGTCAACTTCGTCGAACTGCGCGACGCCGGGGATCCGGTCGAGATCGCGGCCCGCTACAACGAGCAGGGCGCCGATGAACTGACCTTTCTGGACATCACCGCCACCAGCGATGGCCGGGATCTGATCCTGCACATCATCGAGGCGGTGGCCTCGCAGGTCTTCATCCCGCTGACGGTGGGCGGTGGCGTGCGCACCGTCGAGGACGTGCGCCGCCTGCTCAATGCCGGGGCCGACAAGGTGAGCTTCAATTCCGCCGCCGTGGCCAACCCGCAGGTCATCCGCGACGCCTCGGACAAGTACGGCGCACAGGCCATCGTGGTGGCCATCGATGCCAAGCGCCGCACCGGCGACGACCTGGCGGCCCGTGGGCCGGGCTGGGATGTCTACACCCATGGCGGGCGCAAGAACGTTGGCCTGGACGCAGTGGCCTGGGCGCGCCAGATG
>NZ_BADL01000539.1 GCF_000333615.1 Ideonella sp. B508-1 | reverse complement strand
GGCCGGGGACGCCCTTGCGGGCCGATGGGCTGGAGGTCAGCGTCTACCCGGTGCCCGCCTACTCCACGCTGGGCATGAGCAACTGGCTGGGCGGCGACCCTCTGCTCAACACCTTCATCCGCTGGCCCGAAGGCGAACTGGCCCGGCTGATCTTCCACGAGCTGTCGCACCAGGTGGTCTATGCCGCGGGGGACACCACCTTCAACGAGAGTTTTGCCACTGCGGTGGAGCAGATCGGGGCCCAGCGCTGGCTGAGCCGCTTTGGCGACGAGGCCGCCCGGCGCGAGTACGCCGCGCTGGAACGGCGGCGCCAGGACTTCCGCGCCCTGACTGGCCGCACCCGGGCGGCCCTGCAGGCGCTGTACGCCAGCCCGCTGGGCGAGGAGGCCAAGCGCGAGCGCAAGGCGGCGTTGTTCGCGCAGATGCGGGCCAAGTACGCGGCCCTGCGCGACGGCCCCTGGCAGGGCTTCGCGGGCTACGACCACTTCTTTGCACAGGCCAACAATGCCTCGCTGGGGGTGTTGGGGGCCTACCTGCAGTGGGTGCCGGCCTTCCAGGCGCTGTTCCAGCAGGAAGGGGAGAACTTTCCCCGCTTCTACGCCGCCGTGCAGCGGCTGGCCGACCGGCCACGGCCCGAACGCGAACAGGCGCTGCAGGCGCTCATGCCCGCGGCGGCGGCCTCAACACCCAAGGAGCCATGACATGTCCGATCTGAAGATGCACCGCGACCACCAACTGGGCCTGGAGCGGGCCCGGCAGGTGGCCCAGGACTGGGCCGGCTATGCCGAGAAGAAGCTGGACATGCGCTGCACCGTGCAACGCGGCAGCGACTGCGATGTGATCGAGTTCAACCGCTCGGGCGTCAAGGGCACGCTGACCGTGACGGCCGACCGCTTCGACCTGCAGGCCCAGCTGGGCCTGCTGTTCAAGGCCTTCGCAGGCAAGATCGAGGCGGAGACCGGCCGGATGCTGGACGAGGCCCTGGCCAAGGCTTCCGCGAAGAAGGCCTGAGCCGGGGGCTGGCGCCGACCTCAGTCCTTGAGCGACTCGATCAGGTCGATGTAGGCCTGCTTGGCTTCATCGGCCGCCTGGCCCTTCAGGTTGGACCAGGCGTCCCACTTGGCGCGGGCCACGAAGTCCATCATGCCGGGGCGCTCGCCCTGCACATCGCCTTCGGTGGCCTGCTTGTACAGCGCGTAGATCTTCAGCAGCGTCATGTTGTCGGGCTTTTCCGGCAGCTGCTTGCTCTCGGCCACGGCAGTCTGGAACAGGGCGGACAGGTCGGACATGGTCATCTCCTGAATTGAATGAACGTTCGTGCGGATATTAACCAGTCCCGCAGCGTTCCGACCCGACGTTCGTGGGCGCCGCCACAGAGAAGGGCGTGGGATCCACGGGGGTCTCGCTCATCGGCTGCCGCAGCTGCCGCAGGGTGTCCCGCGCCTGCGGGGTGAGGTAGGGGGCCACCAGCGCCAGAACCTGTCCCACGCCCTCGGCCAGCGTCCGCTCGGCCTGCGGGGCCTCCAGGGCCAAGCGTGGCGCGCGGGCGAAGGCGAAGCTGTGCCAGCCATTGAGCACCAGCACCAGGGCGGTGGCGAGGTCGTCGATCTCGGCCGCGCTCATCCTGGCGTCCCCGCCCGCCACCAGGCCCGCCAGCAGGGCCCGGGCGGCCTCGGTCTGGCGCAGCAGCATGGCCTGCACCTGCTGTTCCAGCTGCCGGTTGCGGCTGAGCAGTTCGTTGAGGTCGCGCAGCAGGAAGCGGTGCTTGTGCGCCAGCGCCAGCTGGGCCTGGATGCACTGCCAGGCCTCGGCGGTCCGGCGCACGGCCGGGGCCTGGGCCAGCACGCCGTCGAGGGCCTGCAGGTCCTCGGCCACCAGCGCATCGAGCAAGGCGTTCTTGGTGGGGTAGTGGTAATGCAGATTGCCGGGGCTGATGCACAGTTCGGCGGCGATGCGGGTGGTGGAGATGTTGGGCTCGCCGAAGCGGTTGTACAGCGCCCGCGCCGCCTCGAGGATGCGCTGGGGGGTGCGGCGGGGCGGTTTGGCGACCATGGCCGGACCAATCTAGCACCCGGACATGTCGTGGGCCCTTGGCACTCTCCCTAGAATCGCGCCCATGCCCGCCATCAGTTTCCAGGGCGTCACCAAGGTGTACCAGGGAGGGCAGGGCCCGTTCCGGGCCCTGGATGGCGTCAGCTTCGACATCGCCGAAGGCGAGTTCTTCGGCCTGCTGGGTCCCAACGGGGCCGGCAAGACCACCCTCATCAGCATCCTGGCCGGTCTGGCCCGCGCCACCGAGGGCCGGGTCACCGTGATGGGCCACGACGTGCGCAGCGACCTCGCCCAGGCCCGCCACGCCCTGGGCATCGTGCCGCAGGAACTGGTGTTCGACCCCTTCTTCTCGGTGCGCGAGACCCTGCGCATCCAGAGCGGCTACTTTGGCGTGCGCCACAACGACGACTGGATCGACGAGGTGCTGGCCGGCCTGGGGCTGACCGACAAGGCCAATGCCAACATGCGCCAGCTCTCCGGCGGCATGAAGCGCCGGGTGCTGGTGGCCCAGGCCCTGGTGCACCGGCCGCCGGTCATCGTGCTGGACGAGCCCACCGCCGGCGTGGACGTGGAGCTGCGCCAGACCCTCTGGCAGTTCGTTGCCCGCCTGAACCAGCAGGGCCACACCGTGCTGCTGACCACCCACTACCTGGAAGAGGCCGAGGCCTTGTGCGGGCGCATCGCCATGCTCAAGCGTGGCCAGATCGTGGCGCTGGACCGCACCAGCAACCTGCTGCACGCGGCCGGTGGCAGCATGCTGCGCTTCAAGACGGACGACGCCCTGCCGCCCGCGCTGCAGGCCCGCGCCCGCGTGACCGGCCGCATCGCCCAGGTGAGCGCGCGCGACGCCGCCGACGTGGAGGCCGTGCTGGCCCAGCTGCGCGCTGCCGGCGTGCGGGTGGAGGATCTGGAGATCGGTCGGGCCGATCTGGAGGACGTGTTCCTGGCCATCATGCAGGGCACGGCCACACCCGCACCCGTTCCGCGCCAGGAGGTGTCGGCATGAACGCCCCCGAACGCCTGCTGCCCGCCCGTCCCGAACCCGAGCTCGGCCCGCTGGCCGGTGCCCGCACCCTGTTCTACAAGGAAGTGCTGCGTTTCTGGAAGGTCAGCTTCCAGACCGTGGGCGCACCGGTGCTGACCGCGGTGCTCTACCTGCTGATCTTCGGCCATGTGCTGGAGGACCATGTGAAGGTCTACGGCCAGATCGGCTACACCGCCTTCCTGATCCCGGGCCTGGTGATGATGAGCGTGCTGCAGAACGCCTTTGCCAACACCTCGTCCAGCCTGATCCAGAGCAAGATCACCGGCAACCTGGTGTTCCTGCTGGTCACGCCGCTGTCGCACTGGGCCTGGTTCCTGGCCTATGTGGGCGCGGCCATCGTCCGGGGCCTGGTGGTGGGCCTGGGGGTGCTGGTCGTCACCGTCTGGTTCGGCCCGCCCGGCCTGGCGCAGCCGCTGTGGGTGCTGGCCTTCGCGCTGCTGGGCGCGGGGCTGATGGGGGCGCTGGGCCTGATCGCCGGCCTGTGGGCCGAGAAGTTCGACCAGATGGCGGCCTTCCAGAACTTCCTGGTCATGCCCATGACCATGCTGGCCGGGGTGTTCTATTCGGTGTCCACCCTGCCGCCGTTCTGGCAGGCGGCCAGCCACTTCAACCCCTTCTTCTACATGATCGACGGCTTCCGCCATGGCTTCTTCGGGGTCAGCGATGTGTCGCCCTGGGCCAGCCTGGCCGTGGTGGGTGGGGCCTTCCTGGCCGCCTCGGTGCTGACGCTGCGCCTGCTGAAGTCGGGCTACAAGATCCGGAATTGAGCGCGTGGTGACGGCGCCAGGTGCTTATCAGCGATAATCCGCCCATCATGGCCAATCCCACCCCCGCCCAGCTCCACGCGTACATTGCCGCCGGTCTCGGCTGCGATCACCTGGACGTGCAGGGCGACGGCCAGCACTTCTACGCCACCATCGTCTCGCCCGAGTTCGAAGGCCTGTCGCGCGTGCACCGCCACCAGCGGGTGTACGCGGCCCTGGGCGAGCGCATGCGCGCTGAAATCCACGCCCTTTCGATGAAGACCCTGACCCCGGCCGAATGGGCCGCCCAGGGTCCCGCCGCCGCGCTGCAGGCGCCGGCTGAACACCGCCATTGACCCTCTCCCGCGGTCCGGACCGTGGGTGATGGGTGACGTCGCGGTGGCGATGGACCCCTCCCATCCCTCCAGGTTCGGACGGCCCATTCCCCGACCAGAGCACCCCTCATCATGGACAGACTTCTCATCCGCGGCGGCCAGCCCCTGCACGGCGAAGTGACCATCTCCGGCGCCAAGAACGCGGCCCTGCCCGAGCTGTGCGCGGCCCTGCTGACGGCCCAGCCCGTCACGCTGAGCAACGTGCCCAAGCTGCAGGACGTGGCCACCACCCTGAAGGTGCTGCGTCACCTGGGTGCCACGGCCGAACGCGACGCCGAGCGGCCGGACGTGGTGCGCATCAACGCCGGCACCGTCCACTCCACCGAGGCGCCTTACGAGCTGGTCAAGACCATGCGCGCCTCCATCCTGGTGCTGGGGCCGCTGCTGGCCCGCTTCGGCGCGGCCAAGGTCTCGCTGCCCGGCGGCTGCGCCATCGGCTCGCGGCCGGTGGACCAGCACATCAAGGGCCTGCAGGCCATGGGCGCGGAGATCACCGTGCAGCACGGCTACATCCAGGCCCTGGCGCCCCAGGGCGAGGGCGGCCTGCGCCGCCTGCGCGGCGCGCGCATCACGACCGACATGGTCACCGTGACCGGCACCGAGAACCTGCTGATGGCCGCGGCCCTGGCCGATGGCGAGACCATCCTGGAGAACGCAGCGCGCGAGCCCGAGATCCCCGACCTGGCCGAGATGCTCATCAAGATGGGCGCGCAGATCGAAGGCCACGGCACGCACCGCATCCGCATCTGGGGCGTGGAGCGCCTGAACGCGCCCGAGGGCGGCCACCGTATCGTGCCCGACCGCATCGAGGCCGGCACCTTCCTGTGCGCGGTGGCGGCCGCCGGTGGCGATGTGGTGCTGCGCGAGGCCCGTGCCACCCACCTGGACGCGGTGATCGACAAGCTGCGTGAGGCCGGCATGACCATCACCGCCGGCGAGGACTGGATCCGCATCCAGGCCACGGCGCGGCCCAAGGCGGTCAGCTTCCGCACCACCGAGTACCCCGGCTTCCCCACCGACATGCAGGCCCAGTTCATGGCCGTCAACTGCGTGGCCGAAGGCGCAGCGCGGATCGCCGAGACCATCTTCGAGAACCGCTTCATGCACGTCAACGAGCTGATCCGCCTGGGCGCGCAGATCGTCGTGGACGGCCACACCGCCATGGTCACCGGGGTCGAGCACCTGTCGGGCGCCACCGTGATGGCCACCGACCTGCGGGCCTCGGCCAGCCTGGTCATCGCCGGCCTGGTGGCCGAAGGCAGCACCACGGTGGACCGCATCTACCACCTGGACCGCGGCTACGACCGCATGGAAGACAAGCTGCGCGCCATCGGCGCCCACATCGAACGCGTGAGCGAAAGGACCGGCGCATGATCACGCTGGCGCTGTCCAAGGGACGCATTTTCGAAGAGACCCTGCCGCTGCTGGCGGCCGCGGGCATCACCGTCACCGAGGACCCGGAGAAGAGCCGCAAGCTCATCCTGCCGACCAACCAGCCCGATGTGCGGGTGGTGCTGGTGCGGGCCACGGACGTGCCCACCTATGTCCAGTATGGCGGTGCCGACATGGGCGTGGCCGGCAAGGACGTGCTGCTGGAGCACGGCGGCGAAGGCCTGTACCAGCCGCTGGACCTGAACATCGCCAAGTGCCGCATGAGCGTGGCGGTGCGTGCCGACTTCGACTACGCCACTGCGGTGCGCCAGGGATCGCGCCTGCGCGTGGCCACCAAGTACACCCATGTGGCCCGGCAGCACTTCGCCGACAAGGGCATGCATGTGGACCTGATCAAGCTCTACGGCTCGATGGAGCTGGCCCCGCTGACCGGCCTGGCCGACGCCATCGTGGACCTGGTCTCCACCGGCAAGACCCTGCTGGCCAACCACCTGGTCGAGGTCGAGCAGATCATGGAGATCTCCTCCCGCCTGGTGGTCAACCAGGCCGCGCTCAAGCTCAAGCGCACCCGCCTCAAGCCCCTGATCGACGCCTTCGCCTCGGCCATCCAGCCCTGAATCCCCCGTCCGCCGGACCCTTGCCATGACCGCCCTGAACCTGCGCCAGCTCGCCACCACCGCCGCCGACTTCGAGAGCGAATTCGCCCGGCTGCGACACTGGTCCGCGGACACCGACGCGGCCATCGAGCAGCGCGTGGCCGACATCCTGGCCGACGTGCAGGCCCGGGGTGACGCCGCGGTGCTGGACTACACCACCCGCTTCGACGGCCTGAGCGCCGACAGCGTGGCTGCGCTGGAATTGACCCGCGAGGAGCTCAAGGCCGCCTTCGAGGCCATCACCCCGGCCCAGCGCAGCGCGCTGGAAGCCGCCGCGGCCCGTGTGCGCAGCTACCACGAGCGCCAGCTGGCCGCCAGCGGCCAGAGCTGGAGCTACCGCGACGAGGACGGCACGCTGCTGGGCCAGAAGGTGACGCCGCTGGACCGCGTGGGCATCTACGTGCCCGGCGGCAAGGCGGCGTACCCCTCCAGCGTGCTGATGAACGCCATCCCCGCCCATGTGGCCGGCGTGGGCGAGATCATCATGGTCGTGCCCACCCCCAAGGGCGAGAAGAACGCGCTGGTGCTGGCCGCGGCCTATGTGGCCGGCGTGACCCGCGCCTTCACCATCGGTGGCGCCCAGGCCGTGGCCGCGCTGGCCCACGGCACCGCCACCGTGCCGGCGGTGGACAAGATCACCGGCCCGGGCAATGCCTATGTGGCCAGCGCCAAGCGCCGCGTCTTCGGCCAGGTCGGCATCGACATGATCGCCGGCCCCAGCGAGATCCTGGTGCTGGCCGATGGCACGACCCCGCCCGAGTGGGTGGCGATGGACCTGTTCAGCCAGGCCGAGCACGATGAGCTGGCGCAGAGCATCCTGCTGTGCCCGGACGCCGCCTACCTGGACCGCGTGCGCGCCGAGATCGAGCGCCTGCTGCCCACCATGCCGCGCCAGGCCGTGATCCGCGCCAGCCTGGAAGGCCGTGGCGCCCTGATCCACACCCGCTCGATGGAAGAGGCCTGCACGATCAGCAACCGCATCGCGCCCGAGCACCTGGAAGTCTCCAGCGCCGAGCCGAACCGCTGGGAGCCGCTGCTCAAGCATGCCGGCGCCATCTTCCTGGGCGCCTACACCAGCGAAAGCCTGGGCGACTACTGCGCCGGCCCCAACCACGTGCTGCCCACCTCGGGCACCGCGCGCTTCTCCTCGCCGCTGGGCACCTACGACTTCCAGAAGCGCTCCAGCCTGATCGAGGTCAGCGCCGAAGGCGCGCAGATCCTCGGCCCCATCGCCGCCGAGCTGGCCTATGGCGAGGGCCTGCAGGGCCACGCCCAGGCCGCCGAGCTGCGCCTGAAGAACCGAGCCGAACGAGCCTGAAGGACCCGACGCGATGAGCCGCTACTGGAGTGAGATCGTCCGCACGCTGACCCCTTACGTGCCGGGCGAGCAACCGAAGATCGACGGGCTGGTCAAGCTCAACACCAACGAGTGCCCCTACGGCCCCAGCGAGAAGGTGCTGGCCGCCATCGCCGGGCAGAACAGCGAGGCCCTGCGCCTGTACCCGGATCCGCAGGCCAGCGCGCTGAAGGCGGCCATCGCCCGCCGCCATGGCCTGGCCGAGAACCAGGTCTTCGTCGGCAACGGCTCCGACGAGGTGCTGGCCCACATCTTCATGGGCCTGCTGCGCCACACCGCGCCGCTGCTGTATCCGGACATCAGCTACAGCTTCTACCCGGTCTACGCCAAGCTCTACGGCATCGCCACGCGGGCCATCCCGCTGGCTGAGGACTTCTCGCTGCGGGTGGACGATTACCTGCAGGCGGGGCCGAACGGCGGCATCATCTTCGCCAATCCCAACGCGCCCACCGGCATGCCGCTGCCGCTGGCCGAGATCCGCCGCCTGCTGCAGGGCAACCCGGACTCGGTGGTGGTGGTGGACGAGGCCTATGTGGACTTCGGCGCCGAATCGGCCGTGGGCCTGATCGCCGACTTCCCGCAGCTGCTGGTGGTCCACACCCTGTCTAAGTCGCGCGCCCTGGCCGGCCTGCGGGTGGGCTATGCGATGGGTCACCCCGAGCTGATCGAGGCCCTGACCCGCGTGAAGGACAGCTTCAACTCCTACCCGCTGGACCGCCTGGCCATTGCCGGCGCGGTGGCCGCGATCGAGGACGAGGCCTGGTTCGAAGCCACCTGCCGCAAGGTCATCACCACCCGCGAGCGCATGGTGGCTGGCCTGCAGGCCCGTGGCTTCCAGGTGCTGCCCTCGGCCGCCAATTTCGTGTTTGCTCGGCGCCCCGGCAGCGACGGTGCGGCCCTGGCGGCCGGCCTGCGCGAGCACAAGGTGCTGGTGCGCCATTTCCGCGCCCCCGAGCGCATCGCGCCCTTCCTGCGCATCAGCGTGGGCACCGAGGCGCAGACCGATGCGCTGCTCGCGGCGCTGGACGCCATCCTGGCCTGACCCCCGACCCCACTTTCGGAGTACCCCGCCATGCGCACCGCCCAGGTTTCCCGCAACACCCAGGAGACGAAGATCAGCGTCTCGCTCAACCTGGATGGCACGGGCCAGTCCAAGTTGGCCACCGGCATCGGCTTCTTCGACCACATGCTCGACCAGATCGCCCGCCACGGCCTGATCGACCTGGAGATCACCGCCGAAGGCGATCTGCACATCGATGGCCACCACACGGTGGAGGATGTGGGCATCACCCTGGGCCAGGCGGTAGCGCAGGCCGTGGGCGACAAGAAGGGCATCACCCGCTACGGCCACAGCTACGTGCCGCTGGACGAGGCGCTCTCGCGCGTGGTGGTCGATTTCTCCGGCCGCCCGGGCCTGGCGATGGACGTGAATTTCACGGCCGGCATGATCGGCGCGCTGGACACCCAGCTGGTGTTCGAGTTCTTCCAGGGTTTCGTCAACCATGCGGGCGTGAGCCTGCACATCGACAACCTCAAGGGCCACAATGCCCACCACCAGTGCGAAACGATCTTCAAGGCCTTCGGCCGCGCACTGCGCATGGCGCTGACGCCGGACCCGCGCTCCGCGGGGGTGATTCCGTCCACCAAGGGATGTCTCTGAGATGAGCCGCCGCACCGTCGCCGTCGTCGATTACGGCATGGGCAACCTGCGCAGCGTGTCGCAGGCCGTGATGCATGTGGCCGCCGACAGCGGGCTGGACGTGATCGTCACCGCCCGGCCGGAAGAAGTGCGCGCTGCCGAGCGCGTGGTGCTGCCGGGCCAGGGCGCCATGCGCGACTGCATGCGCGAACTGCGCGATTCCGGTCTGCAGGAAGCCGTGCTCGAGGCCGCGGCCAGCAAGCCCTTGATGGGCGTGTGCGTGGGCATGCAGATGCTGCTGGACCATTCCGAAGAGCAGGACACGCCGGGCCTGGGTCTGATCCCGGGGCGGGTGCTGCGCTTCCGCCTGGAAGGGCGGCTCCAGCCCGATGGCAGCCGCTACAAGGTGCCCCAGATGGGCTGGAACCAGGTGTCGCAGTGTTCACCGGGCGGCGTGCGTCACCCGGTGTGGGGCGAGGTGCCCGATGGCGCCTGGTTCTATTTCGTGCACAGCTATTTCACCCGCCCGGATCAAGCCGTCCATACCGCGGGTGAAACCGAATATGGCGAGCGCTTTACCTGCGCGGTGGCCCGGGATAATATTTTCGCCACGCAGTTCCACCCCGAAAAAAGCGCCGCGCACGGTCTGGCCCTGTATCGCAATTTCCTGCACTGGAACCCCTGAGACGTTTGCCCGAGGTCCTGCCGGTTTCTGGCCACCTCGAATCCAGCCCGCGGTTTCTGCTCCAAATTCCCTACTCGCGCTCCCCGAGCCATGCTGCTGATCCCTGCGATCGACCTGAAAGACGGTCAATGTGTCCGCCTCCAACAGGGCGACATGAATGCTTCCACCACCTTTGGCGAGGACCCGGCCGCGATGGCCCGGCGCTGGCTGGAGGCGGGCGCGCGCCGCCTGCACCTGGTGGATCTCAATGGCGCCTTCGCCGGCAAGCCGGTCAACGAGGGGGCCATCAAGGCCATCCTGAAGGAGGTCGGGGACGAGATCCCCGTTCAACTGGGGGGCGGCATCCGCGACCTCGACACCATCGAGCGCTACCTCGATGACGGCCTGAGCTACGTCATCATCGGTACCGCCGCGGTCAAGAACCCCGGCTTCCTGCGCGATGCCTGCACGGCCTTCGGCGGCCACATCATCGTGGGCCTGGACGCCAAGGACGGCAGGGTCGCCACCGACGGCTGGAGCAAGCTGACCGGCCACGAGGTGGTGGACCTGGCCAAGAAGTTCGAGGACTACGGGGTCGAGGCGGTGATCTACACCGACATCGGCCGCGACGGCATGCTCACCGGCATCAACATCGAGGCCACCGTCAAGCTGGCCCAGGCGCTGTCCATTCCCGTGATCGCCTCGGGCGGCCTGTCCAACATGGCCGACATCGAGGCCCTCTGCGCGGTGGAGGGCGAGGGGGTCGAGGGCGTGATCTGCGGCCGCTCGATCTACACCGGCGCGCTGGACTTCTCCGCCGCGCAGCTGCGCGCCGACGAACTGGGCGCCTGAGGCCCCTGCAGGCTGGGCCGCAGGGCCCGGCCGCCATGGCCCTGCCAGTGGGCCGGCAGTTTCTGCACCGCCGCCCGCGCATCCAGCCCGCGCAGCGGCACCGCCACATCGGCCGGGATGGCCTGGTGGGCCAGCAGGGCCTGGTAGCGCAGGGCGCTCACCCGCAGGAAGGACGCGAAGTTGCCGGCTTCCCCGCGGGCCGCGATCAGCTCGTCGTAGAGCTTCTCGATCAGCTGCACCACGGTCAGCCCGTCCCGTCCGGCGATCTCGTCCAGCACGTCCCAGAAGAGATGTTCCAGTCGGATGCTGGTGACCACCCCGTGCAGGCGCACGGAGCGGGTCCGGCTCTCGTAGCTGAGGGGATCGGCGCCGATGAAGATCTCGCACATGGCCAGCCTCGCGAAGCAGGGGGGACGGAGCCGCCACTCTAGGGCAGCGTGCGCCTCCCCGCCATCGGGTCAGGTCTCGATGCGGGTGCCCAGCACCGCCAGGAACTGGCCGATCCAGGCCGGGTGGGCGGGCCATGCGGGGGCAGTCACCAGCTTGCCGTCGGTGATGGCGGCGTCCACCGGGATGCCGCAGTACTCGGCGCCGGCCAGCTCAACTTCCACCTGGCAGGCCGGGTAGGCCGACACGCGGCGGCCCTTGAGCAGGCCGGTGGCGGCCAGCAGCTGCGCGCCATGGCAGACCGCGGCCACCGGCTTGTCGGCGGCCAGGAAGTGGCGGGTGATCTCGACCACCCGGGCGTTCATGCGCAGGTATTCCGGCGCCCGGCCGCCCGGGATCACCAGCGCGTCATAGGCCTCGGGCTTCACCTCGGCGAAGCTGGCGTTGAGCGTGAAGTGGTGGCCCGGCTTCTCGCTGTAGGTCTGCGCCCCTTCGAAATCGTGCACCGCGGTGTGCACCCAGTCACCGGCCTTCTTGTCCGGGGCCACCGCGTGCACGGTGTGGCCCACGGCCTGCAGGGCCTGGAAGGGCACCATGGTTTCGTAGTCCTCGGCGTAGTCGCCGCACAGCATGAGGATTTTCTTGGGCATGCCTGTCTCCTGTCGGTTGGGCGGGCGCCCGCGCGCCCGTGAGGCCCATTCTTGGCATGGCCCGGCAAAGCGGGTAACAGCCGGCTGTGCTCCGGCTGTGCAGGGGTCAGCGCCCGAACAGATCCTTCAGGGAGCGCACGGTGTCACCGATGCTGCGGGCCTTGTCCACGGTGTTGCCCACCTGGTTGACCTGGTCCTGCACCGTGGTGGGGGTCGGGGTCGGGGCCGTTGCGGGAGCGGGGCGGGGCGCCGCGGTCGGTCGCGTGCCGCCCGCGTTCACGGGGGCCGCCGTGCCCGGGGCCGTCTGGGCCTGGGCCACGATCTCCACCCGCCGGTTGCGGGCGCGGCCTTCCTCGCTGCCGTTGTCGGCCACCGGCTGGCCGGCGCCGCGGCCCAGCGCGTTCAGGCGGTCCGGGGCGATGCCGTAGCGGCTGACCAGTGCGCCGTTCACCGCCTGGGCCCGCGCGGCCGACAGGGCCAGGTTGCTGTCCTCGCGCCCGACGTTGTCGGTGTGGCCGATCACGTCGATGCGCAGGCCCGGGTTGTCCTGCAGCACCTTGGCCAGTTCGGCCAGGGTGGCGTCCGAGCCGGGCTTGAGCTGGCTCTTGCCGCTGTCGAACAGGAAACCGTAGACATCGACCTTGCCGCTGGCCGCCAGCGCCTGGGCGATGGGGCTGGTGCCGGTGATGCCCATCTCGGCGTCGTCCAGCGAGCCTTTGTCGATGACGAACATCCAGACCAGGGCCTCGCCGCTGGGACCGCTGCCGGTGTGGTTCACGGCCAGCGACACCGAGGTGTTCCCGCGCCGGGCGGCCAGGTACTGGATGTCCTG
>NZ_BADL01000540.1 GCF_000333615.1 Ideonella sp. B508-1 | reverse complement strand
GGTCCACACCGCCCCGGAGCATGGGGAGTACGTGGCCGTGACGGCCGTCGACGGCGTGGCCCGCATCAATGCCTACCGTCGGGTGCAGGGGCACCAGCTGTACCTCCTGGTGGGCTTGCCCGAGACAGACTTCCCCAAGGGCTGGAACCGGGTGGATGCCAGCGTGCTGGGGCTGGCGCTGGCGGCCATCGTCGTGGCCTTCCTGACCATCCTGTCGCTGCTGCAGCGCTCGCGCCGGGCCATCGACCTGATGGAGGGGCGTTGCGAGGCCATCGTGAATTCCTCGCGCGACGCGATCATCTCGACCACGCCCGAAGGCCTGGTGACGAGCTGGAACCCGGCGGCCGAGGCCCTGTTCGGCTACCGGGCCGAGCCCTTCTTCGGGCCTTGAAGGCGGCGGGCCACCGCTTGTTCTTCCTCTCCAACATGCCCGAGCCCTACGCCTGCTACCTGGAGCAGCACCACGACTTCCTGGCCTGGTTCGAGGATGGTGTGTTCTCCGCCCGGGTGAAGACCGGCAAGCCGGGGCTGGACATCTTTCACCTGGCCCTGGCCCGCTTCGGCGTGGCGCCCCAGGAGGCCCTGTTCATCGACGACCACCTCGAGAACATCCAGGCCGCGGCCCAGCTCGGGCTGCCGGCATTGCATTTCACCTCGGCTGCGCGGCTGAGCCAGGATCTGTCGGCCCGGGGTCTGCGTCTGCTTGACGGGTTCGGGCCCGACGCCACTGGCGGGTCGAACTGAAGCCGGCCAGGTCGGCCGCCCGTTCGCGCGTCATGCCGCTGCCATGGGCCTCCCGGGCCAGCGCCAGGCGAACCTGCTCGACATGCTGACGCGGTGACACGCCGGCGTGCAGCTGGAACAGCCGGGTCAGGTGGCGCGGCGTGACATGGGCCACTGCGGCCATGCGCGCCAGGCTCCAGTCCTCGCCCGGTGCTTCCACCACCGCGTTCTGCACGGCATGGACGGCCGGGTGCAGATGGCGCCGCCCGGTCAGCAGGGGGGAGTGCTCCGGGTCTTGCTGACCGCGTCGGTGGAACACCACCATCACCTGCGCCACCGCGGAGGCCGGTCCTTCTCCGAGCACCTCGGCGACGAGGTGCAGGGCCAGGTCGATGCCCGCCGTGATGCCTGCGCTGCTCCAGACGGGGCCGTCCTGCACGAAGACACGGTTGCCCCGCACCCTGCAGCGGGGCGCCAGCCGGGCCAGCTCGTCCAGCAGCTCATGGTGGGTCGTGGCCTCGCGGTGGGCCAGCAAGCCGGCGTCGGCCGCCAGCAGGGCACCGGAGCAGACGGTCAGCAAGCGGCAGGGGCTTGGGTCCGTCTGCAGCAGGGGCGCCAGGGTGCGGTTCAGCCAGTCCCGCGCCGTCAGCCAGGCGGGTTCGGGATGGATCACCTTGGAGGCTTCACCCGGGCGCCCCAGCAGCCAGACCCAGCTCTCGGGGGGCAGCGTTGCGGGCAGCGGCATCAGCCCTCCCAGGGGCAGGCCCACCGAGCTGAGGACGTCGGGGGTGGGACTGATGTAGTGCAGTGCGAACGCGGGCGGCAGGCCGCGCCGCGCCAGCTGTTGGTTGGCCAGGCGGAAGGCTTCCGCCGGGCCGGCCAGGTCCAGCAGCAAGGTGTCGGGCAGCACCAGGAACCAGAGGTTCACCGGGCCTGTCCCTGGGTTCATTCGGTCGGATCCCATGGGTAGTCCAGCTGGCGGGCAGTGCGCTGGGCCAGTTCCACACCGGCGCATCGTCGCACCAGGTGCAGGCTCAGGTCCAGACCTGCCGCGATGCCGGCCGAGCTGAGCACCCGGCCGCTGTCCACCCAGCGTCGGTCCGGTCGCAGCCGCAGGTGCGGATGCTGCCGCCCCAGGGCCTCGAGATCCTCCCAGTGCGTGGTGGCCTCGGTGTCCCGCAGCAGGCCCGCATCGGCCAGCAGGAAGGCGCCGGTGCAGATGGACGCGACCAGCCCGGCACCTTGCCCCAGGCGGCCCAGTTCGGCCAGGAAGGTCACGTCGCGTTGCAGTGCGTCCACCACGCCGCCCGGCACGATCAGCAGGTCGGGTGGGCTGGCCTCACCGAGCGCCAGATCCGCTTGCAGGCCCAGCCCGGCCCGGGCGCGCACCGCCTGCCCGTCGGGGGAAGCCGTGCGCAGCCGAAAGGGCGGGGGCGAAGACGGGCGGCGCGCCCGGGCATCCGGCGCCTGCCTTTGCGCCACCCGGTTGGCGGTGGTGAAGACCTCGTAGGGGCCGGCGAAGTCCAGCAGCTCCACGTCGTCGAACATCAGCAGCAGGATGTCCGTGGGTCGGCTGTCGGGGTTCATGCCGCCCCCTCGGTCGTGGCCCGCGCCAGGGCCTGTGCCACGGTGCAGACCCTGGCGAAGCGCCCGGCCAGGACGGTTTCGGTGCGCTCGCGCAACTGGGCTGCGCTGATGGGCGTGCCGGCCGGGCTCACCATGTCGAAGGTCAGGGTGGCCTCGGTCACATAGTCCACCGCCCAGCCCTCGTCGCTGGCATGGCGGGCGGTGGTCTCGCAGCACTGCTCGGTGCGGATGCCGGCCACGATCAGCCGGCGCAGTCCGTGTGCACGCAGCCAGTCGCCCAGCCCGGTGCCGACCAGGGCGCTGTGGCGGTGTTTCTCCACCACCCGCGCGGCCTCGAAGGCAGGCAGGCCGGGCAGGGCGCGCACCAGACCGCTGGCATGGGCAAAGGGGTTCTCCGGTACCTCGGGGCCGTCGGTATGGAAGACCTGGACGATGGGCCATCCGGCGGCCTGGGCGCCCGCCAGCAGCCGGGCGGTGGCATCCAGGTAGGCCGGAAGTTCGGCGGCGGACCAGTAGGGCCGGGCCGTGAAGGAGGCCTGAACATCGATGAGCAGCAGGGCAGTGTCGGAAGAGGACATCGGGATCACCTCGGAGGAATGAAGGACGGTGATCAGGATGATCCAGGGAGAAGCCATGGTGACCGAGGCCGTCACAGGACCTGTTGCGGTCAATTCAGGACATGATGTTGGCGGGGAGGTCGCCAGGAGGCTGGCTGCGACGGGGGCGGAACTCCGCGGTGATGTCCGCTTTGTTTCCCCGTTTGTGCACAGGGTTTCTCTCCCACCATGGCGGCAGGCGCAGTGAGACAGGTCCGGAGGTCGGGCCGGCTGTCGCCCCCAAGGGAGTTCACATGTCTGTTTCTGCTGTCAGCAGCGGTACCGTGGATTGGACGTCCGGCAGTGTGGCCGACACCGCCAAGCAGTTCCACCAACTGGGCAAGGCCCTGCGTCAGGGCGACCTGGATGCGGCCAAGGACGCCTACAAGGACATCCTGAAGAACCCGCCGCCCAACGCCACCTGGAACCCGGATGGTGCCTTCGCGCAGGTCGGCAAGGCCCTGGCCCACGGGGATGTCCAGGGTGCCAAGTCCATCGCCGCCGATGCGATCAAGGAATTGCGCGCCAGCCGCCAACCGCTGCCGCCGGCCAGCGACCCGGTGCCCACCGGGGCCGAGAGCGCGTCTGCCTCGTCCGGCTCCATCGATGTGATGGCCTGAGTTTGCGGGACGACCGGCTCAGGCGGCGCTGGTCAACCAGCGCTCGGTGAGCCGGACCCACAGCGCGGCGCCCTGAGGGATCAGCGCGTCGTTGAAGTCGTAGTGCGGGTTGTGCAGGGTGCACGGCCCCATCTGCCGCGCCCCTCCGTCATGGGGCATGCGGTGCTCGCCGCTGCCATTGCCGATCATGAAATAGGCCCCGGGCGTCTTCTCCAGGAAGAAGCTGAAATCCTCGGCCGTCATCGCCGGCTCCATCTCCAGCGTGCCGTCCGGGCCGGCCACCTCGCGCATCACGTCGCGCAGGAAGGTCACCTCGCGGTCGTGGTTGATGGTGGGCGGGTAGTTGCGGTGGAAATGGAACTCGGCCGTCGCACCGAAGGCCGCCGCGGTGTGTGTGGCGATCTCGCCCATGCGACGCTCGATCAGATCGAGCACCTCGGTGGAGAAGGTGCGCACCGTGCCCTGGATCTCGCAATGGTCGGGCACCACGTTCGAGGCCTCGCCGGTGTGGATCATCGTCACCGAGATCACAGCGGTGTCCAGCGGCTTCTTGTTGCGCGTCACGATGGTCTGGAAGGCCTGCACCATCTGGCAGGCCACCGGCACCGGGTCAATGCCCAGATGGGGCAGGGCGGCGTGGGCCCCCTTGCCGCGGATGACGACTCGGAACTCGTTGCTGGAAGCCATGATCGGCCCCTTGCAGACGGCGAAGTGGCCGCTGGGGATGCCGGGCCAGTTGTGCAGGCCGAAGATGGCCTCCATCGGAAAGCGCTCGAACAGGCCGTCGGCGATCATCTCGCGGGCGCCGCCGCCGCCCTCTTCGGCCGGCTGGAACACGAAGTGGACCGTGCCGTCGAAGCGGCCGTGCTGCGCCAGGTGGCGGGCCGCCGCCAGCAGCATGGTGGTGTGGCCGTCGTGGCCGCAGGCGTGCATCTTGCCCGGGTGGCGGCTGGCATGGGCGAAGCGGTTGTGCTCGGTGATGGGCAGGGCGTCCATGTCGGCCCGCAGGCCCAGCGTGCGGCCACTGCTGCCGCGCCGCAGGATGCCCACCACCCCGGTGCGGCCCAGCCCACGGTGCACCTCGATGCCCCAGCTCTCCAGCTGCCGCGCCACCAGTTCGGCCGTGCGATGCTCCTCGAAGCAGAGCTCGGGATGGGCGTGGATGTCGCGTCGCAGCGCGACGAAATCGTCCGCCTGCGCTTGGAGGTCAGCCAGCAGGGTCATGGGAATCTCCGGATCGGGTCAAGGATCTTAGCCGCGCGACCCTCAGGTGCGCACGCCGCCATCCCCTGTGAGCATGGTGACTTCCACGAAATGCGAGCCCACGTGGTCCCGGGTGCTGAAGCTCAGCGGGAAGCCGCCCAGTTGCAGCGTGCCCAGGCCCTCGAGCCCATTGACCAGGCCGTCCCGTCCCCGGCCGCCACGGCTCAGGCCATCCACCAGCACCCGTGCGGCGATGTAGCCCTCCAGGCTGGTGTAGTTGGGCTTGAGCTTGGGGTCCGCGGCCTTCAGGGCAGTAAGGTAGTCGCGCACGATGCCGCTGGTGGTGGAGAAGGGGTTGGGCACCACCTGGGTGACCATCACCCCCAGGGCTTCGCGGCCCAAGGCGTCGGAGAGGGCCTGGGTGCCCACGAAGGACACGTTGAAGAAGGTGCCGCCGTAGCCGGCCTTGCGGGCCGCGCGGATGAAGGCGGCGCAGCTGGTGTAGGCGCTGATCAGCACGATGGCGTCGGGGCGGGCGGCCACCAGGGTCTTGACCGCGGCCGCCACATCGCTGCTGTTGCGCTCCACCGTGCCCACGGCCACCGGGCTCAGCTGACGCGACTGCAGCGCCTTGGTCACCCCGTCCAGGCCGGCCTGACCGTAGCTGTCGTTCTGCCGAAAGACGCCGATCTTCTTCAGGCCCAGCTGGGTGAGGTGCTTGACGATGAGCGCCGTCTCGTCCTCGTAGGAGGCGCGGATGTGGAAGACGTTGCGGTTGAAGGGGTTGCGCAGCCCCATCGCGCCGGTCAGCGGCGCGATCAGGGGCATCTTGGCGGCCGTCAGCAGGGGCAGTGCTGCCAGCGTGGTGGGGGTGCCCACATAGCCGAACAGGGCGAAGACATCGTCGGACAGGAAGCGCTCGGTGTTGAGCCGGCAGCGCTCGGGCTCGTAGCCGTCATCCAGGGCGCGCAGCTCGATCTGCGCGCCGCCCACGCCACCGCTGGCATTGACCTTGTCGAACACCAGGCGGGCGCCGCGGTTGAACTGCAGGCCCAGCTGGGCGGCCGGGCCGGTGAGGGCCGCCGACTGGCCCAGCACGATGCGCCCCTCCCGGGCCTGGGCGAGCACCCCCGTGGGGAGGGCTGCGGCCACCCCCAGGGCGGCGCTGTGTTGAAGAACGGTACGGCGGTTGACTGCGTGCATGAACTTCCCTGAACGTGAAGCCTTTCGGGGGCTGTCCGATTGTTGCAAAAGGTCAGGGCCTGTTGACGTTTTGAATCGGGCGGACCCGCGGGCTTGTGTGACCGGCTGTGACATCATGCCGGGATGAGCCTGACCCGTGATCCCTCGGCCGCGACGCGTGTGATCCACGCGGCCTGCCCGCACGACTGTCCCGACACCTGCGCCATCCGCGTGACGGTGGCGGGTGAGCAACTGATCCGCCTGCAAGGCGAGCCTGATCACCCCACCACCCACGGGGCCTTGTGCACCAAGGTGTCCCGCTACGCCGAGCGCAACAGCCATCCCGAGCGGGTGCTGCAGCCGCTGCGTCGTGTCGGGCCCAAGGGTTCCGGGCAGTTCGAGCCGGTGGGCTGGGACGAGGCCCTGGACGACATCGCCGCGCGCCTGAAGGCCATCGCCGCGCGCGACCCGCAGGCCATCCTGCCCTACAGCTACGCCGGCACCATGGGCTTTGTGCAGGGCGAGGCCATGGCCGGCCGCTTCTTCCACCGGCTCGGGGCCTCGCAGCTCAACCGCACCATCTGCGCCGAGGCCGGCGCCACCGGGCTGGCGCTGACCTATGGTGCCACCGTGGGCATGCACCTGGAGCATTTTGCCGAGAGCCGTCTCATCCTGATCTGGGGCAGCAACTCCATCGCCTCCAACCTGCACTTCTGGACCTATGCCCAGGCGGCCAAGCGGGCCGGCGCCAAGCTGATCGCCATCGACCCGCGGCGCACCGAGACGGCCGAGAAGTGCCATCAGCACATCGCCCTGCGGCCCGGCACCGACAGTGCCCTGGCCCTGGGTCTGATGCACGAGCTGGTGGTGAACGACTGGCTGGACCACGACTACCTGGCCCGGCATGTGGAAGGCTGGCCCGAGCTGCGCGAACGTGCCCTGCAGTGGCCGCCCGAGCGCGCGGCCGAGGTCTGTGGCATCAGCGCCGACGAGGTCCGTGGCCTGGCGCGCGATTACGGCACCACGGCCCCCGCGGCCATCCGTCTGAACTACGGCATGCAGCGGGTGGCCGGCGGTGGCAATGCCGCCCGGTTGATCGCGCTGCTGCCCTGTCTGGTGGGGGCCTGGCGCCACCGGGCCGGGGGGCTGCTGCTGTCCGCCTCTGGCTGGAACAAGCCCTTCCGCAACCGGGCCCTGGAGCGCCCGGACCTGCTGGCCGGCCGCCAGCCGCGCAGCATCAACATGAGCACCATCGGCGACGAGCTGCTGCGCGAGGCTTCGCCCACCTTCGGGCCGAAGATCAAGGCCCTGATCGTCTACAACAGCAACCCGGTGGCGGTGGCGCCCGAGTCGGCCAAGGTGGTGGCGGGCTTCCGCCGCGAGGACCTGTTCACCGTGGTGCTGGAGCACTTCCTGACCGACACCGCGGACCACGCCGACTACGTGCTGCCCGCCACCACGCAGTTGGAGCACTGGGACGTGCACGCCAGCTACGGCCACACCTACCTGCTGATCAACGAGCCGGCGCTGCCGCCGGCCGGGCAGGCGCGCTCGAACGCCGAGATCTTCCGCCAGCTGGCTGCGCGCATGGGCTTTGACGAGCCCTGCTTCCAGGACGATGACCTGAGCCTGGCCCGCCAGGCCTTCGAGGTGGATTTCGACGAACTGCGCCGCGTGGGCTGGCTCAAGCTGCCGGTGCCCGAGGCGCCGTTCGCCGAGGGCCGTTTCTTCACCCCCAGCGGCAAGGCCCAGGCCTGTGCGCCCGGCCTGCCGCTGCCCGACCATGTGCCCAACCACGAGAGCGCCGAGCGCGACCCGGCCTTGGCGCAGCGCTACCCGCTGGCCATGATCTCGCCGCCGGCCCGCAATTTCCTCAACTCCAGCTTCGTCAACGTCAAGAGCCTGCGCGACATCGAAGGCGAGCCGCTGCTGGAGATCTGCGAGGCCGATGCCCGGGCCCGCGGCCTGGCTGACGGCCAGCCGGTGCGGGTCTTCAACGACCGGGGCGAGTACCACTGCGTGGCCCGTGTCAGCCCGCGCGCCCGCCCGGGCGTGGTCAACGGCCTGGGCGTGTGGTGGCGCAAGCTGGGCCGCAACGGCACCAACGTCAACCAGCTGACCCACCAGCGCCTGACCGACCTGGGCGAGGCCCCCTGCTTCTACGACTGCCTGGTGGAGGTGGCGCCCCTGTGAGGGCGGTGTTGAAGATGACGTGGCGACGGCTGGTGCGCTGGGCCGCCTGGTTGGGGGGCTCCGGCCTGGGCGTGCTGCTGCTGAGCCTGGGGACGCTGTGCCTGACCTCGGGCTGCAGTTCGGTGGGCTACCTCTGGCAGTCAGCCGGCGGGCACCTCAGCCTGCTGCACAGCGCCCGGCCGGTGCATGACTGGGTCCAGGATCCACAGACCGGCACCGCCCTGCGCGAGCGCCTGCTGCTGAGCCAGCGCATGCGCGACTTCGCCATCCAGGAG
>NZ_BADL01000541.1 GCF_000333615.1 Ideonella sp. B508-1 | reverse complement strand
CGATCATTGTCAGCAATTGCAGGGCATGGTTTGCACCATGTCGCGCAACGCGCCGGTTTTGTTGTAGAAGTCGCCCCGCGTGCCCACGCCGATGGACTCGGCCAGGGTGATCTGGATGTTGGCGATGCTCTCGCGCCGCCACAGGGGCTCGAACAGGGCATTGGCAAAGCGCAGGGCCATCAGGTTCTGCACCGAGGGCTTGCCCAGGTAGTGGTCGATGCGGAAGGCCTGGCGCTCGCTGAAGACCGAGCGCACCACGCGGTTGATCTCCCCGGCGCTGGCCAGATCATGGCCCAGGGGCTTTTCGAGCACGACCCGGACCTGTGGCCCGTTCAGCCCCACCGCCCCCAGCTGCTCGCAGATCACCGGGAAGAGGTAGGGGCTGGTGGCCAGGTAGAGCACCACCGTGTCGGCGCCCCGGGCCTCGAGCCATTGCTTCAGGCCGGCGTAGTCCTCCGGGTGGGACAGGTCCATGCGCCGGTAGTGCAGCAGGGCGGCAAAGCGGGCGAACTCCTCGTCGCTGGGGCGCTTGGAGCTCTCGACCTCGGCAAAGCGGTCGCGGATGAACTGCCGGTAGGCCTCGTCGCTGCGGTCATCCCGGGCCACGGCCAGGATGCGGCCCCCCTCGGGCAGCTTGCCGTGTCGGAAGGCCTGGAAGAGGGCGGGCATCAGCTTGCGCCAGGTGAGGTCGCCCGTGCCGCCAAAGAAGACCAGGTCGAAGGACATGCTGTCGGCCGGTAATTTGGTTACGTCGATCGATCATGCATGACTTGCGCAGGGGGGTCAAATTCAGGGATGGATCGGCGTCGGGGCCGCGGCCCTTGGGAAAACGTCCTTGGGAGCGTCACCAAGTCGGGTTCTAATCGGGGCGTGGCACTTTCCTTGCACGTCTTCTGCGCACCATGAATCAGCTCGAGCAACTCAAGGCCTACACCACGGTGGTGGCCGACACTGGTAACTTCAGGCAAATGGCGCAGTACGCGCCGCGCGACGCCACCACCAATCCGTCGCTGATCCTCAAGGCGGTTCAGCAGACCGAGTACGCGCCGCTGTTGAGCGCGGCCGTGGCCGCCCACCAGGGGCGTCCCCTGGACGAGGTGGTGGACCGGGTGCTGGTGCGCTTCGGTCTGGAAATCCTGAAGGTGGTGCCCGGGCGTGTCTCCACCGAGGTGGATGCCCGCCTGTCCTTCGACACGGCCGCCACCATCGCCCGCGCCCAGCGCCTGATCGCCATGTACGAGGCGGCGGGCATCGGCCGCGACCGCGTGCTGATCAAGATCGCCTCCACCTGGGAGGGCATCCAGGCGGCACGCGCGCTGGAGCAGCAAGGCATCCACTGCAACCTCACCCTGCTGTTCAGCTTCTGCCAGGCGGTGGCCTGCGGGGATGCCGGCGTGCGGCTGATCAGCCCCTTCGTCGGCCGCATCTACGACTGGTACAAGAAGCAGGCGGGGGCCTCCTGGGACGAAGCGGCCATGGCCGGTGCGAACGACCCAGGCGTGCGCTCGGTCGCCAAGATCTTCCACTACTACAAGAAGTACGGCATCGCCACCGAGGTGATGGGCGCGAGCTTCCGCAACGTCGGGCAGATCCTGGCGCTGGCCGGTTGCGATCTGCTGACCATCAGCCCCGATCTGCTGACCCAGCTGCAGTCTGCCGAGGGGCCGGTGACCCGGGCCCTGTCGCCGCAGGCCGAGGCGGCCGAGGTGCCCCATGGCTGCACCTTCAACGAGGCCCGTTTCCGCTGGGCGCTCAACGAGGACGCCATGGCCACCGAAAAGCTGGCCGAAGGCATCCGTCTGTTCGCCGCCGATGCGGTGAAGCTCGACGCGCTGATCCAGGGGCGCTGACATGCCGGTGCCCCGTTGCGACGAGACCGCCGCCTGGACGGCCCTGCATCGGCACTTCGAGGACAGCGGCCGCGCGCTGGACCTGCGCCAGGCCTTCGCCAGCGAGCCGCACCGCTTCGAGCGCTTCAGCATCGAGGCACCGGAGGTGTTCGCCGACCTTTCCAAGAACCGCTGGAGCGAGGCCAGCCGCGCCCTGCTGCTGACCCTGGCCCAGGAATGCCAGCTGGCCGAGCGACGGGATGCGATGCTGCGCGGCGAGCCAATCAACACCAGCGAGGGCCGTGCCGTGCTGCACACCGCGCTGCGTGCGCCGCAAGGGGTCGGTCCGCACAGCGACACCGTGCACGACATGCTGGACCGCTTCCTGGCCTATGCCGAGCAGGTGCGCGACACCGCCAGCAGCGGCTTCACCGACGTGGTCAACATCGGCATCGGCGGCTCCGACCTGGGCCCGCAGATGGCCGTGCCGGCGCTGGACGCCTGGTGTCACCCGGGCCTGCGCCTGCATTTCGTCTCCAACGTGGACGGGCATGACATCACGCCGGTGCTGCGCCGGCTGGACCCGACCCGCACGCTCTTCATCGTCGCCTCCAAGACCTTCACCACCCAGGAGACCATGGCCAATGCCCAGGTGGCCCGGGCCTGGTTCCTGGCGCAGGGGGGCACCGACCTGGGCCGGCACTTCGTCGGGGTGACGACCAACCTGGACGCTGCCGCCGAGTTCGGCATCCACCGCACCTTCGGCTTCTGGGACTGGGTGGGGGGCCGTTTCTCGTTGTGGAGCGCCATCGGCCTGCCCATCGCCATCGCCATCGGGGCCGAGAACTTCCGGGCCCTGTTGGCCGGTGCCCACGCGATGGACCGCCACTTCGCCGAGGCCCCGCTGGCCCAGAACCTGCCGGTGCAACTGGGGCTGCTGGACGTCTGGTACCGCAACTTCCACGGCTTCACCAGCCGCTCGGTGGCGCCCTATCACCAGGGCCTGCGCCGACTGCCGGCCTATCTGCAGCAGCTGGAGATGGAATCCAACGGCAAGCAGGTGGATGCCCTGGGGCGCCCCTTGACGCAGGCCACCAGCCCCGTGGTCTGGGGCGAACCGGGCACCAACGGCCAGCATGCCTACTTCCAAATGCTGCACCAGGGCACGGACGTGGTGCCGGTGGAGTTCATCGCGGTCAAGCGGCCCACGCACGAGCACGCCGAGCTGCACACCAAGCTGCTGGCCAACTGCCTGGCCCAGAGCCAGGCCCTGATGCTGGGCAAGACGGCCGCCCAGGCCGCCACCGAGCGGGCGCCGACCGCCTCGCCCGATCTGGCGCCAGAGGTGCTGGCCCAGCAACGCAGCTTTCCGGGCAACCGGCCCAGCACCACGCTGCTGCTGGAGGAACTGACACCCCGTGCCCTGGGGGCGCTGATCGCCCTGTACGAACACCGGGTCTTCACCAGCGGCGCGCTGTGGGGCATCAACAGCTTCGACCAGTGGGGCGTTGAGTTGGGCAAGGCGCTGTGCAACCAGCTGCTGCCGCGACTGGCCAGCGGGGATGTCGCGGGCCTGGACGGTTCCACGGCGGGTTTGCTGGAGAGGCTGCGTGGCTGAGGCGACTTTGACGGTGAGTGCCACAGACGCCACCGCAGGGCGGGACGAACGCCGGCCCCATCTGATCTTCGACTTCGGCGGAGTGCTGTTCCGCTGGCGGCCGGCCGAGCTGTTGGCGCGTGTGCTGCCCGGTCGCATCCGCACGGGCGAAGAGGCTGAACACTGGAAGCGCCAGTTCTTCCAGGCCTACCAGGGCGACTGGGGGGCGTTCGACAGCGGCCTGATCAGTGCCGAGGAATGCCGTGACCGGATCGCCGCCCGCACCGGGCTCAGTCCGGCCGAGGTGCAGGCGGTGATCGAGGCCGTCCCCTCGGAGCTGGCACCGCAGCAGGACACGGTGGCCCTTCTTCGGGCCTTGAAGGCGGCGGGCCACCGCTTGTTCTTCCTCTCCAACATGCCCGAGCCCTACGCCTGCTACCTGGAGCAGCACCACGACTTCCTGGCCTGGTTCGAGGATGGTGTGTTCTCCGCCCGGGTGAAGACCGGCAAGCCGGGGCTGGACATCTTTCACCTGGCCCTGGCCCGCTTCGGCGTGGCGCCCCAGGAGGCCCTGTTCATCGACGACCACCTCGAGAACATCCAGGCCGCGGCCCAGCTCGGGCTGCCGGCATTGCATTTCACCTCGGCTGCGCGGCTGAGCCAGGATCTGTCGGCCCGGGGTCTGCGTCTGCTTGACGGGTTCGGGCCCGACGCCACTGGCGGGTCGAACTGAAGCCGGCCAGGTCGGCCGCCCGTTCGCGCGTCATGCCGCTGCCATGGGCCTCCCGGGCCAGCGCCGGCGAAACTGCTCGACATGCTGACGCGGTGA
>NZ_BADL01000542.1 GCF_000333615.1 Ideonella sp. B508-1 | reverse complement strand
GCAAGATCACTCGAATCACCGAAACCGAGATCGACCTGAGAGAGATCGCGCAGGACGCTTCCGGTGAATGGATCGAACGCACCAGCACCCTCCAGCTTCAGGAGTCGGGGAAATGAACAACAGCTTGGAGTCTCGCAAGATGCGTGGTTGGATGGCCGCTGCCGTGTTGCTCTCTGTGGGCATGATCGCCCCCGTGTGGGCGCAAAGTCAGAACATGATCCGTTCTGTGACCGCCAGCCAGCAGGCCAATGGCGAGGTCGTGCGGGTCGAGCTCAGTCAGCCCCTGACGGCCCAGCCTTCAGGCTTCGTCATCCAGGCACCCCCGCGGGTGGCGGTGGATCTGCCGCAGGTTGGCAATGGCCTGGGTGTGGGCAATGTCGAGATCAACCAGGGCAATGTGCGGTCCGTGAGCGTGGCGAGCACGGGGGAGCGCACCCGCCTGGTGCTGAACCTGAAGCAGACGGCCACGTACCAGACCCATGTCCAGGGCAACATCCTGACGATTGCTTTGGATGCAGTGGGGAGTTCTGCGCCAGGCGCGGCATCGCAGCCAGTGCATTTTGCGAGCAGCCAGAACACGGACCAGCTCGCGATCCGTGACATCGACTTTCGCCGTGGTGTCGATGGATCCGGTCGGGTGATCGTGGGGCTGGCCAACACCCAGGTGGGTGTGGACTTGCGTCAGCAGGGGCAGAACCTGGTGGTCGATTTCCTGAAGTCGACCTTGCCGGAAAATCTGCGCCGCAAGCTGGATGTCTCGGACTTCGGTTCGCCGGTGCAGAGCATCACGACCACGCAGAGTGGTGATCGGGTGCGTATGGTCGTGCACCCCACGGGGGCATGGGAGCACAGCGCTTACCAGACCGACAACCAGTTCGTGCTGGAGGTTCGCCCCGTGCGCATGGACCCGAACAAGGCCGTGCAGGGGCCGGGCTATCAGGGCGAGAAGCTTTCGCTGAACTTCCAGAACATCGAAGTGCGGGCCCTGCTGCAGGTGATCGCGGACTTCACCAACTTCAATGTGGTGACCAGCGACACGGTGACAGGCAATGTGACCCTTCGACTCAAGGATGTGCCCTGGGATCAGGCACTGGACATCATCCTGCAGGCCAAGGGCCTGGGCATGCGCAAGTCCGGCAATGTGCTGTGGATCGCGCCCAAGGAGGAGTTGGCCACCAAGGAGCAGGCCGATCTGGAAGCGAAGCAGAAGATCGCCGATCTCGAGCCCGTTCGGACCCAGTCCTTCCAGCTGAACTACACGAAGGCCGAAGAAGTGGCCAAGGCGCTGATTGGCGACACCTCCTCGTCAGGGTCCGGCGGCAGTGGCAAGGCGACCCGCATCCTCACGCAGCGCGGTTCGGTGCTCTATGAAACCCGCACCAACCAGCTCTTCGTCTCGGACATCCCGTCCAAGCTGGAGGAAGTGAGCCTGATGATCAGCAAGATCGACATCCCGGTTCGCCAAGTGTTGATTGAGGCCCGCGTGGTGGAGGCTGACGATACCTTCGGTCGCGCTTTGGGTGTGAAGTTGGGGGCCAGCGATCTGCGCGGCGTCAACGGCGGCATTCCCGGCTATTCGGTGGGAGGCAGCAACTACGTGACCGTCGGCGGGAACTACAACCAGGTCGGCTACCAGACCGGCCAGCAGACCACCGACACGGCTTACACGAACACCCAGTTCGTCAACCTGCCCGCGAGCACCAGCGCCTTCACGACTGCGTCGGCGGCCTCGTTCGCGCTGTCGCTGTTCAGTGCTTCGGCCAACCGCTTCCTGAATCTTGAACTCTCGGCGTTGGAATCCGAAGGCCGGGGCAAGGTGGTGTCGAGCCCGCGTGTGATCACCACGGATCAGACCAAGGCGGAGGTCGAGCAGGGTGTGGAGATTCCCTACCAGCAGGCCACCTCCAGTGGCGCCACCTCGGTGAGCTTCAAGAAGGCCAGTCTGCGACTCGAGGTGACGCCGCAAATCACCCCGGAAGGCAATGTCATCCTGGCGCTGGAGGTCAACAACGACAGCCGCGGGACCGACACCACGGCCGGCCCTGCCATCAACACCAAGCACGTCAAGACGCAGGTCCTGGTGGAAAACGGCGGGACGGTGGTGATCGGCGGCATCTTCACGCAGCAGGACCGGGACGATGTGAACAAGGTGCCTTTCCTGGGCGACATCCCGGTGCTGGGCTACCTGTTCAAGGACCGCACCCGTTACACCACCCGCACGGAGCTGCTGGTGTTCATCACGCCCAAGATCGTGACCGACAGGTCCGCCACCCGCTGAGCGGAGGGCGTTGGGTTCGGCAATATTGGGAGGGAATAATGTTCCGCAAGTTCTCCGCGTGGCTGCTGATGGCCACGATGTTCATGATCGGCGGTTGTGGTGGAGGCAGCAGCTCTGAAGCCGGTACATCGCCATTTGGCGGCGGTGGGAGTGGTTCTGGAGCCGGTACCACGGCGGCCTATGTGGTAGCTGTTTCACTTCAGCGTTCTGGAACTCCGACAACCAGCATCAGCAGCACAGAAACTGTCCAAGCTGTCGCGACGGTCACCTCCTCTAGTGGTTCACCTGTAAGTGGGGTGGTAGTGAGCTTCAGTCAGTCTGGTGCGAGCCTAGTGACGTTTTCGCCCTCTTCGGCCACTGCATTGACGGACGCCAACGGCGTTGCCAAGGTGGATGTCGCCGCGGTGAATACATCCACCACTGGTGCGATGGCTATTAGCGCCAGCACCGACGTTGGCAGTAGCTCCTGGTCAGGGAGCACCTCCTTCCAGATCAAGGCAGGCTCTGCGAGTGCCACGCCGGCGGTGCCCTCAGCGATCAACTTCGTCAGTGTGACGCCGGCCGGTACAGCTATTGTCGTGAAGGGCGCTGGTGGCAATGGCCGCACAGAATCCGCCACCCTGACATTTAAGGTAGTAGATGCGAGTAATGCGCCCATCGAAGGGGCCAAGGTGGCCTTTGCCGCCAATCCAGCCAACGTTGTATCGCTCAACATTCCCTCGGCGGTGAGCGACTCCTCCGGCTTGGTGACTACAACCGTGCAGTCTGGGAGTATCGCCACCAGTGTGGTGATCACCGCTACTGCGGAGGCGAATTCTGCAGTGACGGGCCAGTCCGATACGCTGGTGGTCAGTAACGATGTGGCTGTTCAGCAGGCCTTCGAGATCGTGGCTGCCAAGTACAACTTGGATGGCACTCTGACAGGGGATTCAACCAAGGTCAGCGCATTTCTGGCCGACGCAAATGGGAATCCCGTGCCTGACGGTGTGGCAGTGTCTTTCACCACCGATTTTGGGGCGATCGCGTCTTCCACTCTTGGTGGGTGCCTGACCGTGAATGGCACCTGCGACGTGAGCTTCCGAGTCCAAAATCCCCGTGGAGACGGCTTGGCAACGGTCACGGCCACAGCAAAGGTGGGTAACAGTACGCAGTTGGCCGGCTCGCTGCACATCAACATGCCCGGCGCGAATGGCGGCACACCGCTGCTGACCACATCGACCGGTGCATCATGGAATGGTCAGTTGGTTCTGAGCAGTTGCAAACAGACCTTTGAGATGTTGGTGCAGGACAGTGCAACGGGGCGTTCGGTGAATGCAGGGACCACGGTTGCGTTGAGCTCGGCCACCTCCAACTTGAACGCCACGGTCAAGGCGGGATCTCCGGTGTTGGACTCGCGCTCGTTCGTGCCGACGCCCTTGAGTCTCGAGGTGGATGCCACGCAAAGTTCGCTGAGCCCTTCGTGCAGCGCGACCGGCAGCCATCAGGCTACCGGCTTCGTGAACCTGCAGTTCACCAGCACCGGTGGCAACGTTTCGTACCAGCGTTTTAGCATCGTGTACCCGGTGCAGTGACTGCGGCTGTTGTCTTGGTCGGCATGCCCGGCAGTGGCAAGTCCACCGTCGGGCGTCAACTGGCAAGGTTGTTGGGCTGGCAGTTGCTGGATTCGGATGCTGAGATCGAGCGCGAGCTCGGGCACAGCATCCGTTCCCATTTCGAGCAGTACGGCGAGGACAGCTTCCGGGCGCTTGAAGAGGCGATGATTGCCAGGCTAGCAGTCCGCCAACAGATCGTCCTGGCCACGGGCGGCGGTGCCGTTCTGCGCGAAGCCAACCGGACCGCCTTGAAGCAGTCCGGCAACACGGTGGTGTATCTGCGTGCCAGCGTGGACGACCTCGTTCGTCGGCTGCGCCACGACACCCAGCGGCCCTTGCTGCAGGATGTCGATCCGGCCATCCGGCTCCGCCAGCTGTTCTCACAAAGAGACCCCCTGTATCGCGCCGTGGCGGATTTGGTGGTGGACACCGGACGCAGCTCGGTATCGGCCATCGCCCATTTGCTGGCCATGCAACTGGAGTTGGGTACCGGTCCTGCCTCACCCTCCGATCAGGGGCGGGATGCCGGTGCTTCGTCGGACTCCGCGTAAACTGCCTGCATGGTGGAAGTCATAGAAGGCGTGGCAGCGCGTGTGCCGATCGCGCTGGGAGATCGCAGCTACGAGGTGCTGATTGGCGAGGGCCTGATGGGCTCCCCAGCCGCCTGGCGGGGCTTGCCTCCTGCGTCCGTGGCGGTCGTCGTCACGAACACGGTCGTGGCGCCCCTGTATGCAGATCGGCTTTGCACCCATCTGCGGGGGCTGTACCCGCGGGTGGAGTGCGTGGTGCTGCCCGATGGTGAGAGCCACAAGGATTGGGCTTCGCTGAACCTCATCTTCGACCACCTGCTGGCCGGGCACTGTGACCGCAAGGCGGTGCTGGTGGCCCTGGGCGGTGGCGTCATCGGGGACATGACGGGATTTGCGGCCGCCTGCTACATGCGTGGCGTGCCCTTCATTCAGGTTCCCACCACCCTGCTGTCCCAGGTGGATTCTTCGGTCGGTGGCAAGACCGCCATCAACCACCCCTTGGGCAAGAACATGATCGGGGCGTTCTATCAGCCCTTGCGCGTGTTCTGCGACATCTCGACCCTGCGGACCCTGCCCGCCCGCGAAGTCTCCGCGGGCCTGGCCGAGATCATCAAGTACGGCCCCATCGCCGACGTGTCCTTCCTGGACTGGATCGAGTCCCACATTGAGGCACTGGTGGCGTTGGATCCTGAGGCCGTCGTGCATGCCGTGCAGCGTTCCTGTGAAATCAAGGCCACCGTGGTGTCCGCCGATGAGCGCGAGGGCGGCTTGCGGGCCATCTTGAATTTCGGTCACACCTTCGGTCACGCCATCGAAGCTGGGTTGGGCTTTGGCACCTGGCTGCATGGCGAAGCCGTGGGCGCCGGGCTGGTGATGGCGGCCGATCTGTCGGCGCGGCTGGGCCTGGTGCCGCCCGAGTTCGTCATGCGCCTGCGCAGCCTGGTCGGCCGTGCCGGGTTGCCGGTGGTCGGGCCTGCGCTGTCCGCCGACGAATACCTGCACCACATGCGGGTGGATAAGAAGGCCGAAGCCGGCGACATCCGCTTTGTCCTGATCGATGGTGTGGGGCGGGCGGTGGTGCGTGCGGCGCCCGAGGCCCTGGTGCGCGAAACGATCGCGGCCTGCACGGCCTGAGATCCGGGTGAGCACGCTGGCCCCCTATGCCTCCGACCCGGCTCGGTCCCGCGGCCGACGGGTGGCGGAGGTGCCGGCGCCCACCCGCAGCGAGTTCCAGCGCGATCGCGATCGCATCGTCCACAGCAGTGCCTTTCGGCGTCTGGTCTACAAGACACAGGTCTTCCTCAACCACGAGGGGGATCTCTTTCGCACCCGGCTGACCCACTCTCTGGAGGTGGCGCAACTGGGGCGTTCCATCGCTCGCAGCCTGGGGCTGAACGAGGATCTGGTCGAGGCCGTGGCACTGGCCCATGACCTGGGCCACACCCCCTTCGGCCACGCGGGCCAGGACGCTTTGGACGAGTGCATGCGGGCGCATGGCGGCTTCGAGCACAACCTCCAAAGTCTGCGGGTCGTGGACCGGCTGGAGCGACGCTATCCCGAATGGGACGGTCTGAACCTGTGCTTTGAAACCCGAGAGGGCATCCTCAAGCGATGTCCGCTGGCGCTGGCCGAGCACCTGGAGGCCGAGGAGCCGGGTGGGGTGGGGGAGCGCTTCCTGCGCGGCCACCAGCCCAGTCTGGAAGCCCAGCTGACCAATCTGGCCGACGAGATCGCCTACAACGCCCATGACATCGATGATGGTGTCCGTTCCGGTCTCCTGCAGCTCGACCAACTCCGGGACGTGCCCCTGTTCGCGCGCTTTGCGGCGGAGGTGGATGCCGACCACGGCCGTCTGCGGGACGCCGAGCCCCGGCGGTTCCTGGCCGAGGTCATCCGGCGCATGCTGTCGCAGCAGGTGTACGACGTCATCGATGCCACCGGTGCGGCCCTGGCGGAGGCCGGCGTGAGCAGTGCCGACGAGGCCCGGCAGGTGCCGCCGTTGGTGGCCTTCAGCGACGACATGAAGCGAGCCAGTGTCGAGCTCAAGCGCTACCTCTTCCGACACCTGTACCGCCATCCGCAGGTGATGGCCACCACCGAGATTGGAAGGACGATCGTCCGCGAGCTGTTCGCCGCCTACCTGGCCGCGCCGCAGGAGCTGCCTGTCGAACACCGGGGCGCGGATGCACCGCGGGCGGTGGCTGACTACATCGCGGGCATGACGGATCGCTTCGCCTGTCGGGAGCATCGCCGGCTTTACGGGCGCGATCTGTTTGCGCTGGGCGACTGAGCTGAGGGACGACACCGGCTGGGTAGACTGAGCCCATGGTCCGTCCCCAACGCCTCTTCCTGCCGGCGCATCCGCACCATGTGGTCCAGCGCGGTCACAACCACGGTCCGATCTTTCTGGACGACGAGGACCGCCGCCAGTACCTCCACCATCTGGCCGAAGTGGCCCGCGAATCGCGTGTGGCGGTGCACGCCTATGCCCTGGGCGAGGACCGGGTGCATCTGCTGCTCACACCCCAGACCGCAGAGGCCATCAGCCGCATGATGCAGGCCCTGGGCCGTCGCTATGTCGCGGCCTTCAACCGTCGCTACGGCCGCAGCGGCACCCTGTGGGCGGGGCGCTTCGCGTCTCATCTGGTGGACGAGGCGTCGGTGCTGGATTGCCAGTGCTACCTGGAATCCATCGTCGCCCCGATCGGATCCGAGGCCGAATCTGTGGTCTGGACCAGTGCCGCGCACCACCTCGGGTCGCGCCACGACCCGCTGGTCACCCCCCACCGCGTGGTCTGGGCCCTGGGCAACACCCCCTTCGAACGCGAGGCGGCTTACCGCGCGCGCCTTGGGCAAGGGGTGTCGCCTGCGACGCGTCAAGCCATCGAGCAGGCCATGCGCAGCGGCTTGCTGCTCGGAGATGAATCTGCGCGCCATGCGCTGGAACGCGAGTTGCATCGGTCGCTGGCGCCGCGTCCCCGGGGGCGCCCAGCAGGTTCGAAGGTCAAGCCTCGAATCGACTCTGGCACCAATTAATACAAACAAGACGCTGGGTTGAATTTAATTCGTCTCTGACACCATTTAATTCCACTTGTCGGGCTGCGGGTTTCCGCGCAAACTCGCGCCATTCCACGTTTTCTGCCAAGGAGTGCGCCATGACCCAGGCCACCACGGGATCTGCTGTCCGCAGCGAAATCGAAGCACTGGCCACCGATGGCCTCTATCAGCCCGAGGCCGAGAAGGACGCCTGTGGCGTGGGCTTTGTGGCGCACATCAAGGGCAACAAGGACCATCGCATCATCGAGCAGGGCCTGAAGATCCTGGAGAACCTGGACCACCGGGGCGCGGTGGGGGCCGACAAGCTCATGGGCGACGGCGCCGGCATCCTGATCCAGATCCCGGACGACTTCTTCCGTGCGGAGATGGCGGCCCAGGGCGTGGAACTGCCGCCGCCGGGTGAATATGGCGTGGGCATGATCTTCCTGCCCAAGGAGCATGCGTCGCGCCTGGCCTGCGAGCAGGAGTTGGAGCGCGCGATCAAGGCCGAAGGCCAGGTGCTGCTGGGCTGGCGCGACGTGCCGGTGGACCAGGACATGCCCATGTCGCCCACCGTGCGCAAGACCGAGCCGATCATCCGCCAGGTCTTCATCGGCCGCGGCCCGGACATCATCGTGCCCGATGCACTGGAGCGGAAGCTCTACGTCATCCGCAAGACCGCCTCGGCCGCCATCCAGCGCCTGAAGCTGACCCACTCCCGCGAGTACTACGTGCCCAGCATGTCGTGCCGCACCATCATCTACAAGGGCCTGCTGCTGGCCGACCAGGTCGGCAAGTACTACAAGGACCTGCAGGACCCGCGTGCCGTCTCGGCCCTGGCCCTGGTGCACCAGCGCTTCTCCACCAACACCTTCCCCGAGTGGCCGCTGGCCCACCCGTACCGGATGGTGGCCCACAACGGCGAGATCAACACCGTCAAGGGCAACTTCAACTGGATGCGCGCCCGTGAAGGCGTGATGAAGTCGCCGGTGCTGGGCGATGACCTCAAGAAGCTCTATCCGATCAGCTTCGAAGGCCAGTCTGACACTGCCACCTTCGACAATGCGCTCGAGCTGTTGACGATGTCCGGCTACCCGCTGGCCCACGCGGCGATGATGATGATCCCGGAAGCCTGGGAGAACCACGAGCTGATGGACGAGCGCCGCCGCGCCTTCTACGAGTACCACGCCTCGATGATGGAGCCCTGGGACGGCCCGGCCGCCATGGTCTTCACCGACGGGAAGCAGATCGGCGCCACGCTGGACCGCAACGGCCTGCGCCCGGCCCGCTACCTGGTCACCGACGATGACCTGGTCGTCATGGCGTCCGAATCCGGCGTGCTGCCCATTCCCGAGAACAAGATCGTCAAGAAGTGGCGTCTGCAGCCGGGCAAGATGTTCCTGATCGACTTCGAGCAGGGCCGCATCGTCGATGACGCCGAGCTGAAGAACCAGTACGCCAGCGCCCGGCCCTACCGCCAGTGGATCGACAACGTCCGCGTGCGCCTGGACGATGTGTCCGCGCCCGCCAACGCCGGCCCGGCCTACTTCAAGGACACGCTGCTGGACCGTCAGCAGGCCTTCGGCTACACCCAGGAAGACGTCAAGTTCCTGATGGCGCCCATGGCCATCAACGGCGAAGAAGGCATCGGCTCCATGGGCAACGACAGCCCGCTGGCCGTGCTGTCCGACAAGAACAAGCCGCTCTACAACTACTTCAAGCAGCTGTTTGCCCAGGTCACGAACCCGCCGATCGACCCGATCCGCGAAGCCATCGTGATGTCGCTCAACAGCTTCATCGGCCCCAAGCCCAACCTGCTGGACATCAACGCGGTCAACCCGCCGATGCGGCTGGAGGTGCACCAGCCGGTGCTGGACTTCCAGGACATGGCGCGCCTGCGCAGCATCGAGGCCGAGACGCACGGCAAGTTCAAGACCTACGAGGTCAACATCACCTACCCGCTGGCCTGGGGCAAGGCGGGGGTGGAAGCCAAGCTGGCCTCGCTGTGCGCCGAGGCGGTGGACGCCATCCAGAGCGGCCACAACATCCTGATCATCACCGACAAGGCGATGGACCGCGACAACGTCGCGATCCCTGCGCTGCTGGCGCTGTCGGCCATCCACCACCACCTGGTGCGTGAAGGCCTGCGCACCTCGGCCGGCCTGGTCGTCGAGACCGGCTCGGCCCGCGAGGTCCACCACTTCGCGGTGCTGGCGGGCTACGGCGCCGAAGCGGTCCACCCCTACCTGGCGCTGGAATCGCTGATGGCCATGCACGCCGAACTGCCGGGCGATCTGTCGGCCGAAAAGGCGATCTACAACTACATCAAGGCGATCGGCAAGGGTCTCTCGAAGATCATGTCGAAGATGGGCGTGTCGACCTACATGTCCTACTGCGGCGCCCAGCTCTTCGAGGCCATCGGCCTGTCCAAGGACCTGGTCACCAAGTACTTCCGCGGCACCGCCACCCAGGTGGAAGGCATCGGCGTGTTCGAGGTGGCGGAAGAAGCGCTGCGCAACCACCGCGCCGCCTTCGGCACCGACCCGGTGCTGGCCGCCATGCTGGAGACCGGCGGCGAGTACGCCTGGCGCGCCCGTGGCGAAGAGCACATGTGGACGCCGGACGCCATCGCCAAGCTGCAGCACAGCACGCGCTCGGGCAAGTTCGACACCTACAAGGAATACGCCCAGATCATCAATGACCAGAGCAAGCGCCACCTGACGCTGCGCGGCCTGTTCGAGTTCAAGTTCGACCCGGCCAAGGCCATCCCGGTCGACGAGGTCGAACCGGCGGCCGAGATCGTCAAGCGCTTTGCCACCGGTGCCATGTCGCTGGGCTCCATCTCCACCGAGGCCCACAGCACCCTGGCCCTGGCGATGAACCGCATTGGCGGCAAGAGCAACACCGGTGAAGGTGGTGAGGACCCGGCGCGCTACCGCAACGAGCTCAAGGGAATCCCCATCACCGCCGGCACCAAGGTGTCGGACGTCGTCGGCAAGGACGTGATCGAAGCCGACTACGAGATGAAGGACGGCGACAGCCTGCGCTCGAAGATCAAGCAGGTCGCCTCGGGTCGTTTCGGTGTGACCACCGAGTACCTCGTCTCGGCCGACCAGATCCAGATCAAGATGGCCCAGGGCGCCAAGCCGGGCGAGGGCGGCCAACTGCCGGGCGGCAAGGTGTCGAATTACATCGGCCGTCTGCGCCACTCGGTGCCTGGCGTGGGCCTGATCTCGCCGCCGCCGCACCACGACATCTACTCCATCGAGGATCTGGCCCAGCTGATCCACGACCTGAAGAACGTGAACCCCCAGTCCGGCATCAGCGTCAAGCTGGTGTCCGAGGTGGGTGTGGGCACCATCGCCGCGGGCGTGGCCAAGTGCAAGGCCGACCACATCGTGATCGCCGGCCATGACGGTGGCACGGGCGCCTCGCCGTGGTCGTCGATCAAGCATGCCGGCACCCCCTGGGAGCTGGGCCTGGCCGAGACGCAGCAGACCCTGGTGCTCAACCGCCTGCGCGGCCGCGTGCGGGTGCAGGCCGATGGTCAGATGAAGACCGGCCGCGACGTCGTCATCGGTGCGCTGCTGGGGGCCGACGAGTTCGGCTTCGCCACTGCGCCGCTGGTGGTCGAAGGCTGCATCATGATGCGCAAATGCCACCTGAACACCTGCCCGGTGGGCGTGGCCACGCAGGATCCGGTGCTGCGCCAGAAGTTCTCGGGCAAGCCCGAGCACGTGGTGAACTACTTCTTCTTCGTTGCCGAGGAAGCCCGCCAGATCATGGCCCAGTTGGGCATCCGGACCTTCGACGAGCTGATCGGCCGCGCCGACCTGCTCGACACCCGCAAGGCTGTGACCCACTGGAAGGCCAAGGGCCTGGATTTCAGCCGTGTCTTCCACCAGCCGGCCGTGCCGGTCGAGGTGCCGCGCTTCCACGTTGATGTGCAGGAGCATGGCCTGGAGAAGGCCCTGGACGTGCGCTTGATCGAGAAGAGCCGCGCGGCCATCGAGAAGGGCGAGAAGGTCCAGTTCATGGACGAGGCGCGCAACGTCAACCGCTCGGTGGGCGCCATGCTCTCGGGCGAGCTGATCCGCCACCGCCCGGACGGCCTGCCGGACCACACCCTGTTCATCCAGCTCGAGGGCACCGGCGGCCAGAGCTTCGGCGCCTTCCTGGCCCCGGGCATCACGCTGTACCTGATCGGCGAAGCCAACGACTACACCGGCAAGGGCCTGTCCGGTGGCCGCGTGGTGGTGCGGCCCAGTATCGAGTTCCGGGGTGACTCGACGAGCAACATCATCGTCGGCAACACCGCGCTGATCGGGGCCACCTCGGGTGAGGCCTTCTTCCGCGGCGTGGCCGGCGAGCGCTTTGGCGTGCGCCTGTCGGGTGCCTCGGCAGTGGTCGAGGGCACGGGCGACCATGGCTGCGAATACATGACCGGCGGCACTGTGGTCGTGCTGGGCAAGACCGGTCGCAACTTCGCGGCCGGCATGTCCGGCGGCGTGGCCTATGTCTACGACGAGGACGGCCTGTTCGCCAAGCGCTGCAACACCGCGATGGTGGCCCTGGACAAGGTGCTGCCGGCGGCCGAGCAGGAGGCTTCGGTCGACCCGGCCATCTGGCACCGTGGCTTGACCGACGAAGCCCTGCTCAAGAAGATGGTCGAGGACCACCACAAGTGGACGGGCTCGCTGCAGGCCCGCCACATCCTGGACCACTGGGCCGAGTCGCGGGCCAAGTTCGTCAAGGTCTTCCCGCACGAGTACAAGCGCGCCCTGGGCGAGATCAACGCCGCCAAGGAGGCCGGCGACGTGCTCGCCAAGGCCAAGGGTGAGAAGAAGGCCGAGAAGACCGCGGCCGCCAAGTAACACGCCCCGAACGCGAGGAATCACATCATGGGAAAAGTCACTGGCTTCCTGGAATATGAGCGCCTGGAAGAGGGCTACCAGCCGGTCGAGAAGCGCCTGAAGAACTACAAGGAGTTCGTGATCGGGCTGAAGGCCGACGAGGCCAAGGTGCAGGGCGCGCGCTGCATGGACTGCGGCACGCCCTTCTGCAACAACGGCTGCCCGATCAACAACATCATCCCGGACTTCAACGACCTGGTGTTCAAGGGTCGCTGGGCCGAGGCCTTCGCGGTGCTGTCCAGCACCAACAACTTCCCGGAGTTCACCGGTCGCATCTGCCCGGCGCCCTGCGAGGCCGCCTGCACGCTGAACATCAACAACGATGCGGTGGGCATCAAGTCCATCGAGCACGCCATCATCGACCGGGCCTGGCAGGAGGGCTGGGTTCAGCCTCAGCCGCCCGCGGTCAAGACGGGCAAGAAGGTGGCGGTCATCGGCAGCGGTCCGGCCGGCCTGGCCGCGGCCCAGCAGCTGGCGCGCGCCGGTCATGCGGTCACGGTGTTCGAGAAGAACGACCGCCTCGGCGGACTGCTGCGCTACGGCATTCCCGACTTCAAGATGGAGAAGTCGCACATCGACCGCCGGATGGCGCAGATGGAGGCCGAGGGCGTGGTCTTCCGCACCAGCACGCTGGTGGGCGAGATGCCCGCGGACAGCAAGGTCACCAACTGGGCCAAGGATGTGGTGAGTGCCGAGCAGCTGAAGGCCGAGTTCGACGCGGTGCTGCTGTGCGGCGGCGCCGAGCAGAGCCGCGACCTGCCCGTGCCCGGGCGCGACCTGGACGGTGTGCACTTCGCAATGGAGTTCCTGCCGCAGCAGAACAAGGTCAACGCGGGTGACAAGGTCAAGGGGCAACTGCGTGCCGATGGCAAGCATGTCATCGTCATCGGTGGCGGCGACACCGGCAGCGACTGCGTGGGCACCAGCAACCGCCATGGCGCGGCCAGCGTGACCCAGTTCGAGCTGATGCCCATGCCGCCCGAGCAGGAGAACAAGCCCCTGGTTTGGCCCTACTGGCCGATCAAGCTGCGCACCAGCTCCAGCCACGAGGAAGGCTGCGCCCGCGAGTTCGCGATCGCGACCAAGGAATTCATCGGCAGCAAGGGCAAGCTCACCGGCCTGAAGACCGTCCACCTCGAATGGAAGGACGGCAAGATGAGCGAGATCCCCGGCAGCGAAAAGGAATACAAGGCCGACCTGGTGCTGCTGGCGATGGGCTTCGTCAGCCCGGTGGCCAGCGTGCTCGACGCCTTCGGCGTGAGCAAGGACAACCGCGGCAACGCCAAGGCCAGCACGGACGAAGGCGGTTACCGCACCAGCGTGGACAAGGTGTTTGCCGCCGGCGACATGCGCCGTGGCCAGTCCCTGGTGGTCTGGGCGATCCGCGAGGGTCGTCAGGCCGCGCGGGAGGTGGACACCTTCCTGATGGGCAGCTCGGTGTTGCCGCGCTGACCGCGCCCAATCTCCCGACGGAGGCGACGGCCTCCGTGATCCGGTATCCTACGCATTGACTTCGAGCCCGGTGTGGCCTTACCGCACCGGGCCTTCTTCTGTGTCAACCAAGGTACCGGCCCCAGGGGGTCGCACTGGCATTTGTCTGACAACCTGATCGAGATCGACCACGTCACCTTCGCCTACGAGGTGGGCGGGCGAACCATCTTGAACGATGTGTCGCTGAGCTTCCCGCGCGGCAAGGTCACCGCCATCCTGGGGGGCTCCGGCTGCGGCAAGACCACGCTGCTGCGCCTGATCGGTGGCATGTACCCCGTGCTGAGCGGTGAGATCCGCTTCGGCAGCGAGGTGGTGAACGCCCAGGACCGGGCGAAGCTCTACCGTCTGCGTCGCCGCATGGGCCTGTTGTTCCAGTTCGGTGCCCTGTTCACCGACCTGGATGTGTTTGAGAACGTGGCCTTCCCGCTGCGCGAGCACACCGATCTGCCCGACGAGATGATCCGGGACATCGTGCTGATGAAGCTGCAGGCCGTGGGCCTGCGCGGCGCGGCGCGGTTGAAGATCAACGAGATCTCCGGCGGCATGGCCCGGCGCATCGCGCTGGCCCGCACGGTCGCGCTCGATCCCGAGGTCATCATGTACGACGAGCCCTTCACCGGGCTGGATCCGATTTCCATGGGGGTCACCGCCAATCTGGTGCGCCAGCTCAATGACGCCACCGGGGCCACGACGCTGCTGGTCTCGCACGATGTGCAGGAGAGCTTCGCGATCGCCGACCACGTCTACCTGCTGTCCTCGCAGGGCCGTGTGGTGGCCAGCGGCACGCCGGCCGAACTGAGCAGCTCGGACGATCCGGAGGTGCGCCAGTTCATCCGGGGGGAACCCGATGGCCCGGTGCGCTTCCATTACCCGGCCGATCCGCTGGCCCAGGACCTGGGGCTGACCGCATGACCGAACTGCTTCGACGCATTGGCGAGGCCACGCTCAGCTGGGTGCGCTCGCTGGGGCATGCCGCCTTCTTTTTCCTGGATCTGCTGCGCCACTCGCCGGCGGCCCTGCGCCGGTTCGGTCTGGTGGTCACCCAGATCCACGCCATCGGCAACCGGTCGCTGGCCATCATCTGTGCCTCCGGCGCGGCGGTGGGTTTCGTGCTGGCGCTGCAGCTCTATTACGTGCTCAGCACCTATGGCGCCACCAGTTCGCTGGGTTTGGTGATCAACCTGGCCCTGGTGCGGGAGCTGGGGCCGGTGGTGGCCGCCCTGCTGTTCGCCGGGCGGGCCGGCACCTCGCTCACCGCCGAGATCGGCCTGATGAAGGCCGGTGAGCAGTTGTCGGCCATGGAGATGATGGCCGTGGACCCGCGCTCCAGGGTGCTGGCCCCCCGCTTCCTGGGCGGGGTGGTGGCCATGCCCCTGCTGGCGGCATTGTTCTGCGCCATTGGCATCCTCGGTGCCTATGTGGTGGCGGTGTGGCTGATCGGGGTGGACGAAGGCAACTTCTGGTCGGCGATGCAGTCCCAGGTGGATGTGTGGCACGACGTCGGCAACGGCATGGTCAAGGCCGCGGTGTTCGGCGTGATCTGCACCTTCGTGGCGCTGTACCAAGGTTATGAAGCGGTGGCCACCCCGGGGGGCGTGTCCTATGCGACGACCCGCGGGGTGGTGATCTCCTCCCTGCTGGTCCTGGCCATGGACTTCCTGCTGACCGCATTGATGTTCCGGACGCACTGATCTGCGCGATCCGACGACGAGAGAAACGAGATGAACAAGAAAAGTACAGAGATCCTGGTGGGCCTGTTCGTGGTGCTGGGGGCGCTGGCGCTGGTCTTCCTGGCCATGAAGGCCGCCAACCTGACGACCTTCACCGGCAATGGCGATGGCTACGTGGTGCAGGCCCGCTTCGACAACATCGGTGGCCTCAAGCCGCGGGCGCCGGTGCGCTCGGCGGGCGTGGATGTGGGCCGGGTGCGCTCGATCACGCTGGATCCCCAGACCTACCAGGGGGTGGTCACGATGGAGCTGCGCAAGGATGTCCTGTTTCCCAAGGACTCCTCGGCCAAGATCCTGACCTCGGGCCTGCTGGGGGACCAGTACGTCGGCATCGAGCCCGGGGCCGACGAAAAGAACCTGGCCGCCGGCGATGTCATCAAGCAAACCCAGTCGGCCCTGGTGTTGGAGAACCTCATCGGTCAACTGCTGTTCAGCAAGGCGGCCGATGCCGGAACGGCGGCTTCGGGAGCCGAGAAATGATGCGTCGTACAGGCATGCTTCTGCTGGCCGCCTGGCTACCGGCCGCGGCCGTCTGGGCCGAGGAGACCTCTGCACCGGCGGCGGCGTCTTCGGCCGCAGCGGCGGCCTCGGCGGCCGATGACACCGAAGCCGACGAGCCCACCGTGAACCCCCGCGACCCCTACGAGTCGCTCAACCGCAAGGTGTTCGAGTTCAACGACAAGCTCGATGAGAATGTCCTGAAGCCGGTCGCGGAGACCTACCAGAAGGTCGTGCCGGGCATGGTCCGCACCGGGGTGTCGAATGTGCTGGGCAACCTGGGCGATGTCTGGTCGGCGGTGAACCAGTTGCTGCAGGGCAAGCCGGGGCAGGCGGGTGAGATGACGATGCGGGTGATCACCAACACCTTCTTCGGCATCGGCGGCCTGTTCGACCAGGCCACCGAACTGGGCCTGGAGCGCCACAGCGAGGACTTCGGTCAGACCCTGGGGCGCTGGGGGGTGCCGCCCGGACCCTACATCGTGCTGCCGCTGCTGGGCGCCTCCACCGCGCGCGACACCATCGCCACCCCGGTGGATCTCTATGCCTCCATGGACACCCAGCTTGTCAGCGGAACTTACGCCACGGTGGGGGTGTCCGTCCTGAAGGTGGTGAACACCCGGGCCAATCTGCTGGGCGCCAGCCAGCTGCTGGACGAGGTCGCCCTGGACCGCTACAGCTTCTTGCGTGACGCCTACCTGGCCCGCCGTCGCAGCCAAGTCTATGACGGCAATCCGCCGGACGATGACGAGAACCCCTGACAACAATTTGTCACGCGGGCGCAGGTGCACGCCGGCCCGCCCGTCAGCGTTGAAGAACCACACGGGCTTGCTGCCCGACACACCAGACAAGGAGCGCCTCTCATGACGTCCCACATGCCGCTGTTTCCCCGTACCGCCATCGTGCTGACCATTGCCGCCACCTCGGCGGTCTTGCCCACCTTGCACGCCGAGGCGCTGGCGCCCGACACCATGATTCGCCAGCTCTCGACCGATGTGATCGATTCGGTCAAGGGCGACAAGGCCATCCAGGGCGGCGACATCGGCCGCATCAACGCTTTGGTCGATGCCAAGGTGATGCCGGTGGTCGACTTCCAGCGCATGACGGCCTCGGCCGTGGGCCGCTACTGGCGCACCGCCACCCCCGACCAGAAGAAGCGCCTGCAGGATGAATTCAAGACCCTGCTGGTGCGGACCTACGCCGGTGCCCTGTCGCAGGTGCGCGACCAGACCGTGGCCCTCAAGCCCCTGCGTGCCGCGCCCACCGACACCGAGGTGGTCGTGCGCACGGAGATCCGCGGCCGCGGTGACCCCATCCAGCTGGACTACCGCCTCGAGAAGGATGGCGACGGCTGGCGCATCTACGACGTCAATGTGCTGGGCGTGTGGCTGGTCGAGCAGTACAAGAACAGCTTTGCCCAGGAGATCAGTGCCAGCGGCATCGATGGCCTGATCAGCAAGCTGGTCGAGAAGAACAAGGCCGCGCCGGCCAAGGGCTGACATGCTGCACCTGCCTGCCCAGATCACCCTGTCCGAGGCCCGCCAGGTCCGGGACACCCTGCTGTCGCAGATCCATGCCGAGACCGGTGCCGAACTGGTGCTCGACGCCAGTGCGCTGACGCAGGTCGATTCGGCGACCTTGGCGGTGTTGCTGGCCTGCCGGCGCCAGGCCCCGGCGCGGCGCTGGGTGATTCAGGGGGCGCCGGCCCAGCTGAGCGACCTGGCCCGTCTCTATGGCGTGGACAGCCTGCTGGGCCTGCAGGCTCGGGCGGCTCAGTCCTCGGGCGTGTAGCGTCGAAGCCGCAGGTTGCGCTTGATCTCCTGCAGCGTGGGTCGCAGGGCCTGGCCCAGGCGCAGCGCCACGCCGGTGGTCAGGATGTCGACGATGGTCAGGTGCAGCAGGCGCGACACCATCGGGCTGTAGCGGTCGTAGTCCTCGGGATGGTCGGCCGCCAGCACGGTCTGGCCGTGGGACTGGGCCAGGGTGGCCAGGGGCGAGCCGCTGGCCGTGATGACGATCAGCGTGGCCCCCTTGCGTAGAACGACCTCCACCACCTCGATCAGGTCCCGGCTGCGGCCGGAATTGCTGATGGCCACCACGCAGTCGCCAGGCCTGAGCATGGTGGCGCTCATCAGCTGCACATGGCCGTCGCTCTGGGCCGTGGCGTTGACGCCCAGGCGGAAGAACTTGTGCTGGGCGTCCTGGGCCACGATGCCCGAGTTGCCCATGCCGTAGAACTCCAGCCGGCGCTGGCGGCGCACGGTCTCGGTCAGGGCGTCGATGGCCTTCTCGCAGGCGGCCGGCGCTGCCGCGTTGCGGTACTTGAGCAGCGCGCTGACCGCGTTGTCGACCACCTTGATGATCAGTTCGGCGGCGCGGTCGTCCTCGTCCACCGCGCGGTGGATGAAGGGCACGCCTTCGTTGACCACGCCTGCCAGCTTGAGCTTGAAATCCGCCAGGCCGTCGTAGCCCACGCTGCGGCAGAAACGCACGACGGTGGGCTTGCTCACCTCGGCACGCTCGGCCAGCGCGCCCACCGGCATGGACGCAAAGCTGCGCGGGTCCTTCAGCAACAGGGCGGCCACCCGTTGTTCGGCCGGCGGCAGGGCGGGCAGCGAGGCCCGGATTCGGTCAAGCATGTTCTGGCAGCGTGGGGTGCACGCCGAGGTGAGCGTTCAGTCCCCTATTGTTCCTCGGCCCAGGCGAAGCCATCGCGCGCCACCAGGGCGCTGGCGGCCGCCGGGCCCCAGCTGCCGGCCGCGTAGGTGCGCAGACCGGTGGCGTCGCGCGACCAGGCGTCCAGGATGGGCTCCACCCAGCGCCACGCCTGCTCCTGCTCGTCGCTGCGCACGAAGAGGTTGAGCCGGCCGGCGATGGCATCCAGCAGCAGGCGTTCATAGGCCCCCACCCGTTCGCTGGGGAAGGCGCGGTCGAAGTCC
>NZ_BADL01000543.1 GCF_000333615.1 Ideonella sp. B508-1 | reverse complement strand
GGCCAGCCGGGCCTGCCCTGGCGGGCCAGCCAGGGCCAGCGCTCACGCAGGGCCATCAGCGGGTTCAGCAGCGCGCGCCAGCGGCGCAGCCGGGGCAGCCACTGGGGCAGGGCAGCGATCAGGCGCTCGCGCAGCGGGCGGGGCGTGCGGGCCCAGCGCTGGGCCAGGGCCTCGGTGCGCAGCAGGGCCATGTCCACGCCGTTGGGGCATTCGCGCTTGCAGCCCTTGCAGGCCACGCACAGGTCCAGGGCCTCGTGCAGGCGCGGGTCCTCGAAGGGGCGCTCGCCCAGCTCGCCGTCCAGCGCGGCGCGCAGCATGGCCGCGCGGTGCTGGGTGCTGTGGGTGCTGTCCTGCGTGGCCCGGAAGCTGGGGCACATCACACCCTTGGCGTCGGCGCGCTGGCAGGTGCGGCTGCCGATGCACACCGCCGCGGCCTTGCCGAAGCCCGCGCCGTGGGCCGGCAGATGGGCATAGGCATCGCCGGCGCCGTAGGCGTCGTAGGCCGTCCAGTCCAGTTGGAGCGGGGGTTCCTGCATGGCGGGCGGGCTCGGTGGCGGTGTCAGGCCGGCGTGTCCAGCACGGCCTTGAGGTTGACCGTGACGTTGTTCTTGATGGCGGCCTGGAAGGGGCAGATGCCCTGGGCGCGCTGCACCAGGTCGTCGGCGGTGGGCTGGTCCAGCGGGCCGGCCAGGTAGACCACCATCGACAGGGCCATGCGGTAGCCGCCCTCAAAGTCCTGGAACTGCGAGAGCTTGGATTCCACATAGCAGCCCTTGACCGGCAACCGGCCCTGGCGGGCGATGTGGCGTACCGAGTGATCCAGCGCGGCGGCCAGTGCGCCACCCACCAGCATCTCGGGGTTGGGGCCGGGGGTGGCGTCGGGGGCGCCGCCCATCTCGGGGGGCACGCTCAGCTTGAGCTTGAAGCCGCCGTCGTCGCTCTGCATCTGGCCGCTGCGGCCGCCCTGGCTGAGCATGGTGGTGGCATAGACGAGGTCCATTGTGTGCTCCGTTCAGACGGTCTTGCCCTTGAGCAGGCGGGCCCGCTCGCTGGGCGAGTAGTGGTTGAACAGGCCTTGGGCGTCGGCCGCGCGGCGGTTGGACAGGCGGATGGCCTCGATCTTGCCGGCCGGGGCGATGCGCGAGACGGCCTTCTCCAGCGTGGTGCTGCCGCAGTGCGGGCAGGTGGGGGTGGTGCTGGCGCGCACCAGCAGCTCGAAGTCCGACCCGCATTGCGGGCAGTGGTAGTCGAAAAGCGGCATGGATCAGGCTCCTGCAACAGGGGTGGATGGGGCGCGCTGCGCGGCGGGCGCGGCGCAGCGTTCGAGGGGCGAGGCGCAGCCCTCCAGGCTGGCGCGGGCGGTGCTGGCGGGCGTCAGGCCCACCCAGGCATTGACCTCGGCGGTGTCGAAGCCGACGCAGCGGCTGTCGTTGTCCAGGCGCTGCATCAGCGGGCGGCGGATCAGCAGCGGCTCGGCCAGCAGCAGGGCCAACGCAGCCTCGGCGTCCAGGGCCTCGGGCTGCACTTCGCCGTTCTTCACGCGCGGGGCGGCCCGGTTGAACCACTGGGCCACCGGCAGCGGGGCGAGAAAGGCCAGCAGGCGCTCGCGGGTCCAGGGTTCGGCCAGCAGGCTGCGCACCTGCAGGGTGTGGCCGGCGGCCAGCAGGGCGGCTTTCTGGCGGGCGTTGCCACCGCAGCCGGGCTTTTCAAAGAAGAGCAGGGCGGTCATGCGGATCTCCTTCAGGCGGCCTGCCGGGTGGCGCTGCGCAGCAGGTGCAGGCATTCAACCGTGGCGGCCATGTCCAGGGCGCTGAAGTCGTCCTGGGTGCGCCGATGCGGGTCGGCGCCCAGGGCCAGCAGGGTGGCCACCACCTCGGCCTTGCCGGCCGAGGCGGCGTACATGAGCGCGGTGGCGCCGGTCAGGTTGGCATGGTCCAGCGGCACGCCGCGGGCAGCCAGCGCGCGGATCAGGCCCGGCTCGCCGTTCACGCAGGCCAGCCACAGGGCGTTGTTGCCGTCGCCGTTGGTGGCGTCCAGCGGCACGTCCAGGGCCAGCAGCTCGTCCAGCACATGGTGGGCGCCGCGCCAGGCGGCGTGCATCAGCGGGGTGTTGCCGTGCGGCCCGGGCGCAGCGGGCTCGCTCGGGTCGAAGCCCTGGGCCGTGAGCCAGGCGGCCAGGCCCGCGGGCACCGGACGGGTGACAGTCGCGCTGGGCGTGGCGGGCGGGGCCGGCGGGAAGACGGCCTCCAGCGGCTGCGGGCCGTACAGCCGGCCCCCGCCATCGACGGCGCTCCAGCCGCCGATCAGGTCGGCCACCTCGGTGAAGCCGAAGTCGGCGAACATGCCGGCCCAGGTCTGGCTGGCGTTGCCGTGGTAGCAGTAGATGAAGACCGGCCGGCTCTTGCGCTCGCGCATCAGCAGGGCTTCGTGGTTGCGGCCGTCCAGCCGGGTGCAGCCGGCCAGGTGGCTCATGGCGTGATGCCGGGCCTCGCGGGCGTCCAGCAGCAGGGCGTCGGGCCGGGCCTGCAGCCAGGCACCGGCCTGGGCCGCCGTCAGGCGGTGAAAAGGTCGCTCGTTCATGCGGGGCTCCTGGAGGTGTCGGCCAGGCGCTCGGGCCAGGCCGGCAGGTGGGCGTAGGGCGCGGTGGTGGCGATGCGGCTGTCCGTCAGCGCACGGCCGATGGTGAAGTGGTAGACCGACTGCAGGGCGGCCTGTGGCGCGGCGGTGGGCGTCAGGCCGATGAGCTGGTGCAGGGCGTCGTCGAAGAAGCAGCCGATGCCGGTGCCGGCCAGGCTCATGGCCTCGGCCTGCAGGTACAGGGCCTGGCCCAGCAGGCCGGCCTCCATCAGGCGCTCGCGGTAGGCCCAGGGCGTGGGCAGGGGCTGGAACTCGGCCAGCAGGGCCAGGCCCAGGATGGCGTCCGAGCCCAGGGCCTGGTGGCAGTTGAGGGTGCGCAGCGTGCCGGCCAGGGCCGGGTTGGCGGCCAGGCGCCACAGCGGTAGGTCGGCCGGTGCCTCGGCCACCGGCGCCCAGTCCAGCGACACCGGCAGCTGGCGACGCAGCAGCGTGGCGCCGGCCTCGCTGCGGGGCAGCAGGTAGGCGCCCGGCGCCAGGCCGTCCACCCGGTGGGCGAAGAGCAGCACATGCACATGGTCCGCCTCGGGCAGGGCGGAGAAGGGCAGGCGACCGGGTAGCAGGGCCTGCAGCAGGGGCCACAGCGCCGTGCGGTCCAGCCGGGCCTGGGCGTCGAAGCGCTGGGCGCTGCGGCGTCGGCGGATCAGGCTGGCGGCCGGCTCGGGCGCGGCCTGCGGTGGGACGGTGGTGGCCTGCGGCAGGGGGGCCTCGGCGGTGGCCGCGCCCGCCGTGGGCCGGGTGGCCTCCAGGGTCTGGTCGATCACCGGCCAGCGGTACATCGGGTGCGCGTCCAGCCGGTTGGCCTGGCCTTGCCACAGCGGCTGGCTCAGCCAGTCGCCCGGCAGAGGCGCCGCGGCGGTGTCGGGTGGCCGCAGCTCGAACAGCAGCTCGGGCTCCTCGCACTCGGCGCCACCGGGGAAGTCCATGTCGCGGTCCAGACCCAGCCAGGCGGCCAGATCCGCCGCGGCCACCGGGCAGGGCTGCAGCTGCCAGCCCTGCAGCGCGGCGGCATAGGCCAGGGCCCCGGCGGCGTGGCCGGCGTCCAGCAGGCAGTAGCGCAGGGCGCGCTCGCCGTACTTCCAGGCCTCGCGCCAGGCGATGCTGCTCTGAGCCACAAAGACGCGTGGCGATGTGGGCGCCGGGCTGGCCGGCAGCGCGGCACGCAGCTCCAGCGCGTGTTCGTGCGGGGCGTAGTGGTGTACGCCATCGGCCAGGCCGGGCACGCCCTGGCACAGCAGCCAGCCCTCGGTGGGGTGCAGGTTGCCGCTGGAGGGATTGATGCGCACCGACCAGCGGTCCGGCCCAGCCTGCTTCCAGGCGGCCAGGGCCAGGCTCAGCTCGAACAGCGCGCCCAGGCTGGCCAGGCTGAAGGGCTGGGCCGCCACGGCGCCGGGCCGGTGCAGCGCGTCCCAGGGCGTGGCCGGGTCCTGGGCGAGCAGGGGCAGGGGCTGCAGCGGGGCCCCGCGGTAGCGGCGGAAGGGGTCGGGCTGGGCGTCCCAGTCCAGGGTCTCTGGGCCATTGGCGTAGCGTTCCAGCCGGTGCTTGCTGCGCTCGTGGTAGGCCGCGGCCAGCGCGCTGCGTTGCACACGCAGGGCGTCGTCCGCCGGGGCGAGGAGGGTGTCAGACATGGGGGGCCTCCGCCAGGCGCTGGGACAGGGCCAGCAGGCCACTGGTCTGGTCGGTGATGGCCTGCACGGTGGCGGGTTGCAGGCGCTGCACCCAGCGCGGCGGCAGGCCGCTGGCGCCGCAGCGGGCCCCGGCCAGCATGCCCACCAGGGCGCCGGTGGTGTCGGCGTCGTCGCCCTGGTTGACGGTGGCCACCAGGGCCTCCTCGAAGAAGGGGTGCTGCGTCAGATGGTGCAGCACGGTCTGCACCGTGTCCACCACATAGGCGGTGGCGCGGCCGGGGTAGGGCGTGAAGCGGAAGGCGGGCTGGGCCTGTACCCAGGTCGCGGCCCAGCGGGCCGGCAGGGCCGGATCCTCGCTGTGCAGCAGGGCGCGCAGCAGCTGGCCCAGGCCCAGCGTGGCGGCGTCGGACAGCGGGTGGTGGTGGGTGATGCGGGCCTGGGCCAGCGAGACCTGTTCGAACAGGGTGTCGTCGCCCAGCGTGGCCAGGGCGGCGGGCAGGTTGCGCATCAGCGCGCCGTTGCCGCCATCGCCCTCGTTGGGCGGGCCGGCCAGCGTGCCCTCGTTCACATAGCGCAGGATGCCGCGGCGGCAGGTGTGGCCGCAGTCCACCGGCTTGCCGCGCCACCAGCGCACATAGGCCTGCGCGATGCCTTCGGTGAGGGCGGTGTCGCCCGCGGCCAGGCCGCGCAGCGCGCCTTCGCCCCCCAGCAGCAGGGCGTCGCCCAGGGCCAGGCTCATGGTGGTGTCGTCGGTCACCTGGCCGCGGGCCAGGCGCAGCCAGCCGCCGCCGATGATGTCGCGGTGCACGCCGTACTGGGCCTGGATCTCGCGGGGGCGCATGAACTCGACGGTGGCGCCCAGGGCGTCGCCGATGGCCAGGCCCAGGTAGGCGCCCAGGGCCTTGTCGTAGAGCCGGGCGAAGCGGCCGTCGGTGTCAGACATGGACGATCTCCACCTCGACATCGCCGCCCAGGGACAGCACCTCCTGCTCGCCCTGCAGCACCTGGCCCGGCAGCAGACCGGGAAAGACCAGCAGCTTGCAGGCCGGCAGGGCGGTGCGGAAGACCGTGTCGCCGAAGCAGCCGGCCTCCGTTGCATCCAGGCTGAAGGAGACCAGGTTGTTCAGGCGCAGCGTGCCCTGGCGGCGCAGGGGGCCCGGGCCCACGCGCTGCTCCTCGCTCAGCAGGGTGCCGCGCCAGAGCGTGATGTGGCGCGCGCCGGGCGCGCTGTGCCCCGGGATGCCAAAGCGCGCCAGGGCCCATTGGCAGAACTCGTACAGCAGGTCGAGCTGCTGGTGGATGTTGTTGTTGTGGTAACGGCTGGCGGCCTTCTCTTCCAGGTAGCGCACCCAGGGCGGCGAAGGAAAGCGGCCCAGCGGCGCGCGGTGGAAGCGCGGCACCAGGCCGAAGCGGCTTTCCACCCAGCCCTTGAGCACGGCGCCGGCCGGGCCGTTGGCGTCCATGCCCCAGCCCTGCAGCAGCTTGCGCCAGCTGCTGCGCCAGCGCCGCTGTTCGGCCGGGCCCAGGCGGGCCAGTTCGGCCGCATCAGGCTTGCGCAGGCCGAAGGCGGTGCCGAGGTAGTGGTCGAACATCTCGCGCGCCTCGTTCAGGCTGTCGGCGCGGGCCAGCAGCGCGAAGAGGCCCGGGTGGGCCTCCCGCGTGCCGGCGATGTGCAGGGCCTGCGGATGCGCATGGAAGGCGACGCTGGCCAGCACCGGGGCGGGCACACCGACCAGGTTGGTGCTGTACCAGCGGTGCGGTTGCGCATGGTCATCCTCAGAGTGCACGGGCTGTTTACCCAGCGACCGCCGCGGATCCGGCTCTGCCGGTCCGCCAGCGGTGCCCCCTTGAGGGGGCGGCCGAAGGCCGTAGGGGGTGGGCCATCAGACCGGCCGGTTTTCGTACAGGTTGCGCACCGGGCCCATCAGCGCCAGGCCTTCCTCGTAGCTGATCTTCGGGAAGCTGTCGCTGAAGCTCGCGGCCTTGTCGGCCACGGCGTCGGTCTTGCCGGCGGTGTCGAGCTTCTTCAGGTCGCCCTTGTCGATGTAGAGCAGCTGCAGCAGCTCGTTGTAGACGGTGGATTCGTCGATCGGCAGGACGTAGAAGGTCGCGCCGCCGTACTCGCATTGGTACTTCTTCGAGATGTCGATGTTGTCGACGAAGAGGAAGTACTTGCCGGTGGGCGAGAGGGTGTCGCCCAGCACCTCGGCCAGCATCTTCAGGTACTCGAAGCTCAGCAGGAAGCAGGCGAGGAAGGGGATGGTGCTTTCACCGGCCTGGGCCACCGCAATGACCTGGTCCGAGGAGATTTCGGGCGGACGGGCCTCGTCGGCCTTCTTGACCTGGAACTTCAGGGCGATGTCACCGCGGAAGCCGAAGCGGCCGGGCTTGTGGGTGGCGGCCTTGAGCACGCTGTTGAGCAGGCGGCCTTCGGACTCGAGGCGGGCGAAGGCGGTTTCCTGGATGGTGGTCATGTCGAACTCCGGGTGGGGGGTGGAACAGTTGCGGCAGGGGAAACAGACACTCCGGCGGCGGCCGCCGACGCATGCGTGGCCGGGGTGGCATGGGGGGCGACTTCCATCGGCCGGCCGGGGTGCGGGCGCGTGGCGCCGCCGTCCTCGGTGTTGCGGATGAAGTCGGCGATCTTCCAGAAGGCGGCGTCCAGCTCGGCGCGCAGGCCTGGGTCGTCAATGCATTCGGCCAGGGCCTGGCGCATGCAGGCCATCCAGGCGTCGCGCGCGGCGGCGTCGATGGCGAAGGGTTGGTGGCGTCGGCGCAGCATGGGGCTGCCCCGCTGGCCGCTGTAGTCCTTGGGCCCACCCATCCATTCGCACAGGTACTGCACCAGCACGGCCTTGGTGTGGCCCAGGTCGGGCGCGTGCATGGCGCGGATGGTGGCGGCCTCGGGCCGGCTGTCCATGGCGCGGTAGAAGGCGTCGACCAGACGCACCACGGCCACCCGGCCACCCACGCGCGCCCAGTGCGGGTTGGCGGGGGGGGCCGGTCGAGCGGGGAGGGCGGGCGTGTTCATGGCCCTGAAGACTGCAAACCCCGTACCACCTGCGCTTCAGGGCCGTCGTGGGTTCCTTCTTCAGGGTGTTCGCCGACGGCCAAACCCCTGCGTTTCCCTGGGAAAACGCGTGGTGCGCGCTCGCCGCGCGCTCACGCGGGAGCCGCGTGTGTCGGCTTGCGACGGAGGTCCGACAGGCTCACGTCGCGAACCTGTCTTTGTCGGGTTTCGAACATTCCCTGTCGCGCCGCCTTGTCCGGGGTCAAGACGATGTTTTCCCAGGAAAAACAAGCACTTGGCGACGCGCCACCAACATGGCACGGCCGTTGCAATGACGAGGCTGCGCGGCACCCGTGTACGTCCCACGAGGCTTCAGAAGAAGACCATAGAGGCACCCAAGGCTGCAACGAGATCGCGACAAACGCATGAGCCCTCAACCTCGGTTTCGCTAGATCACTTACTTGGAGATCGCAATGGCTGCACTTCGTCAAATCGCCTCTACGGCAAGGGTGGGATCGGCAAGTCCACCACCTCGCAGAACACCCTGGCCGCTCTGGCCGAAATGGGTCAGAAGATCCTCATCGTCGGCTGTGACCCCAAGGCCGACTCGACCCGCCTGATCCTGCACGCCAAGGCCCAGGACACCATCCTGTCGCTGGCCGCGGAAGCGGGCTCGGTGGAGGACCTGGAGCTCGAAGACGTCATGAAGGTCGGCTACCGCGACATCCGTTGCGTGGAGTCCGGCGGCCCGGAACCCGGCGTTGGCTGCGCTGGCCGCGGCGTGATCACCTCGATCAACTTCCTGGAGGAAAACGGCGCCTACGACGGCGTGGACTATGTGTCCTACGACGTGCTGGGTGACGTGGTGTGCGGCGGCTTCGCCATGCCCATCCGCGAAAACAAGGCCCAGGAAATCTACATCGTGATGTCCGGCGAGATGATGGCCATGTACGCGGCCAACAACATCTCCAAGGGCATTCTGAAGTACGCCAACAGCGGTGGCGTGCGTCTGGGTGGCCTGGTCTGCAACGAGCGCCAGACCGACAAGGAACTGGAACTGGCCGAGTCCCTGGCCAAGATGCTGGGCAGCCGCCTGATCCACTTCGTGCCGCGCGACAACATCGTGCAGCACGCCGAGCTGCGCCGCATGACCGTGCTGGAGTACGCCCCGGACAGCAAGCAAGCCGGTGAGTACCGCACCCTGGCCAACAAGGTGCACGCCAACGCCGGCAACGGCACCATCCCCACCCCCATCACCATGGACCAGCTGGAAGACCTGCTGATGGAGCACGGGATCATGAAGCAGATCGACGAGTCGCAAGTCGGCAAGACCGCCGCCGACCTGGCCGCCTGATCACGGCCTTGGCCCGCACCGGGCCGGCGGCAGCCGCCGCCCGGTGCCCCAACCCCCCGCGCTGGAACCTGACGGAGCATCCACCATGAGCATCACTGTTGAAGACCGCAAGGCCGAGAACAAGGCCCTGATCGACGAAGTCCTGAAGGCCTATCCCGAAAAGATGGCCAAGCGTCGCGCCAAGCACCTGGGCACCTACGAAGAAGGCAAGCCCGACTGCGGCGTGAAGTCCAACATCAAGTCGCTGCCGGGTGTGATGACCATCCGCGGCTGCGCCTACGCCGGCTCCAAGGGCGTGGTGTGGGGTCCGATCAAGGACATGATCCACATCTCCCACGGCCCGGTGGGCTGCGGCCAGTACAGCTGGGCCGCCCGCCGCAACTACTACATCGGCGTGACCGGTGTGGACACCTTCGTGACGATGCAGTTCACCTCCGACTTCCAGGAGAAGGACATCGTCTTCGGCGGTGACAAGAAGCTCGACAAGATCATCGACGAGATCCAGGACCTGTTCCCGCTGAACAAGGGCATCTCGATCCAGTCGGAATGCCCGATCGGCCTGATCGGCGACGACATCGAGGCGGTCTCGAAGAAGAAGTCCAAGGAATACGAAGGCAAGACCATCGTGCCGGTGCGCTGCGAAGGCTTCCGCGGCGTGTCCCAATCGCTGGGCCACCACATCGCCAACGACGCGATCCGCGACTGGGTCTTCGACAAGACCGATCCGAACAAGCGTCCGGACTTCGTCTCGACCCCCTACGACGTGGCCATCATCGGCGACTACAACATCGGTGGCGACGCCTGGTCCAGCCGCATCCTGCTCGAAGAGATGGGTCTGCGCGTGATCGCCCAATGGTCCGGTGACGGCACCATCGCCGAGCTGGAGAACACCCCCAAGGCCAAGCTCAACGTGCTGCACTGCTACCGCTCGATGAACTACATCAGCCGGCACATGGAAGAGAAGTACGGCATTCCCTGGGTGGAATACAACTTCTTCGGCCCGAGCATGATCGAGAAGAGCCTGCGCGAAATCGCCAGCCACTTCGACGACACCATCAAGGCCAACGCCGAGAAGGTCATCGCCAAGTACAAGCCGATGGTCGAGGCGGTGATCGCCAAGTACAAGCCGCGCCTGCAGGGCAAGAAGGTCATGCTGTATGTGGGCGGCCTGCGTCCGCGTCACGTGATCGGCGCCTACGAGGACCTGGGCATGGAAGTGGTCGGCACGGGCTATGAGTTCGCCCACAACGACGACTACCAGCGCACCACCCACTACATCAAGGACGGCACGCTGATCTATGACGACGTGACCGGCTACGAGTTCGAGAAGTTCGTCGAGAAGGTCCAGCCGGACCTGGTCGGCTCGGGCATCAAGGAAAAGTACGTCTTCCAGAAGATGGGCGTGCCTTTCCGTCAGATGCACAGCTGGGACTACTCCGGCCCGTACCACGGCTACGACGGCTTCGCCATCTTCGCCCGTGACATGGACATGGCCATCTCCAGCCCGATCTGGGGTCTGTCCAAGTTGCCCTTCAAGAAGAAGGCGGCTTGAAGCCCGGCTCGTCCCCTGCCCATCCAACCTGAATCGTCTGGAGCGCCACCATGCCTCAAAACGCCGACAAGGTCATTGACCACGAAATGCTGTTCCGCGAGCCGGAATACCAGGAGCTGTTCAAGAACAAGAAGGAGAACTTCGAGTTCAACCACAGCGACACCAAGGTCCAGGAAATCCGCGACTGGACCAAGTCCCGCGACTACATGGAGAAGAACTTCGCCCGCGACTCCCTGGTCGTGAACCCGGCGAAGGCTTGCCAGCCCCTGGGCGCGGTCTACGTGGCCAATGGCTTCCACAAGACCCTGTCCTTCGTGCACGGCTCGCAAGGCTGCGTGGCCTACTACCGCTCGCACTTCAGCCGCCACTTCAAGGAGCCGACCAGCTGCGTGTCTTCGTCGATGACGGAAGACGCCGCTGTGTTCGGCGGCCTGAACAACATGATCGACGGCCTGGCCAACACCTACAACCTGTACAAGCCGGACATGATCGCCGTCTCGACGACCTGCATGGCCGAGGTGATCGGTGACGACCTGAACGCCTTCATCAAGACCTCGAAGGAGAAGGGCAGCATCCCGGCCGAATTCGACGTGCCGTACGCCCACACCCCGGCCTTCGTCGGCAGCCACATCACCGGCTACGACAACGCGCTGCTGGGCGTGCTGCAACACTTCTGGGACGGCAAGTCGGGCACCACCGCGCCGCTGACCCGTGTGGCCGATGACTCGATCAACTTCATCGGTGGCTTCGACGGCTTCGTCGTGGGCAATATGCGCGAAATCAAGCGCATCTTCGACCTGTTCGGCGCCAGCTACAACATCATCTGCGACCCGTCCGAGGTGTGGGACACCCCCACCGACGGCGAGTTCCGGATGTACGAAGGCGGCACCACCAAGGACACCGTCGAGAAGGCCCTGAACGCCAAGGCCACCATCGTCTTCCAGGAGTACTGCGCCGAGAAGACGATCAAGTACCTGAAGGACAAGGGTCAGGAAGTCGTCGTGCTGAACTGCCCGGTGGGCGTGGCCGGCACCGACCGCTTCATCCAGGCCATCGCCGACCTGACCGGCAAGGACGTGCCCGATCAGCTGATCAAGGAACGCGGCCGCCTGGTGGACGCCATGGCCGACAGTCAGGCCCACCTGCACGGCAAGCGCTTCGCGATGTACGGCGACCCGGACCAGCTGCTGGGCCTGACCGAGTTCATCCTGGAACTGGGCGCCGAGCCGGCCCACGTGCTGTCCACCAACGGCACCGAGGACTGGGCGACCAAGGTCCAGGCCCTGTTCGACGCGTCGCCCTACGGTGCCGGCTGCAAGGCCTACCCCAAGCGCGATCTGTGGCACATGCGCAGCCTGATGAACGTGGAGCCGGTGGACTTCCTGATCGGCAACACCTACGGCAAGTACCTGGAGCGTGACACCGGCACCCCGCTGATCCGCATGGTGTTCCCGATCTTCGACCGTCACCACTACCACCGCTTCCCCACCTGGGGCTACGAGGGTGCCCTGCGCACGCTGGTGATGTTCCTGGACGAGTACTTCGAAACCCTGGATGCCAACACCATCATCCCGGGCAAGACGGACTACAGCTACGACATCATCCGCTGATGTCCCCCCAACCGGCCCGCGGCCTGCCGCGGGTCGGTCCCGTTTTCCTGCTTCCCTCCAAGGAGCCCGCGATGTCCGAACGAGTTTGGGTCAAGACCACGCTGGACGGTCGTCTGGTCGAGGTGATCAACGGCTGGATCTGTCTCGCGGGCCAGCCCGAGACCGACGAGATCGTCGTCCTGGAGGAGCATCCCAACCGGCAGGCCATTCTGCAGGCCGTTCCCAAGGCCACCCACATGGCCGGTCGCCTGCCGCTGACGCTGGCCGAAGCCTCGGTGGCCCAGGCGGCGCTGCGCCGCCACCATGACAGCTTCGATGGCACACCGCTGGCGGTGTCCGAGCGGCTGCGCCAGGCGGTCTGGAAGAAGGCCTGCGCCGAAGGCGTGGAATAAGGGGATATCGGCCATGATCTTCGTGGTCGAACAGCCCGAGTCCGCGCCAGCGAACTGCTGGTTCGCCTACGACGCCGACGACTTCCTGCGCAAGGTCTGCGCCCAGGACCCGCTGGAGGCCTGGGCCGTGCACGATGTCATCACCGCCCGCGAGCTGCTGGAGATGGCCGATCGCACGCCCGAGAGCGCCGATGCCCGCAGCGCCTGCCCGGCCATCTGCGCCCTGGCCGACGCCCATGGCTGGGACACCCCGCTGTACCGGGCCGACCACCTGCTGGGCCTGGGCCAGCTGCGGCCCGAGCCGGTGACGCCGCTGGATGCCGGCCTGGCCGCGCTGCAGGCCCGCGGCGGCCAGTGGCGGGTCTATGGCCATGAGGACGTGGCCCTGGCGGCGGTGGACGCGCCGGACCCCCTGTTCGATGCCCCGGGCGGCTGGCGTGCCCGCTGGGCCCTGCGCGAGCAACTGATTGCGGTCGAGGTGCTGGCCGACGACCACTGAGGGGCCCCGGGGCTCAGGTTTTCCCCCGGCAGTCCGATAGGACGGAGAATCCCCCGCTTCTGTCCGGAGGCGGGATGCATTCCAACCGGGTGGCGTCCCACCCGCCTCTTCCTCCTGTCCCCGCCCCGCATGCTCCGAGGTCTGCTGCTGTTCCTGTGCATCGCGCTGTCCAGTCTGACGGCGTGGGCGGAGCCGTTCGGCCGCTGGAACGGCTGGGACGACCGCCTCTTCCAGCGCATCGCCAACACCAACGGCGAGCCCAACGACCTGGGCGTGATGGCCATGGCCCAGGACGCCACCGGCTTTCTGTGGGTGGGCACCCAGCAGGGTCTGGTGCGCTGGGACGGCTACCGGCTGCGCACCTATTCCGCCGACTTGAACGACCCGCAGGGCCTGCCCGACGGTTTCATCCAGTCGCTGTGGGTGGGGCCGGATGGCACGCTCTGGGTGGGCACCGCGGCCCACGGCCTGGTGCGCTACCGTGCCGCCACCGACGACTTCCAGCCGGTGGGCGGAGGGCCGGACGGTCTGCGCCATGTGGGGGTGAATGCGCTCGCGGGTGCACCGGGCGGCAAGCTCTGGGTGGGCACCCCGGCGGGCTTGGACCGGCTGGATCCCGTCAGCGGCCATGCCGAGCCCACCTCTCTGGGGGGCAGCCTGAAGAGCCTCTCGGTGAACGCCCTTCTGACCGATCGGGGCGGCCGCCTGTGGGTGGGCACCGGCTGGGGCCTCTTCCGTGGCCGTGCCGATGGCGGCGATCTTCAGGCCGTCAACCTGCCCGGCGTGCCGGCCAGCGATTCCCGGGTGAGCCACCTGATCGAGGATGGCCACGGGCGCATCTGGGTGGCTGTGGACCACCACGGACTGCGGGTGCTGGACCCGGCCAACGGCACGGTCCGGCAGGTCGGCGGGGTCGCGCTCAGCGGCCAGGGGCTGCGGGCCGAGAACATCCGTGCCCTGGTCGATCCCGGCCAGGGGCAGATCTGGGTCGGCACCCAGGCAAGCGGCCTGCTGCTGGTGGACGAGACCACGCTGGTCACCCGCAGCATCCACCGCAACGTGGGCAGCCCCTATGGCCTGGACAGCGACGGCATCTGGTCGATCTTCAAGGACCGGTCCGACGTGCTCTGGGTGGGCACGGCCCGCAGCCTGCTGCGCCACAACCTGCAGACCAGCTTCGTCCACACCATCCTGGGGGGCGATGGCCCGCGAGACACGCTTCGCAGTGATGATGTGCCTTCTGTCAGCCCGATGCCCGATGGCCACATCTGGCTGGGCGTGGGCAGCGAAGGGGTGGACATCGTGGATCCCGAGCGCGGCGTGGTCGGACGCATCCGCGCCGATGCGTCGCGCCCCCGCACCGCCTTGCCCAATGAGTGGGTGCTGTCCGCCCTGCCGCTGCCCGGAGGCAAGGTGCTGATGGGCACCCGCAAGGGCTTGTACACCGCCACCCTGGCCGGCCAGCAGGTGCGCCGGCTGGAGGTGCCCGGGCGCCGCGCCACCGAGGATGCCGCCTACCTGGTGGACGGCTGGACCGGCTACTGGGTGGGGGGCAACGATGGCCTGTGGCGGTTCAGGCTGTCTGCCCGGGGACCGGCGCGGGCCGACCCACCCGATGCCCGCGTCCTGCTGAGCGACCAGCGCGTGCAGGCCATGACCCGGGGCACGATCCACCACCTCTGGGTGGGCACCTCCAACGGGGTCAACCTGCTCAACGAGCTGACCGGCGATGTGCGGCGCCTGGGGGCCGGCGCCGGAGCACCGAACCCGGCGCTGGCCAGCGCCAACGTGATGTCCCTGCTGGTGGACCAGCGGGGCTGGCTGTGGGTGGCCACCGGCGGGACCGGCCTGTTCGTGGTCGAAGACCCGGAGGGGGTGGCCCCACGCATCCGGAACCTCGGCACCGCCCAAGGCCTGCCCAAGGACTTCGTCAACAAGGTCCTGCAGGACAAGGGCGGCCAGATCTGGGCCAGCACCGACCAGGGCATCGTGCAGATCGATCCTGCCACCCTGGAGGTGCGCAGCTATGGCGCCAAGGACGGGGTGGCGCTGGCCCTGTACTGGGGCGGCTCGGGCGGGCGCACCGCGCAGGGCGAACTGATCTTCGGCGGCCTGGGGGGCATCAGCGTGGTGGTGCCCCAGGTGGTGGGCTGGCGCGCCTTCCAGGCGCCAGTGGTGGCCACCGAGGTGTGGGTGGGCGGCAAGCCCCAGGCCCTGGGCGGCTTCAACCAGCCCGGGCACGCCGGCTTGCTGCGCCTGCCGCCGGGCGTGCATGACCTGGCGGTGGAGTTCGCGGCCCTGGACTTCCTGGCGCCCGCGTCCAACCGCTACGCCTACCGCCTCAGCGGCTACGACGACGCCTGGGTGAACACCGACGCCAGCCGGCGCCGTGCGGCCTACACCAACCTGCCGCCGGGCGAATACATGCTGGAGCTGCGCGCGTCCAACGCCGACGGGCTCTGGACCGAGCCGCCGCTGGCGATCCGGGTCGAGGTGCAGCCGGCCTGGTACCAGCACATGCTGGCGCGGGTGTTGATGGGGCTGCTGGTCGCCCTGGCGCTGTGGGGCCTGATGCGGGTGCGCACCCTGTGGCTGACCCGACGTCAGCACGAACTCGAGCAGTTGGTGGCCGAACGCACGGCCGAGCTGCAGCAGCGCACCGCCGAACTGCAGCTCAGCCAGGCCAAGCTGGCCGAGATGGCCTACTTCGATGCGCTCACCGGCCTGCCCAACCGGCGCATGCTGGCCGAGCACTTCGAGCGCCTGGCCAGCGCCGTGCGGCGCGAAGGGCAGGGTGGCTTCGCCCTGCTGCTGCTGGACATGGACCGCTTCAAGCAGATCAACGACAGCTTGGGCCACGCCGCGGGCGATGCCCTGCTGCAGGCCACGGCCGAGCGCCTGCGCCAGGCCGTGCGCGAGGTGGACACCGTGGCCCGCATCGGCGGTGACGAGTTCGCCATCCTGCTGTCGGGCCTGAGCGAGCCGCAGGCCATCGAGCCGGTGTGCCGGCGCATCGTCCAGGCTTTCGAGACCCCGGTCGTGTTCCAAGGCCAGGCCATGAACACCAGCCCCAGCTTCGGTGTGGCCTGCTATCCGGCCCAGGGGGGCACGCTCGACGCCCTGTCCCGCGAAGCCGACCGTGCGCTCTACGAAGCCAAGGGCGCCGGGCGCAACACCTGGCGTTTCGCGGCCACCGGCCCGAGCGTCTGAGTTCCACGGGCGGTAGCTGCCGCGCGGGTCACCGTCAAGTCGCCGGAGTCTTGTTCCGATATCCGAGAACCAGATGTGAACCGTCGAAGGGACGCTCTCATGAATACGTTGGGTCAGATGAAGGTGGGGCGACAGCTCGCCCTGGGGTATGGCGTGGTCATCCTGCTGATGGTGCTGATGGCCGGTCTGACCTTCCGCCAGCTGCGCAAGGTCGAGGCCGACAGCCATGTGCTGCTGAGCGAGCAGGCCGAGCGCCTGGCCCTGGCCCAGGAGTGGCGCGAGAACATCGTCGTCAACTCCCAGCGGGCCCTGGCCATCGGCGTCACCGCTGACGAGCGCCTGGCGGCCTTCTTCAAGGACGTGGTGAAGGCCACGACGGGACGCACGTCCGAGATCCAGAAACGCTACGTGGAGATGGAGACCACGCCCGAGGGTCTGCAGTTGCAGGCTCGGCTGGGCGAGGTACGCAAGCTCTACATGGCCGAGCGCGACGCGGTGATGAAGGCCCAGGGCGATGCCGATGCCCGCCTGACCGCGGGCGAGAAGTTCCGCGATGTGACCAACGCCTACATCGCCGAGGCCACCGAGATGGTGAAGTTCCAGCAAGGTCGCAGTGCCACGCTGGGGCAGCAGATCGATGCCGAGCTGGTGGCGGCCCGCAACACCCTGTGGGGCGTCACCGCGGTGTGCGCCTTGCTGGCTGCGGCGCTGGGATGGAACCAGGTGCGCAGCATCACCGCGCCGCTGGCCCGTCTGCAGGATGCCGCCCAGAGCATCGCCCAGGGCGACCTGAGCCGCGAGGTGCCGACCCTGGCAGGAGACTCCGAAGCCGCCCGGCTGATGCAGGACGTGGCACAGATGCAGGCCGCCTTGCGCCACCTGGTCAGCCAGGCCCGCCAGGCCACCGATTCGATCGAGGTGGCCAGCCGTGAGGTGGCCGCCGGCAACAGCGACCTCAGCGCCCGCACGGAGCAGGCCGCCTCCAGCCTGGAGGAGAGCGCCAGCTCGATGGAGGAGCTCACCGGCACCGTCAAGCACACGGCCGAGGCCGCCCAGACCGCCAACCGCCTGGCCGATGGCGCCGAGACCGTGGCCCAGCAGGGCGGGGTGGTGATGCAGCAGGTGGTGACCACCATGGACGGCATCCACCAGGCCAGCCAGAAGATCGCCGACATCATCGGCGTGATCGACGGCATCGCCTTCCAGACCAACATCCTGGCCCTGAACGCCGCGGTGGAAGCCGCCCGGGCCGGCGAGCAGGGCCGCGGCTTTGCCGTGGTGGCCGGCGAGGTGCGCAGCCTGGCCCAGCGCAGTGCCGAGGCGGCCAAGGAGATCAAGACCCTGATCGGCGCCAGCGTGGAACAGGTCAGCAGCGGTGCCCGCCTGGTCGGCGATGCGGGGCAGACCATCCGGCAGGTGGTGGACAGCGTGGCCCAGGTGCGCCAGATCGTCAGCGAGATCTCGGTGGCGGCCAGCGAGCAGAGCCGCGGCATCGCCGAGATGAACACCGCCGTCTCCCACCTGGACCAGATGACCCAGCAGAACGCGGCCCTGGTCGAACAGTCGGCGGCGGCTTCGGAGAGCCTGCGGCAGCAGGCCGGTCAGCTGGCGCAGGTCATCAGCGGCTTCCGCCTGCCGGCCTGACCCTGCTCACCGGCCCTGCCCGTGCTTCAGTGCGCGGTGGCCGGGTCGATCGGCTCGTAGCGCTGGCCCTGCAGCAGGGCGATGGGCGAGCGCCAGTAGATGTCGATGTTGTGCAGCGGATCGGTCAGGATCTTGCTCATCCAGGCCAGGCCCCAGGCCGGGCTGCGCAGGAAGCACAGCTGCAGGGTGCGCAGCAGCACGCCGCCCGTGCCCAGGGCCAGCCACAGCAGGCCCAGGTCGTGCCAGTAGCCGCTCAGGCCGAGCACGCCGACGGTGCCGGTGCTGGGCGTGATCAGCCCGAACAGGTCGCGCCGGGCCCACAGCAGCAGCGGCAGCGCCAGCCACACGCCGATCAGGATGGCCTTGCGCCGCATGTTGTAGCCGGCCTTGAAGCCTTCCTTGGCCGCGTAGCTGCAGCCGTTGATGTCGTCGTAGCCCTTGGGCTCGAAGAAGATGTGGCCCGATTGGCGGCTGACCATGCCCACGCACCAGCCGACGATGGCGGCGGCGGCCGGGTCCACGAACAGCAGCCCGTAGGCTACCAGGAAGCTGATGGCGCTGATCAGGTGCAGCGTCTGGTTGATGCGGCACTGGTGGTAGTAGCGGTGGTCGTCCCAGCGCAGGGTGCGCAGCTTGTCGAGGAAGGCGGGCACGGTGTGTGGCTCCATGGGGATTGAAACCCCGCCAGCGTGACCACGCGCCGTGACGGTTCCGGGTCGGCTGCATGACGTGACGATGGCAGTCCACCGGCTTCTGCGTCAGATCAAACGCCGTCGCCGGCGGCTGTGGGCTTTGTCGCAAAGCCGCCAAGCCTGTCGGGCCGGGGTGGATGCGCCAAGTGCTTGATCTGCCTCAGCTTCCTGGCGGGCCAGGGGCTGGCACCGAAGCTGCATGGACGCAGGCACCGCACCATGCGCGCACTGCGCCAGGAGGCTTCCCATGTCCGCGTCGCTGAAAGCCAAGATCGCCCAGGTCTTCGAGGAGCCCGGTTGTGACAAGAACCAGGGCAAGAGCGAGAAAGAGCGCAAGAAGGGCTGCACCAAGCAGCTCACGCCGGGCGCCGCGGCCGGTGGCTGCGCCTTCGACGGCGCCAAGATCGCGCTGCAGCCCATCGTCGACGTGGCCCACCTGGTGCACGGTCCCATCGCCTGCGAGGGCAACAGCTGGGACAACCGGCACAGCGCCTCCAGCGGCTCGCAGGTCTACCGCACCGGCTTCACCACCGACATCAACGAGCTCGACGTGATCTACGGCGGCGAGAAGCGCCTGTTCAAGTCCATCCGCGAGATCGTCGAGAAGTACGACCCGCCGGCCGTCTTCGTCTACCAGACCTGCGTCACCGCGCTGATCGGCGACGACATCGAGGCCGTCTGCAAGCGCGCCACCGAGAAGTTCGGCAAGCCGGTCATCCCGGTCAACGCGCCGGGCTTTGCCGGCCCGAAGAACCTGGGCAACAAGCTGGGCGCCGAGAGCGTGCTGGACTACGTCATCGGCACCGAAGAGCCCGAGACCACCACGCCCTACGACATCAACATCATCGGCGAGTACAACCTCTCGGGCGAACTCTGGCAGATCAAGCCGCTGCTGGACGCGCTGGGCGTGCGCATCCTGTCCTGCATCTCGGGCGATGGCCGCTACCACGAGATCGCCACCGCGCACCGGGCCAAGGCCAACATGATGGTCTGCTCCAAGTCGATGATCAACATCGCCACGCGCATGCAGGACCGCTACGGCATCCCGTACTTCGAGGGCTCGTTCTACGGCATCTCCGACATGAGCACCACGCTGCGCGAGATCGCGCGGCTGCTGGTGGAGCGCGGTGCCGACCCGGAGCTGAAGGACCGCACCGAGGCCCTGATCGCGGCCGAGGAGGCGCGGGCCTGGGAGCGCATCCGCGCCTACCGCGAGCGCCTGGCCGGCAAGAAGGTGCTGCTGATCACCGGCGGCGTGAAGAGCTGGTCGGTCGTCTCGGCGCTGCAGGAGGCCGGTCTGCAGGTGGTGGGCACCTCGGTGAAGAAGTCCACCAAGGAAGACAAGGACAAGATCAAGGAGATCATGGGCGACGACGCCCACATGATCGACGACATGACCCCGCGCCAGATGTACGCCATGCTGCGCGAGGCCAAGGCCGACATCATGCTCAGCGGCGGGCGCAGCCAGTTCATCGCGCTCAAGGCCCGCATGCCCTGGATGGACATCAACCAGGAGCGCCACCACGCCTTTGCCGGCTACGAGGGCATGGTGACCATGGTGGCCGAGATCGAAAAGGCCCTGTTCAACCCGATGTGGGCGCAGGTGCGCACGCCCGCGCCCTGGGAGCTGGAAGACCCGCTGCTGCGCGAGCAGGACGCGGCGCAACTGGCCAGCGAGGCGGCGGCGGGTTGAGGTTCTTTTGGTTTCTCGACCTCTGAGAGGTCTGCCTGCGCAGTGCAGTGGCGGGGGCGGCGGATGGGGCATGTCCCGCCCTCATGTCCCCCGCCCTCGGACGGCGTCCGAGGGCTCCTCCTTGACTTCGGGCGGAACACGCCCCATCCGCCGCCGGCCATCGGTGTGCCCTGTTGACCGGGCCAGTGAGACACGTGTGCCGGGGCGAGGGCGTCGGGCCGGGGCGCAGCGAAGTCAGGGAGGAGGTCCGGCCCTGGGGCCGGGCCGGGGGACATGAGCGAAGCCTCTGCCTGGCGTCCTCGCCCTCGCGGACCGCGCCGCAGTCAGCCTCTTCACAGGCCAATCACCGCAAACGCAGACTGATGACCCTGATCGAACCGCCTCAGGCCGCGTGCAACACCGGCGCCGGGCCCGCCAGGCAGACCCGGTCGCGGCCTTCGCGCTTGGCCTGGTAGAGCGCGGCATCGGCGCGGCGCACCAGATCCACCTCGGCCACGTCGGTGGCGCGCAGCATCGCCACGCCGAAGCTGGCGGTCAGTGGCATCTTCAGCTGGGCCTGGGCGCGCTGAGTCAGGGCCTCGCGCAGCCGCTCGCAGCTGCGCAGCACGCCCTCGGCCGAGGGGCCCAGCCAGATCAGCAGGAATTCCTCGCCGCCCCAGCGACCCGCGCTGTCGTAGGGACGCAGCTGCTCGCGCAGGGTCTCGCCCACCAGCGCCAGAGCCTGGTCGCCGGCCTCGTGGCCCTGCAGGTCATTGATGCGCTTGAAGTGGTCCAGGTCCATCATCGCGATGGCCAGGCCGCAGCCGGTGCGCCGGTGCTGTTCCCAGGCCGCGTCCAGCCGCTCCTCGATGGCGCGGCGGTTGAGCACGCCGGTCAGGTGGTCCACGCGGGCGCCTTCGCGCAAGCGGGTCAGCAGGCGGCCCACCAGCAGCACCAGGAAGGCGATGTTGAACACGCCCGACATCACCATGGTCAGGATGGCATTGGGGGTGCGCGCCGCGGCCCGCATGGCCTGCAGGTCGGCGTCGTCGAGTTCGGTGCGGCCCCACAGCGACAGCAGGCCCAGCAGGGCGGTGCTCCAGAGCGGCGCCAGCAGCACCACCGTGGTCCAGGCGCGGTGTTCACGCCGCAGGGGCTGCCAGCTCAGGGCGGCATAGGACAGCAGCATCAGCGACAGCCCCAGGCTGTAGGGCACCCCCTCCCAGCGGGAACGGACCGTCGCCCCCTGGCCCAGCCAAGCCACCGCGCCGATGCCCACCCCCATGGCCAGCAGCAGGGCAAGGCCCCAGCGGTCGTGCCGGGCCCGGCCGGACACGAACACGTCCAGTCCGCGCACGGCCGCGGCAAAGCCCAGGATGGAGGCCAGCAAGGCCGCTGGAGGCGGGGAGGTGCCTGCACTCAGGGCGGGCACGGCCAGCACGACCGAGCCCGCCTGCAGGGCTGCATAGGCCATCCAGTGCAGCATGGCCGGCCGCTCTTCGACGATCAGCCAGGCGGCCAGGCCCCAACCCACGGCATAGAGCGCGAGCTGGATTCCGCACAGGGCTTCGATGGGCATGGTGGGACTCAATGTCGGATGTCACCCTGTTTTCGACCGGGTGGAAGGTCACTGAAGGCGCGAGGCCGTGGCACAGGTGGACTTTGTCTCAAATCCGCCAATTCCCCTCTCCGCCGGATCCCCGTTTTTGCCGAGCGTGGACCCGTTCAAGGGCAAGTCTTTGATTTTTCTCGCTTTTGAAGGCTGGCACCAAACCTGCGATGCAGCGCCTGAACCCGCTTGTGCAGGAGTGCCCCCATGGCCCATGTCAGCGAATCCAAGAAGGCGTGCGCGGTCAACCCGCTGAAGATGAGCCAGCCCCTGGGCGCGAGCTACGCCTTCATGGGCCTGCAGAGCTGCATGCCCGTCATGCACGGCTCGCAGGGCTGCACCTCCTTCGGTCTGGTGCTGCTGGTGCGCCACTTCAAGGAGGCCATCCCGCTGCAGACCACGGCGATGAACGAGGTCACCACCATCCTGGGTGGCTACGAGAACATCGAGAAGGCCATCCTCAACATCCGCCAGCGGGCCAAGCCGCAGCTGATCGCCATCTGCTCCACCGGGCTGACCGAGACCAAGGGCGACGATGTGGAGGCCTACATCGAGCTGGCCCGCCAGAAGCACCCCGAGCTGGCCGACACCGAGATCGTCTACGTCTCCACGCCCGATTACGTGGGGGCCTTTCAGGACGGCTGGGCCCATGCGGTCACCGCCCTGGTGAAGAACCTGCCCGAAGCCGGACGCCCCACCGTGGCCGGCCGCGTGGCGGTGCTGCCGGGCGCCCACCTGACCCCGGGCGACCTGGAGGAACTGCGCGAGATCATCGAATCCTTCGGCCTCACCCCGCTGATCGCACCGGACGTTTCCGGCTCGCTCGACGGCCACATCCCGGACGACTGGCTGGGCACCACGCTGGGCGGCACCCCGCTGGCCGAGTTGAAGGCCCTGGGCACGGCCGAGCACTGCCTGGCCCTGGGCGAGCAGATGCGCGAAGCCGCCGAGAAGCTGCAGGCGCGCTGCGGTGTGCCCTTCACCCTGTTCGACCGCCTGACCGGCCTGACCGCCACCGACGCGCTGATGCAGTGCTTGTCCGAGCTCTCCGGCCGGCCCGTGCCCGCCAAGTGGCGGCGCCAGCGCAGCCAGCTGGTCGACGCGATGCTGGACGGCCACTTCCACTTCGGCAACAAGCGGGTGGCCATTGGCGCCGAGCCCGACCTGCTGTGGGACGCCGGCAGCTTCCTGGCCGAGATGGGCGTGGAGCTGTCGGTCTGCGTCACCACCACCCAGAGCCCGGTGCTGGCGCGCCTGCCCGCCAACGAGGTGGTGATCGGTGACCTGGAAGACCTGGAGCTGGCGGCCAAGGCGGCCGGCTGCGATGTGCTGATCACCCACGCGCACGGCCGCCAGGCGTCCGAGCGTCTGGGCCTGCCGCTGTTCCGCCTGGGCATCCCGATGTTCGACCGCATCGGCAACGCCCACATCTGCCATGTCGGCTACCGCGGCACGCGCAACTTCGTCTACGAGCTGGGCAACCTGTTCATCGACCTGATCCACCACCACCACGCCGACGACTGGCCGCTGCCGGCGCTGTCGCTGGCCGCCGCCCAGGGGCAGGTGGCCGCGGCCATGCCCGGCGTGGCCCATGTGCCGGCCCAGATCCCCCGCGCACGCCCCGCCGACGCGGCGGTGTGACCCCCTATTCCATCCACCCGAGGAGCCTGCAATGAAAGTGGCTTTCGCAACCCAGGACGAGCAGCGTGTCGACGCCCACTTCGGCTGGGCCAAGCACCTGGCGATCTACGACGTGACGCCCGAGGGCTTCAGCTTCGTGCAGACCTTCCACTTCGGTGAGGACCTGGCCGAGGACGGCAACGAAGACAAGCTCGCGCCCAAGCTGGACGCCATCCACGACTGCGCCATCCTCTACGTGGCCGCCATCGGTGGCAGTGGCGCGGCCCGCGTGGTGGCCCTGAAGATCCACCCGATCAAGGTGCCCCAGCCCGAACCCATCCTGGACATCCTGGAGAAGCTGCAGGAGGTGCTCAAGGGCACCCCGCCGCCCTGGCTGCGCAAGGCGCTGGTCAAGGGCCAGGAAGTGACCCACGACTTCGAGGAGTGAACCCATGAACGACGCTGTCGCCACCCCCGCCGCGGAGGTCTCCGACGAGGCCCTGCTGCAGCAGGACCCCTTCATCCGCGAGCTGATCAAGCAGCTGCGCGCCCAGGACACCCACGGCACCTGGGAAGGCAAACCCGATCTCAAGCTGCTGGAGCCCTACATCCTGACCGTCGAGCAGCGCAAGGCGCTGCCGATGATGGGCGATCCAGACCCGGAGACCCTCTGGCGCCTGGACCTGTTCCACAACGCCGTCGGCTTGTGCATCGAACGGGCCACCGGCTGCATGGTCAGCCCAATGATGAAGATGAGCCACGAGGGCTTCGGCCGCGCGGTGCTCACCACCGGCCGCTTGATCGTGGTGAACCGCTATCTGCGCGACGTGCACCGCTTCGGCTATGCCAGCCTGGCCAAGCTCGCCGAGGCCGGCAACAAGCTGGTGGCCGAAGGTGTCGGCATGGTCGAGAAGTACAAGGAGGTGGCCACCTATGGCTGATATCGACACCCTCAAGGCCGAGGTCAAGAAACTCAACGCCAAGGCCACCCAGGCCAAGATGGACCTGCACGACCTGTCCGAGGAACTGCCCACCAACTGGGAAAAGATCCTCGAGGTGGCGCAGACCGCCCACGACGCCCACGCCAAGCTGATGGCCGCCCGCAAGGCGCTGGCCGACGCCACCCCCGCCTGAGCCGGAGCCCCACCATGTCCGCCTTTCAAGTCACCCTGCCCAGCGGCGCCGAATGGACGCCCACCTTCGTGCAGGAACTCAACGAAGACAAGTGCATCGGCTGCGGCCGCTGCTTCAAGGTCTGCCCCCGTGGCGTGCTGGAACTGGTCGGTCTGACCGAGGACGGCGAACGCATCCACGTCGACATGGACGATGACGAGGACGAGGAATACGAGAAGAAGGTGATGACCATCGCGCACCAGGAGCTGTGCATCGGCTGCACCGCCTGCGCGAAGATCTGCCCCAAGAAGTGCTACACGCACGCCGCAGCCGAGGTCTGAGCCATGGCCCAGCCGGCACTGCGCACCGACTTCGCCGACCGCCTGGCCCGCCGGGGCGATGAGGTGGAGGACGTGCGCGGCCTGCTGCTGGCCCATGCCGACCCGGCGGCCGGCCCGGCCGAGATGGCCTGGCTGGTGGCCCAGGCGGTGGCCGTGGCCTGCCTGGGCGACGACCACCTCTGGCAGGACCTGCAGCTGGCCCACCGCGGCGAGCTGGGTGCCCTGCTGCGCCACTGGTTCCCCTCGCTGGTGGCGCTGAACACCGGCGACATGAAGTGGAAGAAGTTCTTCTACCGTCAGCTCTGCCAGCAGGCGGAGATCCTGATCTGCAAGTCGCCCAGCTGCGCTGTCTGTTCCGACCACGCGCAGTGCTTCGAGGCGCCCGAGGACGACAGCACCACCACGCCCCTGGCCCTGGCAACCGCTGCAGCGGCCACGGCCGGCGCCCATCCCCACTGAGCCCCGCGACCGAGCGCGGGTGATCCACGACGAGCGATCTTGGCCCGGTGTTTGCTTGATCTTCGTTATATACGTCAAAATACAGCGAATGTGGCAAACCCTACAAGCCCTGGACTGGGCCCCGTTCTGGCTCTCGCTGAAGGTGGCGGGCGTGGCGACGGCGCTGGCCTGGTGCTTCGGCGTGGGGCTGGGCTGGGTCTTCGCCCGCACCCGGCTGCCCGGGCGCGGCCTGCTGGAGGCCATCTGCATGCTGCCGCTGGTGCTGCCCCCCACGGTGATCGGCTACGCCATCCTGCTGGCCGCCGGCCGGCGCAGTGTGCTGGGCGGCTGGCTGCACGCGCACCTGGACTACTCCATCATCTTCAGCTGGCATGGGGCGGTGGTGGCCTCGGCCATCGTGGCCCTGCCGCTGGTGCTCAAGTCGGCCAGCGCCGCCTTCGCCCAGGTGGACCGCCAGCTCGAAGCCGCGGCCCGCACCTTGCGGCAGTCGTCCTGGTCGGTCTTCCTGCGTGTCACCTTGCCGCTGGCCGGGCCGGGCATCGTGGCCGGCACGCTGCTGGCCTTTGCCCGCGCCATGGGCGAGTTCGGTGCCTCGCTGATGGTGGCCGGCTCCATCCCGGGCAAGACCCAGACCCTGTCGATGGCCATCTACGACGCGGTGCAGGCGGGCGAGGACGACATCGCCCTGGCCCTGGTGCTGCTCACCTCGGTGCTGTCCGTGACGGTGCTGGGCCTGTCCAACTGGCTGCTGGCCCGCAAGACCTGAATCTTCTTTCCACTTCTGGAGGTGTTGTCCATGTCCTTCCCTGAAACCGCACTGAGCCGCCGCAGCCTGCTGAGCGCCCTGGGGGCGATGGTGCTGGGCCTGTCCAGTCTGGCGGCTTCGGCCCAGCAGCTGACCGTGTCGGCCGCGGCCAGCATGACCAATGTGCTCAAGGACCTGGGCGCCAAGTACGAGGCCGCCCATCCCGGCGTGAAGCTGCAGTTCAACTTCGCCGCCTCGGGGGTGCTGCTGCAGCAGATCAGCCAGGGCGCGCCGGTGGACCTCTTCATCAGCGCCGACGAGGCCACGGTGGACAAGGGCATCGGCCAGAAGCTCTTCGATGCCCCGACCCGCAAGACCCTGGCCACCAACACGGTGGTGCTGATCCTGCCGACCCAGGACCCGAAGCCGGTGACCGGCCTGGCCGATCTGTACGGCAGCGGCGTCAAGCGCATCGCGGTGGGCAAGCTCGCCAGCGTGCCGGTGGGCCGCTACACCAAGGAGTCGCTGGAGTCGGTGCACCTGTGGAGCGCCCTGGAGCCCAAGCTGGTCTATGCCGACAGCGTGCGCCAGGTGCTGGACTATGTTTCGCGCGGCGAGGTGGACGCCGGTTTCGTCTACTCTACCGACGCGGCCATCATGGCCGACAAGGTCAAGGTGGTGATGACCGTCGGCGGCCACACGCCGGTGAGCTATCCGATGATCCTGGTCAGCGACAGCAAGCAAAAGGCCGCGACCGAGAAGTTCGCCGCCTACCTGCTGAGCCCGCCGGCCCAGAAGGTGCTCGCCGCCGCGGGCTTCGGCAAGCCCTGAGCTGGCCGCGCAAGACCGAAGCGGAGCAGTACCCGGCATGATCGACGTCGACCTGCAGCTGGCGGTGGCCGACCGCCGCCGGCATTTCGAGCTGGCGGTGCGCTTTGCCAGCGACGCGCCGGTGCTGGCGCTGTTCGGCCCCTCGGGCGCGGGCAAGTCGCTGACGCTGCAGGCCATCGCCGGGCTGATCCAGCCGCAGGGCGGGCATGTACGCATCGGTGGCCGCACGCTGTTCGACGCTCGGGCGCGCGTGGACCTGCCCGCCGCCCAGCGCCGCGTGGGCTATCTGTTCCAGGACTACGCGCTCTTTCCCCACCTGAGCGTGCAGGAGAACGTGGGCTTCGGGCTGACCAGCTGGCGTCGTCGCCGGCTGCGCCCGGCCGATGCCCAGCGGGTGGCGGAGCTGCTGGAGACCTTCGGCCTGACCGGTCTGGCGCAGGCCCGGCCGGGCGCGCTCTCGGGCGGCCAGCGGCAGCGCGTGGCCCTGGCCCGCGCCCTGGCCTGCGAGCCCGAGCTGCTGCTGCTGGACGAACCCTTCGCCGCCCTGAACCCGCTGCTGCGGCAGAGCCTGCGCCAGGAACTGGCCCTGGTGCGCGAGCGCTGGCGCATCCCCATGCTGCTGATCACCCATGACGTGGAGGACGTGCTGGCCCTGGCCGATGTGGCCTGCGTGCTGGAGCAGGGCCGGGTGGTGCGCGAGGTGGACGTGCACCGGGGCATCGGCCGGGAGCTGCTGCACAGCGGCCTGGGCCTGCGGCCACCGCCGGTCGAGGATGACCGCACCCGCGCCGTGCGCCAGCTGCTGGCGCAAGCGGGGGGCGGATGAGCCCCGCCCTGCAGCCTGCTCTGAGCGGCCCCTGGGCGGGTGGCCTGGAAGATGAGCGCCTGCGCGCCCTGCTGCGCGAGGACGCCCCCCATGGCGACCTCAGCACCCGCGCCCTGGGCCTGACGGGATGCGCGGCCCAGATCCGCTTCCAGGCGCGTGGCGCGGGCGTGGTGGCCGGCATCGAGGCCGCCACCCGCCTGCTGCAGCTTTGCGGCGTGGCCGCCCAGCCCGCCGTGGCCAGCGGCGCCCGGGTGGACGATGGCGCGCCGCTGCTGGCCGGACAGGGGCCGGCCGAGGGCGTGCTGCTGGGCTGGAAGGTGGCCCAGAACCTGGTGGAGGCCGCCAGCGGCATGGCCCGCGGCGCGGCCGCCATCGTCGAGGTGCTGCGGGCCGAGGGCCTGCACACCGCCGTGGCCTGCACCCGCAAGGCCCCGCCGGGCACCCACTGGTGGGCGGCCCAGGCCATCGAGGCCGGCGGCGCCGTGATGCACCGGCTAGGCCTGTCCGAGACGCTGCTGGTCTTCCCGGAGCACCGGGCCTTGCTGCCGGCCGGCGAGGTGGCCGCGCGCCTGCAGGCCCTGCGCCATCAGCAGCCGGAAAAGCGCCTGGTGGTGGAGACCGGGGATGAGGACGAGGCGCTGGCCCTGGCCCGGTTGGGCGTGGAGGTGCTGCAGCTCGAACGCTTCACGCCCGAGGCGGTGGCCCGGCTGCACCGGGCCCTGCGGGCCGAGGGCCTGGCCCCGCGCCTGGCGCCGGCCGGCGGCGTGAACCGGGGCAATGCCCTGGCTTATGCCCGCGCTGGTGCCGACCTGCTGGTCAGCTCGGCACCGTACTTCGCGCCGCCGGCCGAGGTGCAGGTGCGCATCGGCCCGGTCGACGTGGCCTGAGGCCACTCAGGCCGACGCGCGGAACCAGGCCCGCACCTCCTCGAAGGGGTAGCGCCGCAGCGGTGCACGCCGGGCCCGGGGCGCCAGCAGGTGCAGCGACAAGGGCTCGGCCCAGCGCCACAGATCGGCCCGCAGGCCGCGTGGCCAGCCCACATCGTCGAAGCTGTGCCAGAGCTGCACCAGCCAGATCTCGCGCCCCACCTCGTCCAGCAGCACCGGCAGCCCGCCGCCGGCCTGCAGGCGGCTGTGGTGCTGGCTGTAGTACAGCGGGCCGCCGCAGGACTCGATCACGAAGTCGGCCACCCGGTCGGCCACGCAGTCGAAGCAATCCTGCACCTCGGCCAGCAAGGGGGTCAGCCGCAAACGGGTCATGTGGCGGTGCACCAGGCGGCGGATGCCCGCCTCGCCGCACAGGGCCAGCACGCTGTGGGCCGGCGGTGGCACCTCGGGCAGGGCTGCCGGCGGGGGCAGGGCGGGGCCGTCCCCTTCCGGCAGCAGGGTGGCGTCCTGCCGCACCGGCCAGCGCAAGGTGCGCTGGCAGGCGTGGTCGCAGGGCTGCCAGCGCGCAGGCGCGGGGAGCTCGGGTGGGAACTGGGAGGCCATCGGGGGGGCGGGTGTCGCCGTTGTCGGGTTTGTCGGCTTGGGGGCGGATGTCAGGCCGAGGGCAGCGGGCTGGGGGCCGGGTGCGGGCCCTCGCGCACCACCCGGGGGCGGCAGCTGTCCAGGCGGTCCACCCGGTCCAGCAGCGTCAGCCACTGGCCGTCGGCCAGGCGCCAGGCGATGCGCCGCTCGCGCAGCACCGCCACCTCCAGCGGGAACTCGTCGATGTCGAAGCGGTCCTCGGTCACGGTGTGGGTGTGGCGCAGGTAGCAGCGCTGGCCCTGCGCATCCAGCCCCACCACCATGCGGGCATGTGCCAGGCCGTCTTCGTGGCTTTCGTAGCGGATGGGCGGCACCACCTGCACCGCATAGTCCGCGGGCAGCTCGTCCAGCCAGGCCAGGGGGTCGATGGCGGCTTCAGCCATGGTGCGGCTCCTGCACGCTGCTCATCTGGCGGGCGTCCAGATCGACCTGCACGGCCTGCCCCACGCGGGGGCGCCAGCGCGCGGCCTCGCCGGGTGTGAGCGGCAGGCGCAGGAACTGCCAGCCCGACAGGGCCAGCACGGCTTCGGCCCCGCTCGGGCCGGGGTGGATGCCGCGCAGACAGGCGATCTGCACGGAGGGGGAGCTGACCTGGGGCATGGGGCCTCCTTGTCGCGTTATATACATGAAACTATAGCGAACCTATCGATGCAAAGCCTGTGCCAGCCAGTGGGTGGCGGCCCGGGGGGCGCCGTCCCTGATGGGTTCCTGACGCCACTGCCGTTATCGTTGCGCCCATGCCGCGCTTCGCCTCCCCCGAATCTGCCCGCGCCCGGCCGCATCCGGCCTGGCGCGTGGGCGCGGCCCTGGGCCTTTGGCTGCTGGGCTGGAGCGCGCTGCTGTGGGGCGGCCCCCGGCTGGACCTGGCCAACCAGGCGCTGATCCTGCTGGCCTGCGGGGCACTGGCCGCCGTGTGGTTGCCCGTCGGGGTGAGCATCGCGCTGGGCGGCCTGGGCACCCTGTTGTTCAACTGGGGCTTCGTGCCGCCTCAAGGCACCTTCCGGGTCGACGGCATGCAGAACCTGGGGCTGCTGCTGGGCATGCTGCTGATCCATGCCGAGGTGGCCCTGCTGCTGGGCGCGCAGCGACGCGAAGCCGCGCGGGCCCGCCGCCATGCGCGCGAGGCCCAGGCCCTGCGCCGCTGGAGCGAGCGCCTGCGCGAAGGCGACGAGCCCCTGTCCCTGCTGCCGGAACTGGCCGATCGGCTGCGCCAGGCCTGCGGGGCCGACGTCAGCCTGATGGCCTGGCCGCCGGGGCCCCGGATGTCAGGAGCCGAGCCCGCCTGGGCGGTGGCAGGCCCGGTGGGGGATGACGAAACCCGTGCCGCCCTGCGCCACACCCTGGCCGAAGCCCGCCCCATGGGGCCGGGCACGGGCTACCACGAGGGCCTGGGCTTCTGGGTGCTGCCCCTGCGTGGCACGCGCCAGGCCTGGGGTGCGGCGGCCCTGCGGGGCGAGGCCGTTCAGGCCGAGGCCCAGGCGCTGCGCCTGCACCTGCAGGCCTTGTGCGACCTGTGGGGCGCGGCCCGCCAGCGGGCCCAGGCGGCGGCCGACGAGCAGGCCGCCCGGGCGCGTGAACAGGCCCAGGGTCTGCGCAATGCCTTGCTGGCGGCGGTCTCGCACGACCACCGCACGCCGCTGGCCACCATCCTGGCCGCGGCCTCGTCGCTGGAAACCCAGGGCGAGCGCATGGCGCCGGCGCAGCGTCAGCGCCTGGCCCGCACCATCGTCGAGGAGACCGAGCAGCTCAGCCGGCTGACCGACAACACCCTGCAGCTGGCCCGGCTGGAGGCCCCGGGTCTGCAGCTGCGCCTGGACTGGGAATCTCCGGAGGAGGTGGTGGGCGCGGCCCTGCACCGTCTGCGCCGCCGCTGGCCCGAGGCCCGGGTGAGCGGCCGCGCCGAGCCCGATCTGCCTCTGTTGCACTGCGACGCGCTGCTGCTGGCGCAGTTGCTCGACAACCTGCTGGACAACGCCCTGCGCCACAGCCCGCCGGAGGCGCCGGTGGAGGTGCTGGCGCGGCGGCAGGACGGCCGCATCGTGCTGGCGGTGCGCGACCGCGGCCCGGGCCTGCCCGCGGCCTGGCGCGACAAGGTTTTCGAGCCCTTCCAGCGCGGCCCCGACGGGGCGGCGCCCGCGGGCCGCCGGTCCGGGGCCGGCCTGGGGCTGGCGGTGTGCCGGGCCATCGCCCGGGCGCATGGCGGCGAGATGCGGGTGCGGCCCCGCGCCCACGGCGGCAGTGCCTTCGAATGCTGGCTGCCGGTGCAGCCGCAGCCGGCCGGGCCGGAGCCCGTGGCCACAGACGAGACCGGGAGGCCCGGCATGAGCCGCCGCGTGCTGCTGGTGGAGGACGACCGCCAGCTGCGCAGCACCTGGCAGGCCGCGCTGGAGCTGGAGGGCCTTGCGGTGCGCACCGCGGCCAGCCTGGCCGAGGCCCAGGCCCTGTGGCGCCATGCCGGCGAGGCGCTGCCCGAGCTGGTCATCCTGGACCTGGGCCTGCCCGACGGCGAGGGCGAGGACTTCCTGGCCCAGGTGCGCCGCCAGGGCCAGGTGCCGGTGCTGATCGTCTCGGCGCGGCAGGCCGATGCCCACAAGATCCGCCTGCTGGACGCCGGGGCGGACGATTACCTGGTCAAGCCCTTCAGCGTGGGCGAGCTGCTGGCCCGCATGCGGGTGGCCTGGCGCCACCGCGGCACCACGGTGAACCCTGCGGCCCTGCACTACCGGCATGGCGAGGTCTGCATCGACCTGGCCCAGCGGCGGGTGACCCGGGCCGGCGAGCCGGTGCGGCTCACGCCCACCGAGTTCGGCCTGCTGGCCCGGCTGGTGCGCAGCGCCGGCCAGGTCGTCACCCACCGGCAGTTGCTGGCCGACGTGTGGGGCCCCGAGGCGGTGGAGCAGACCCAGTACCTGCGCCTGTACATGGGCCAGCTGCGCGCCAAGCTGGAGGCCCAGCCCTCTGCCCCGCGCTGGCTGCTGACCGAGCCCGGCGTGGGCTACCGTCTGGCCGAGCCGGCCGAGCCGGCCGAGCCGGCCGATGACGCCGCCGGCTGAGGGCCGGACGCCGCTTATGCGTTCCTGATGCCGGCCGGCCCACACTGCCGGCATGAGCTCCGACCCACGATCCTCCTCCGGTGCGTCCGCGGCGCATGGCCCGCTGAGCGCCCTGGTGCTGGGCGCCATCGGCGTCGTCTACGGCGACATCGGCACCAGCCCGCTCTACACCATGGCCGAGGTGTTCTCGCCGGCCAACGGCGTGCCGCTGACGGCCGAGGCCGTGACCGGCGCGGTGTCCACCCTGTTCTGGGCCCTGATGTTCGTCGTCACCCTCAAGTACGTGGTGCTGGTGCTGCGGGCCGACAACCGGGGCGAGGGCGGCATCCTGGCCCTGACCGCGCTGGCGGCCCAGGTGGCGGGCGGGCGGCCGGCACGGCGGGCGGCGCTGCTGATGCTGGGCGTGTTCGGCGCCACCCTGTTCTACGGGGACAGCGTGATCACCCCCGCCATCTCGGTGCTGGGTGCGGTGGAGGGTTTGGTGGTGGTTGCGCCCGGGCTGTCGCATGCGGTGCTGCCGCTGTCGCTGGTGGTGCTGGTGGCCCTGTTCGCCATGCAGCGGCACGGCACGGCCGCGGTGGGGCGGCTGTTCGGGCCGGTCATCGTGCTGTGGTTTCTGACGCTGGGGGGCACCGGCCTGTGGCAGATCCTGCGCGAGCCGGCCATTCTGGCCGCGCTCAACCCGCTGCATGCGGCCCGTTTCCTGGTGGAGCGGGGCTGGCATGTGTTCGCCGCGCTGGGGGCGATCGTGCTGGCGCTGACCGGCGCCGAGGCGCTGTACGCCGACATGGGCCACTTCGGCCGCCGCCCCATCCAGCTGGCCTGGACCGGGCTGGTGCTGCCGGCCCTGGCCCTGAACTACCTGGGCCAGGGCGCCTTGCTGCTGCGCGATCCGGCCGCCCTGGCCAACCCCTTCTTCCACATGTTCCCGCCGGCCTGGCAACCGGCGGCGGTGGTGCTGGCCACCCTGGCGGCCATCATCGCCTCGCAGGCGGTCATTTCGGGGGCCTTCTCGATGACCCGGCAGTCGATGCTGATGGGCTTTCTGCCGCGCATGGCGGTGCGCCACACCTCGGCCCGTGAGCAGGGCCAGATCTACCTGCCGCTGGTGAACTGGGCCCTGCTGGTGGGGGTGCTGGCGGCGGTGCTGGCCTTCCGCAGCTCGGCCGCGCTGGCCGGGGCCTATGGCGTGGCGGTGACGCTGACCATGCTGATCACCACGGTGCTGGCCTATGTGGTGGTGCGCCGGGCCTGGGGGCTGCCGGCCTGGGTGGTGGGGCCGGCTACGGCCCTGTTCCTGGTGGTGGATGTGGCGCTGTTCGCCGGCTGCGCCATCAAGTTCGTCGACGGCGGCTGGTTCCCGCTGGCCATGGCCGCGCTGTTCTTCACCCTGATGAGCACCTGGCGCCATGGCCGCGCCCTGGTGCTGGAGGCCATCCGCCGCGACGGCCTGGAACTGGCGCCCTTCGTGCAAGAGCTGGCCGCCAGCAGCACGCCGCGGGCCAGCCGGGTGGCTGTCTACGCGGTGGCCGACCCGAGCACCGTGCCGCAGGCCCTGCTGCACAACCTCAAGCACAACCAGGTGCTGCATGAGCGCAACGTCATCCTGAACGTGCGCTTTGCCGACCAGCCCTGGGTGGAGCCGGCGCAGCGGGCCGAGGTGGAGGCGCTGGCGCCCGGCTTCTGGCGGGTGCGGCTGCTGTTCGGCTTCATGGAGACGCCGGACGTGCCGCATGCCCTGGCGGCCTGTGCGGCCCAGGGGCTGGACGTGCCGCTGTTCGACACCAGCTACTTCCTGAGCCGCGAGACGGTGGTGCCCACGCCGGGCGAGGGCATGGTGGCCTGGCGCGAACGCCTGTTCGCCGCGATGAGCCGCAATGCCGGCAATGCGGCCGGTTTCTTCCAGCTGCCCGACAACGCGGTGGTGGAGCTGGGCACCCGGGTGCAGATCTGAGCGGAGCCGCTCAGGGCACCAGCACCGCCGCGCCCACCAGCTCGCCCGCGCGCAGCTGGCGCAGGGCCTCGTTGGCTTCCGTCAGCGGGAAGACGGTGGTCGTCACCTCCAGCTGCAGGGTGCGGGCGGCGGCCAGGAATGCCTCGCCATCGGCCCGGGTGAGGTTGGCCACCGAGCGGATCTGTCGCTCCTCCCACAGCAGGCGGTAGCGGAAGGCCGGGATTTCGCTCATGTGGATGCCGGCGCAGACCACCGTGCCGCCCTTGCGCAGCTGGCCCAGCGAGATCGGCACCAACGCGCCCACCGGGGCGAAGATCAGCGCGGCGTCCAGCGGCTCGGGCGAGGGCTCGTCCGAGCCACCGGCCCAGACGGCGCCGAGCGAGCGGGCCAGCTCCTGCGCAGCCGTGTCGCCCGGCCGGGTGAAGGCCAGCACGCGGCGGCCCTGCTGGCGGGCCACCTGGGCGATCAGGTGGGCGGCCGCGCCGAAGCCGTAGAGGCCGATGGTCTGCGCATCGCCGGCCATGCGCAGCGCGCGCCAGCCGATCAGGCCGGCGCACATCAGCGGGGCGGCGTGCACATCGTCCAGTGGCAGGTCCTCCAGCGAGAAACAGTACTGCGCGTTGGCCACGACATGGGTGGCGAAGCCGCCGTCGCGCCCGTAGCCGGTGAAGACCGGTGTGTCGCACAGGTTCTCCTGGCCGCGTCCGCAGTAGAAGCAATGGCCGCAGGTGCCGCCCAGCCAGGGCACGCCCACGCGCTCGCCCAGGGCCAGTCCGCTCACGCCCGCGCCCAGGGCCTCGACCGTGCCGACGATCTCGTGGCCGGGCACGATGGGCAGGGGGCCGGGTGGCAGGTCGCCATCGACCACGTGCAGATCGGTGCGGCAGACGGCGCAGGCCCGCACCGCCAGGCGCACCTCGCCCGGGCCCGGTTCGGGCAAAGGGCGGGTCTGGGGGACCAGGGGCTGGCCAATGGCCGGTAGCGTCATCGCGAGCATCGTGGGCATCTCGGGGCGGGGTGAGGATGCGGACGATTGTGCGACCCCAAGCCAGGCCGCGGGCTGCGCAGCGTCAGCCAGCGTGGCGCCGCACCAGATCCTCGGGGGTGTTGACGTTGAGGAAGGCGGCACCGTCTTCGAAGGCGACCTCCACCGTGCGGTGGCGGCCCAGCCAGTCGCGCACGCGGCGGCCACCCTGGCCCAAGTAGGCGGCCAGGTCCTCGCGCAGCGCGGTGCGGGCCAGGCAGAAGACCGGGTGCAGCTTGGGGGCCCGGCGGCCGGCCTCGTGCGGCGCCGGGGCCACGGCCACCGCCAGATCGGCCTGCTGAGCCTGTGCAGCGGCGGCCAGGCGGGCCACCAGGTCGGCCGGAAAGTCCGGGCAGTCGCAGGGCACGCTGGCCAGCCAGGGCGTCTGCGCGTGGGTCATGCCGGTGAGCAGGCCGGCCAGGGGGCCCGGCTGGTCGGGCAGGGTGTCGGGCCAGACGGGCACGCCCAGGGCCTCGTACAGGTCCAGGTGACGGTTGGCGCTCAGGGCGGTGGGGCCCACCTGCGGTGCCAGGCGCTGCAGCGCCCGGGCCGCCAGGGCCTGGCCGTGCAGGGTCAGCAGGCCCTTGTCCTGCCCGCCCATGCGCCGCCCCTGGCCGCCGGCCAGCACCAGGCCGGTGATGGCCTCGCGGGCGATCGCATCGGGCACGGACGCTCGCTCAGGTGTTCTTCGAGACGGTGATGGTGGGGAACTTGGACGAGAAGTCCTTGGCCCGCTGTGCCACCTTGACCGCCACCTGGCGGGCCACGCTCTTGTAAAGGCCGGCGATCTCGCCGTCGGGCTGGGCCACCACGGTGGGGTTCCCGGCATCGGCCTGCTCACGGATGGACAGGTTCAGCGGCAGGGCGCCCAGGTAGTCCACGCCGTACTCGGCGGCCATCTTCTTGCCGCCCTCGGCGCCGAAGATGTGCTCGGTGTGGCCGCAGTTGGGACAGCAGTAGACGGCCATGTTCTCGACGATGCCCAGGATGGGCACGCCCACCTTCTCGAACATCTTCAGGCCCTTCTTGGCGTCCAGCAGCGCGATGTCCTGCGGCGTGGTGACGATGACCGCGCCGGTGATGGGCACGCGCTGGCTCAGGGTCAGCTGGATGTCGCCGGTGCCCGGGGGCATGTCCACCAGCAGGTAGTCCAGATCCTTCCAGTTCGTCTGGCGCAGCAGCTGGTCCAGGGCCTGGGTGGCCATGGGGCCGCGCCAGATCATGGCCTCGTCCGGCGCGACCAGGAAGCCGATGGAGTTGACCTGTACGCCGTGGTTCTGCAGCGGCTCCATGCTCTGGCCGTCCAGCGTCTCGGGGCGCTGGCCCGACAGGCCCATCATCATCGGCTGGCTGGGGCCGTAGATGTCGGCGTCCAGGATGCCGACGCGCGCACCTTCGGCTGCCAGGGCCAGGGCCAGGTTGACGGTGGTGGTGCTCTTGCCCACGCCGCCCTTGCCGGAGGCCACGGCGATGATGTTCTTCACGCCGGGCAGCAGGGCCACGCCGCGCTGCACCTGGTGCGGGGTGATCTCGCTGCGGATGTCGATCTCGACCGGCCCGGTGAGGCCGGCCTGGCGCAGGGCGTCGGTCAGTTGCTGGCGCAGGCTGGCGTGCAGGCTGCGGGCCGGGTAGCCCAGCACCAGTTCGAAGCTGGCGCCTTCGCCGCCCAGGCGCAGGTTCTTGATCTGCCGGGTGCTGACGAAGTCCTTGCCGGTCAACGGGTCGATGACGGCTTGCAGGGCTTGGAGGACGGCGGGTTCGGTCAGGGCCATGGCGTCGGGTGCGCAGCGGTGTGGGTCAAACAGGACGCCAGTCTAGCGAGCCGCGGACACCCGAGTGCCCGGCGGGGCCGAAGCCCCTGCCGGTGCCGTGCCGGCGCTGCGGTGCTCAGCGCAGGAAGAGACGGTAGATCGGGTTGTCCGTCTCGTCCACGCAGGGGTAGGCCAGGCCGTCCAGGAAGGCCTTGAAGGCCTTCTTGTCCGACTTGGGCACCTGCAGGCCGACCAGGATGCGGCCGTAGTCGGCGCCCTGGTTGCGGTAGTGGAACAGGCTGATGTTCCAGTCCGGGCTCATGGCCGAGAGGAAGCGCATCAGCGCGCCCGGGCGCTCGGGGAATTCGAAGCGGTAGATGCGCTCGTCCTCGGCCAGGCTGCTGCGGCCGCCGACCATGTGGCGCACATGCTCCTTGGCCAGTTCGTCGTCCGTCAGATTGACGGTGGCGAAGCGGTGGCGCTGGAAGCTGCGGGCGATCTTGTCGGCCTCGTCGGGCTTGCTGATCGACATGCCGACGAAGACATGCGCCTGCCGGGTGTCGGAGATGCGGTAGTTGAACTCGGTGACGCTGCGCGAGCCCACCAGTTCGCAGAAGCGGCGGAAGCTGCCGCGCTCCTCGGGGATGGTGACGGCGAACAGGGCTTCGCGCTGCTCGCCGTACTCGGCCCGCTCGGCGACGAAACGCAGGCGGTCGAAGTTCATGTTGGCGCCGCAGGCGATGGCCACGAAGGTCTGACCCTTGCACTTGTGGGTGGCTGCGTACTGCTTGAGGCCGGCCACGCCCAGGGCGCCGGCGGGTTCGACCACGCTGCGGGTGTCCTGGAAGATGTCCTTCATCGCCGCGCAGAGCTCGTCGGTGGTGACGCGCACATAGCCGTCCACCAGCTCGCGGGCCAGGCGGAAGGTCTCCTCGCCCACCAGCTTGACGGCGGTGCCGTCGGAGAACAGGCCCACGTCGCCCAGCGTCACGCGCCGGCCGGCCTCGACCGAGCGCGCCATCGCGTCGGAATCGACCGTCTGCACGCCGATGACCTTGATCTCCGGGCGCACGGCCTTGATGTAGGCGGCCACGCCCGAGATGAGGCCGCCACCGCCGATGGCGACGAAGACCGCGTCGATCGGGCCTTCGTGCTGGCGCAGGATCTCCATCGCGATGGTGCCCTGGCCGGCGATGACGTCCGGGTCGTCGAAGGGGTGGACGAAGGTCAGACCCTGCTCTTGCTGCAGCTCGATGGCGCGGGCATAGGCGTCGGAGTAGCTTTCGCCGGCCAGCACCACCTCGCCGCCCAGCGCGCCGACGGCGTCGATCTTGAGCTTGGGCGTGGTGGTGGGCATCACGATGACCGCACGGCAGCCCATGCGCTTGGCGCTCAGCGCCACGCCCTGGGCGTGGTTGCCGGCCGAGGCGCAGATCACGCCGCGCTTCAGCTGCTCGGGCGTGAGGTGGGCCATCTTGTTGTACGCGCCGCGCAGCTTGAAGCTGAACACGGGCTGCAGGTCCTCGCGCTTGAGCAGCACCTGGTTGCCCAGGCGGCGGCTCAAGGTGCGGGCCGCGTCCAGCGGCGATTCGATCGCCACGTCATAGACCTTGGCGGTCAGAATTCGGCGGAGGTAGTCGATGGGGCTGGGCGCGGGGCTGCGGGACGGGGTTGCTTTCAGGGGCGCGCGCGAAGTGCGGCGCGCCGGGGTGGCGCCAGCCATGGGACTCTCCTGGATGCGGTGGGGACGAAGGGTGTCGCATCGCCCGGCGTCATCAGGCGGTGCAAGAGGACCGCATGGTATGTCGGCCGGAACCGCCCAGAAAAAAGCCCGGAGCCGCGAAGCTCCGGGCTGAATCCACCAATGGAGGAGGTGGAGGAGACAACCGGGGCATTGATCGGTAAACCATCAATGCGATGGCAATCAGTGTACACCCGCACGATGTTGCGCCGCAATGACGGCGTGTGTTTTCCCCGATACGACCTGTGACGCAGTTCCGGTTTGTCCGGGTTGCCGATAATCGCCGTCCCGGGGTGATGCTTGTCCCGGGGCGGAACACAAGGAATGACGATGGAGTGCACGATCCACTGGGAGCCGGATGCCGGCATGGCAATGATGGCGGTGACGGGCAGCGGCCACACCCTGGTGATGGACGGCGCGCCCGAGGGCGGTGGCCGCAACCTGGCGCCCCGGCCGATGGAGACGCTGCTGGCCGGCGCCGGCGGCTGCACCGCCTATGACGTGGTGCTGATCCTTAAGCGCGGCCGCCATGACGTGCGGGACTGCAGTGTGCAGCTCAAGGCCGAACGGGCCGAGACGGACCCCAAGGTGTTCACCAAGCTGCATCTGCACTTCGTGGTGACGGGCAAGGGCCTGCCGCAGGCGGCGGTGGAGCGCGCGGTGGCGCTGTCGCACGAGAAGTACTGCTCGGCGACAGCCATGCTGGGCCGCACCGCGGAGATCACCGCCAGCGTCGAGGTGAAGGAGGCGGCCTGAGCTGCCTGCCGCCTCAGAGGTGGTGTGCGGTGGTGGTCATGACCTTGGCCGCCAGGCGCATGGCCTGACGCACGGGCCAAGGCAGTACATGGCCGCCGGCCGCTTCGGCGGCCTGGGCGTGCCGGGCCTCGTCGTCCTTCATCTGGGCCACGATGGCCCGCGAGGCGGTGTCTTCCGCCGGCAGGCGTGACAGGTGCTCGGCCAGATGGGCCTCCACCTGGCGCTCGGTCTCGATCACGAAGCCCAGGCTCCAGCGGTCACCAGCCCGGGCCGCCAGGCTGCCCAGGGCGAACGCACCGGCATACCAGAGCGGGTTCAGCCAACTGCGGTGGGATCCCAGCTCCTCCAGTCGGCGGCTGGTCCAGGCCAGGTGATCCACCTCGTCCTGCGCGGCTTCGCGCAGGTGCTGGCGCTGGGCGGGCGTTCGGCTGCCCAGGGCTTGGGCCTCATAAAGGGCCTGGGCGCAGACCTCGCCCACGTGGTTCACCCGCATCAGGGCGCCGGAAAGTTTCTGGGCCTCGGGTGTCAGCGCGACAGGGGGCATGCCTTGTGCTGGGCTTGGGCGTCGGGCTTTGGAACCGCCCGAAACAGTGCGCAACATGCTGTCTGCTGCGCCGATCCAGTCATCAACCGTGGTGTTCATGCGGGCGTGATTCGGAGAGGTGATGTGTCCGGAATGCAAAAATCCAGGGAGGAGACTGGTGGAAATACGGATTCCTGCGCTAGGATTATGACAATCTTGCTACATGCCGGCTGCGTTGTGCGTCGGCAACGCCTGCCCCCTGTATCCGCGGAAAGACTTTGCCAGACGCCATGGGGCTCTGGTGCAATAGCGTCAGCTTCCGCGATGGGCCGTTCACCCACCCGAGACGTTTCATAACGCGACGTATCGCGATCAGAAATGCTCGGAGTTCATGTGGTGTGTCGACGAACGCCGGTGGAATCTCTCGTTCTCTCACACTGGAGATAGTTGCAATGAAAAAATCCCTCCTCGCTCTCGCCGTTCTGGGTACGCTGGCTGGCGTGGCTTCTGCCCAATCGTCTGTGACCATCTACGGCCGCGTGGATGAGTCGTTCGCCAAGCCGATGGTGTCCAAGGACAAGCAGATCGCTGACAACGGCACCGTGGGTGGTAGCCGTCTGGGCTTCAAGGGCACGGAAGATCTGGGCAATGGTCTGTCGGCCGTGTTCCGCTTCGAGCATGGTTTCAACCCCGACACCGGTACCGCTGCGGCGACCCAGTTCTGGAACCGTTACTCGATGGTGGGCCTGTCCCACGCCAAGTTCGGCACGCTGTCTCTGGGTCGCCAAGAAAACGGCGCCTGGGATGTGATCAGCTCGTTCGACCCGTTCGGTGGTGAGACCGTGGGCGAACTGCGTGACATCGGCTCCGCTCTGCGCATTGCCAACTGGAACACCGGTACCCCGTTCAACAACACGCTGGACGTGCGTCGCTGGGACAACTCGGTCCGCTACGACGTCGGCTACCAAGGCTTCAAGGGCTCGGTGTCCGTCGCCGAAGCCACTGCCCAGAACAAGCCTGTGGCTGCGGGTGGCTCTTACACCGCCGGCCCCCTGTACGTGGGTGTTGGCTACGAGAAGATTTCCCCCCAGAACGGCAAGCTGTGGATCGTGGGTGGCGCCTATGACTTCGGCATGGCCAAGCTGTACGCGAACTACGCTGGCGGCACGACCGGTGGCACCACCTCCACCGGTGACCGCGATGTGAAGGGTTTCCTGGTGGGTGCGACTGCTCCCTACGGTGCCCTGCTGTTCAAGGCTGGCTATGCGCAATCGAAGGTGGATTGGGTCGCTGGCGCACAGACCTACAAGAAGGCCAGCGCTGGCGTGGACTACAACCTGTCCAAGCGCACCAAGCTGTATGCTGACTATGCACGTATCGGTGGCGATATCGCTGCCAACAGCCTGGCCGACGACAACCGCAACGGCTACGACGTGGGTATCCGTCACAGCTTCTGATGCCGAAAGCAGCCCCGTCCAGTGCGGGGTCTGCAGGCACAGAAAAACCGCCCCTCGGGGCGGTTTTTTTATGCCTGTCGCGAGCTGCCGCTCAGGGGTGGGGTGAAGAAACTGCTGGCTGTGCGGCGGAGGGAAGGGCATGGTCAGGCAGCACCAGCGGTGCGCGCTGACCGCATGCGCTCAGCAAGCTGGAGAGGGAGGTTGCGCAGCAGAGCAACAGGGTCGGAAACAGGGCTCTTCGCCCGCGGTGGGGCATCCGCGTGGCTACACTGCCCCCACGGCCCAGAGAGGGCATGCCCGGAATTTTGCTCATGACCATTTTTGTACTCTCCGATTCGGACTATCACCGCTTGGCATCCAGCGTACTCGGGGCTGTTGAGGCCCAAATCGACCAGTGGCTGGATCAGGATGTGGTGGACATCGATACGCACCGCACGGGGGGGCTGCTGGAGCTGTCATTCCCCAATGGCAGCAAGATTGTGCTGAACACGCAACCCCCTTTGCATGAAATCTGGCTTGCGGCGCGGGATGGGGGTTTCCATTTCCGATTCGATGGCAGCCATTGGGTGGATACGCGGGAAGGCCAGGAATTTTTCGCCAGCCTGTCCCGCCATGTGTCGGCTCAGGCGGGGTGCTCCCTGGCCTTTGCTTCGCCGGCCTGAGGGCTCTCTGCCGCATCTCATCGGAACAGGTCGAGGATCCCTTTCTTCTCGTCCTGGGAGGGGGTGGCCGGCAGGTGTTCGTCGCCGCTGAGCGCGCTCACGCCCTGGCCATTCGCAAATTCCTCGTAGTACCACTCGCCATTCACATTGACCACGCCGGCCGGAGGCGTGTACTCGCTGACGGGAACGTTTTTGATGGCGGTGCTCATGTATTGGATCCACACCGGCAGGGCGAGTCCCCCGCCCGTTTCGCGGGAGCCCAGCTTTCGGGGGTTGTCGTAGCCGATCCAGACGACGGCGGCCAGGCTGGGCTGGAAGCCGGCGAACCAGGCGTCCATGGAGTCATTGGTCGTGCCGGTCTTGCCGAACAGGTCGGGGCGCTTCAGGGTGGCTTGGGCCTTGGCGGCCGTGCCTGAGCGGGCCACTTCCTGCAGCAGGCTGTCGATCATGAAAGCGTTGCGGGGTTCGATCACCCGCAGGCCTTCTGCTGGCTGGGTCTGCGGGGTCTCGTGCAGCACATGCCCGCGGGCGTCGGAGACCTTGGCGATCAGCACCGGATCCACGCGGTAGCCACCATTGGCGAACACGCTGTAGGCGACGACCATCTGCATCGGGGTGACGGAGCCTGCTCCCAGCGCCATCGTCAGATAGGGGTCGTGCTTTTCCTTCTCGAAGCCGAAACGGGTGATCCAGTCCCGTGCATAGGGCACGCCGATGGCTTGCAGAACCCGGATGGACACCATGTTCTTCGACTTGGCCAGTGCCCGCCGAAGCGTCATGGGTCCATCGAAAGTACCGTCGTAGTTTTTGGGCTCCCAGGGTTGGCTGCCTGTGGTGCCGGCATCGAAGAACAGCGGCGCGTCGTTCACCACCGTGGCGGGGCCGAAGCCCTTTTCCAGTGCGGCCGAGTAGATGAACGGCTTGAAGCTGGAGCCAGGCTGACGCCAGGCCTGTGTGACGTGGTTGAACTTGTTCTTGTTGAAGTCGAACCCTCCCACGAGGGCGTGGATGGCGCCGGTGTTCGGGTCCATGGACACAAAGGCGCCTTCGACCTCGGGTTGCTGGGTCAGGGTCCACAAACCCTTGGCATCCTGCAGGACGCGAACGATGGCGCCCCGGCGGATCTGGATTTTGGGGTCTGCCTTGTCTGACAGGCCGGACTGCACGGGCTTGAGGCCGTCACCGGTGATGGTGAGCACCTCGCCGGACTGCAGTGCGGCCACCACCTTGCGTGGAGATGCATCGAGAACGACGGCGGCGCGCAGCTCGTCGTTGTCGGGGTGGTCGGTCAGGGCCTCGGCCACGCGGGCATCCAGTTCCTTGGGGTCGGCGGGCAGGTCGACATAGGACTCGGGGCCCCGGTAATGCTGCCGCTGCTCGTAGTCCATCAAGCCCTTGCGCAATGCGCGGTAGGCGACGTTCTGCTCGTCGGATCGCACGGTCAGTTGCACTTGCAGGCCGCGGGTGTAGGTGTCCGGGCCGTACTCGGCAAAGATCATTTGCCGGGCCAGTTCCGCCACGTACTCGCCGTGAACCGGGATGTCATTGGGGGCTCGGTACACCAGCTTCTGTGCCAGGGCCTCATCCCGCTCCTGCGCCGTGATGAAGCCGTTCTCGAGCATGCGATCGATGATGTAGCGCTGCCGGATGGTGGCGCGCTTGGGGTTCGCGATCGGGTTGTAGGCCGAGGGGGCCTTGGGCAGGCCCGCCAACATGGCAGCCTCGGCCACCGTCAGGTTTTGCAGCGGTTTGCCGAAATAGATCTCACTGGCCGCCGCGAAGCCATGGGCACGCTGCCCCAGATAGATCTGGTTCATGTAGATCTCGAGGATCTGGTCCTTGCTGAGCTGGCTCTCGATCTTCAAGGCCAGCAGAACCTCATACAGTTTGCGGGTAAGTGTCTTTTCAGTGGAGAGATAAAAGTTGCGAGCCACCTGCATGGTGATCGTGGAGGCGCCCTGGCTGCCGGCGCCGCCGAACTGGGCCAGGCCGGCTCTCAGGACGCCCAGGTAGTCAACGCCACTGTGCTGGTAGAAGCGGGCATCTTCAATGGCCAGGACTGCATCACGCATGACCTTCGGAATCTGCGCAATGGGAGTGAAATGACGCCGCTCGTCGCCAAATTCGCCCATCAGCACCCCATCGGCGGAATAAACCCGCAAGGGGAGCTTGGGCTGGTAATCCGTGATGGCGTCGAGTTCGGGCAGCGCGGGGTAGGCGACGGACAGCGCGATCGCGCCGCACAGCACCACGGACACGACCAGTGCGGCGGTCAGTCCCAGCAGCCACAGCAGACTCCTTCCGAGCAACCAAGCCAGGCGAGGGCCCCACGGACGAGGGGTGGCTTTGGGGGGAGGGGTGTGTTCAGGCTCAGTCATGAAGATCCCAGCAGGGGTGCGGGATTATAAAAATTGCCACGGGGCATGCCGGTACGGGCAGTCCGGATTCAAGCCTGCCTGAGTGTCGAGCGGTGTGGGGGTGTAGCGTTTTCTTACCAAACGCGTCGGTGGTGCAACGATCTGTCGTGCGAGTTGACCTGAATTCCTTGTTGCGTCAACGGGCTTGCTGCTAGGATTGAAGTGCCTTCTTAACTTTAACGTGGCCATTCTTGGCTGCTGGAGCCGTCTTTCGTGGGTTTTCTAGAACGCCTTGCAGGCCGGAAACATCCTCCGATGATGGGTCTGGACGTCAGCACCTCCAGTGTCAAGCTGGTGGAGTTGGGTCAGACTGCGTCAGGGGACTTGGTGCTCGAGCGGCTGGCCAGCGAGCCCTTCGAGAAGGGCTGGATCGTGGACGGTCAGATCGAGAAGTTCGATGAGGTTGCTGATGCAGTGCGGCGCGTGGTTGCGCGCAGCGGCAGCCGAAACCGCCAGGTGGTCATGGCCATGCCGGCGGCCTCGGTCATCACCAAGCGCATCGTGCTGCCGGCCGGTCTGAGGGAGGAGGAGATGGAGGTGCAGGTGGAGGCCGAGGCCCACCAGTACATCCCCTTCTCGCTCGACGAGGTGAGTCTGGATTTCTGCGTCATCGGTCCGAACGCGAACTCGGCCGGCGATGTCGACGTGCTGATCGCGGCCTCTCGCAAGGATCGAGTGCAGGACCGGCAGGGTCTGGCCGAGGCTGCCGGGCTGGTGCCTGTGGTACTGGACATCGAGTCTCATGCTTCTCGCTTGGCCATCGGCAGGATCATCGCGTCCCTGCCGGACAAGGGCAAGGATGCACTGGTGGCGCTCTTTGAGTTAGGGGCGGACACGACCAGTCTGAAGGTGTTGCGCGACGAAGAACTGCTCTATGACCGTGATCAGTCCTTTGGCGGCTCCCAGCTCACGCAGTTGATTTCGCGGCAATACGGCTTCTCCTATGAAGAGGCCGAGCAGAAGAAACTCAGCGGTGACCTGCCCGATGACTATGGCCCGACGCTGCTGACCCCCTTCGTGGACAGCCTGGCGCACGAGATTGGCCGTGCTCTGCAGTATTTCTTTACCAGCACCCCCCACCACAAGGTGCATCACGTGATGTTGGCGGGTGGGACGGCTGCCATGCCGGGGTTGAGTGACCGGGTGAAGGAGGTCACGGGGTTCAACTGCCGCGTGGTCAATCCCTTCGAGGGAATGAAACTGGGGCCGGCGGTGCGTGAAGCCAAGCTCAAACGCGAGGCGCCCTCCTATCTGACGGCCTGTGGCCTCGCGATGCGGAGGTTTGTGCAGTGATTCTCATCAACCTGTTGCCTCACCGTGAGGCAAAACGACAGGCTCGCAGGCGCGCCTTCTTCTCGACACTCGGCTTGGCAGCCTTGATCGGTGTAGGCGTGCTCATGATTTGGTACGGGCTTCTGCAGCAGATGATCTCGACCCAGGAGGGCCGGAACACCTTCCTGAAGACCGAGATCGCCCAGCTTGACCTCAAGATCAAGGACATCGCTGACCTCAAAGCCGAAATCGAGGCCCTCAAGGCCCGGCAGAGCGCGGTCGAAAACCTTCAGACCGACCGGAATGTTCCGGTCTATCTGTTGAATGAACTGGTGAAACAAACCCCTGAAGGGGTCTACCTGACGGCGGTTCGGCAAGTGGGCTCCGTGGTGACCTTGACCGGTAAGGCTGAGACCAACGAAAGGGTGTCCGAGTTCCTTCGGAATGCGCTGTACAACTCGCCCTGGCTTGAGCGGCCTGAACTGGTCGAGATCAAGGCTGCCACCAACTCCCCAGGGCGGGACAGCGATTCGCGTCGGCTGTTCGATTTCTCCATGAAGGTGTACATCAAGCAGCCCGCTGGTGCAGCAGACGCTGCCAGCAAGCCAGCAGCCGGCAAACCTGCTGGCAAGCAAGCGCCCAAGCCGGCTGCATCGTGAGGTTGTGATGGCGACAAAAGGCAAGAAGATCGACATCGACCTCGCGGCGGTCCTCAAGACTGCGGGCGCCCAGTTCCAGGGGCTGGATCCCAAGGAGCCGGGGCAATGGCCCACCCTGCCCAAAGTGGTGGTCTGGGTGTTTGCGGCCGTGCTGGTCATCGGTTTGGGCTGGATGGTCCTGCTCAGTGACGAGGCAGACCGACTGCAGAGCGAGCGGGACAAGGAGCCTAAACTCAAGGCCGAGTACAGCCAGAAGTTGGCGCAGGCCGTCAATTTGGGGGAACTTCGCAAGCAGAAGGAGCAGGTGCAGGAGTACGTGACTCAGCTCGAGAAGCAACTGCCCGGCAAGGCCGAGATGGATGCGCTTTTGTCTGACATCAACCAGGCAGGCATCGGTCGAGGCCTTCAGATCGACCTGTTCCGGCCCGGTCAGGTGGCGGTGAAGGACTATTACGCCGAGTTGCCCATCGCCATCAAGGTCTCGGGCCGTTACCACGACATTGGCGCGTTTGCCGGGGATATCGCCAATCTGTCTCGCATCGTGACTCTGCACGATCTCTCCATCACGCCGCCTGGCAAGGACGCCAGTTCCGGCAATCTGGTGATGGAGGCTACCGCGCGCACTTACCGCTATCTGGACCCTGCCGAGGTGGCAGAGGTTCGGCGTGCGGCCGACGCGAAGAAGAACGGCGCGAAGAAGGGCGAGAAATGAACCCGCGTTCGCTGATTCCGCTGGGTTGCATCGCGCTGATGCTGGCCGCATGCAGCGGTGAAAACGACGACCTTCGGGCCTGGATGGACCAGCAGGCGCTGGCCGCCAAGCCCAATGTCGAGCCCATCGCGCCTCCTCGCAAGTTCGAGCCGGAACCCTATGCAGGGGCGGGTGGCCAGGACCCATTCAGCTCGGGCAAGCTGGTGGCTGGCACGCGCCTGAACAGTGCCAGCTCGAACGCCTTGTGGCGCTGA
>NZ_BADL01000544.1 GCF_000333615.1 Ideonella sp. B508-1 | reverse complement strand
CGAAGAGACCATCGCCCAGATGCTGGCCGAGCGCGGCGGCACGCTGAGCTACCGCGCCACCGCCGCCGAGGTGGCCGCCAGCCGCCGCACCCTGCTGGAGTACGTGTGGAACCACACCACGCTGCACGCCTTCAAGGTGGAGAAGAACCTCACCTACATCCAGAGCGCCTACAACCCCGCCTGCTACCTGGAGCAGGTGCGCACGCTGGCCCAGCGCTTTGCCGGCGAGGTGCAGATGCACGTCGAATTCCTGCGCACCAAGGAAGGCGAGTACAGCTGCAGCGGGCTGGAGATCATCTGCACCCGCGACGAAGCCCGCCTGGCCGAGATCATGCAGGCCTACCGCGACAGCGGCGTCATCATCAACAACCCGCACACCTGCTACGTCGAAGAAGGCAAGCAGAACCTCAAGCTCAACCCGCAGGTGCTGGCCATGAAGCAGCGCTTCGACCCGCAAGGCCTGCTCAACCCCGGCAAGCTCAAGAGCTGGGCCCCGGCACAACCCCTGGCCCAGGAGCCCGCCCATGCCTGAGATCAACGACGCCGACACCCGCCTGCTGCGCCGGGCCATCGAGCTGTCCACCGTCGCCACAGCGAACGGCAACCGCCCCTTCGGCGCGGTGATCGGCAGCGCCAGCGGCGAGCTGCTGGCCGAAGCCGCCAACAGCAACCGGCAGACCGGCGACTGCACCGCGCACGCCGAGGTCATGGCCCTGCACGATGCCGCGGCCAAGGGCCTGTCGCGCGAAGTGCTGGCTCAGGCCACCATGTACGCCTCCGGCGAGCCCTGCGTCATGTGCGCGGGGGCCATCTTCTGGTCCGGCATCGGCCGCGTGGTCTTCGGCATCGACGCGGTCAGCATGCGGGCCTTCCGCAAGCTCGACCAGGGCGCCGGCGACCTGGAATGGTCCTGCCAGGAGATCTACGCTCGCTCGCCGCGCCCCATCGAAATCCACGGCCCGGTGCTGCTGGAAGAAGCCACTGCGCCGCACACGGCGTACTGGGCGCGGTTTCAGGCGGATTGAGAGACAGATTCACGCCACCCGGCCACGGACGGGCCCCGTCAACGACGGCTGTCCGGATCGCTCCTGCAGCAATGGATACAGTCGATGTGCTGCGAGCGATAAAACATGCCTTCAAGCCCATCACACAACCAATTGATCAAGCAGGCGGCCAAGGCATCGCTTGGTTCGATCGGCTGCCGTCAGAAAGGCCAATCGCGCGTTTGGCTCGACGACCATGGGTGGTGGGTGGGCCTGGTTGAGTTTCAACCCAGTTCATGGGCCAAGGGCAGCTACCTCAATGTGGGTGCGACCTTCCTGTGGCGAGCCAGCGGTGTTTTTTCTTTCGACTTCGCAGTCGACGACAACTGCCGCAAACAGGGCTTCCATGAGTTCGAAGACAACGCGCAGTTCGAGCACATTGCGCAGCGACTCTCAAACCAGGCCGTGGCAGAAGTTACAAAGCTGCGATCCCAACTTTGCTCCATTCAGGCCGCGTCCGCCCTCTTGGGAAAGCTGCCCGGCTCGCCTGTGTACTGTCACTACCATGCAGCTGTCGCTGCGGCACTGGCTGGTGATCTTGACTCTGCCCGGGTTCAATTCGCGAAGCTCTCGCAAGAGCGAGGCGGCCCGCCGTGGCTGGGCGCCTTGCAGGCCAAGGCCAGCCGATTCGCAGACGCAATGCATTCACAGAGCAGCTTTCGTGAACTGGTGACCTTGGAGGTTCAAGAGGCCAGGCAGAAGTTAAAGCTCCCCCTTGTCCAGCCGGGAACCGATTTATGGCAATCGAGCTGAAGTCGGCCAATCGCTGACCTTGGTGAATGGCCGCTTTCGAGCAGGCTGGCATTAGGGAGAGATAGACAAATGATCACGATCCAGCCCATTGATGGAGACACGTACACGCTTCGGCAAACGCTGGAACGGCCATCGGTTTATCTGGACCATTGGGCCGTTCGCAAATTTTCAATGAACATGGCCCTTCAGGATCGCCTTGTTTCGATCCTGCAGCGAATAGAGGGGACTTGGCTGTTTTCCAATGTCAATCTGATGGAGTTCATCGCGATGAACGACATCAAAAGTGCCGAGGCGGTGGAAGCGATGATGACGCGCATGTTGCCGCGGTTGTACGTTGCGGATTTCTCCTCCGATGCAGGCTTCCTGCTCGAACATGGCGCTCTGCGTGATCCAAGGGGACCAGCTCAACATTGGATGCTTAGCGACTTGGGTGAACGGGCCAGGATCATGAGCGGTTCGTTGAACGTTCATCGCTTCGTGCAAGACGCGATCAGGTATCGCGAGTTGCTCTTGCCTGTGTTCGAAGACATGAGAAAGACCGTTACTGACGGTCTGCGCGAAGAAGTGCGGCAGCAGGGTCGGCGTGAGCAGGCGAAGCGATTTCGTCCTAGGCCGGGAATGACATTGCGATACGCGCTGACTTCCGAACTGGTGCGTAGTAGCTTCCTTGATTTGCGCAGGGATTTCGACGAGAACGACACCATGGACCTGATGCACGCGGCACCTTCCATCGTCTCTTGCGACTTCGTGCTTCTGGACGGACAGTGGTGCCACCGCGCCAACCAGGCCATTCGGAGACTTCGCGATGGCGGGATAACGGGGCGAACGGCGAATTGCTTTTCCCCCAGCCAGCTACCTCAGTTCCTTGAGGCTCTCGAACAAACCAGGTAGGACTATTGGGGCCAAGACGAAGCTGACCAGAACGCAGCGAGCTAAGAAGCCCGCTCCCCTCTGCCGCTCAAAGCGAAAAGCCCCCAGTTCCACCGGAACTGAGGGCTTGCGATCTGGTAGGCGCGATTGGATTCGAACCAACGACCCCCACCATGTCAAGGTGGTGCTCTAACCAACTGAGCTACGCGCCTGCTGAGCCTCGCAGTATAGACCGCTTTTCAGGAACTGTGCAAGTTTCTGCTGAAAATTTTCGGTGATCAGCGGCGCCGCACCTGGCGCACGCCGGCCACCTGCCCCACCTGCACCAGCACCTGCTGCAGGCGCGATGCGTCCGCCACCTCGATGGTGAAGGTCATGCGGGCGGTGCGGCCATGCATGTCGGTCACCGTCTGGCTGTGCACGCCCACCACCTGCATGCGTTCCTTGGCGAACACTTCGGAGATGTCGCGCAGCAGCGCGGTGCGGTCGGCGGCTTCGATCTGCACGTCCACCGGGTAGGCGGCTTCGCCGGCCTTGGCGGCCGCGCCCCAGGTGACGGCAATCACCCGTTCGGGCATGCGGTCGGCCATGTGGCGGAAGTTGGAACAGTCTTGCCGGTGCACGGCCACGCCCTTGCCGCGGGTGACGAAGCCGCCGATGGCGTCGGGCGGCGCGGGCCGGCAGCAGCGGGCCAGGTTGGTCAGCAGGCTGTCCACGCCCACCACCAGCACGCCACCACGCGCGGTGGGTGCGTCACTGGCGGTGCGTTTGAGCAGCGGGTTGTCGTCTTCGGACGGCGCGGGCGGCGGGCGCAGCAGCTGCTCGATGTTGCGCAGCGAGTATTCGTCCTTGCCCACCAGCTCGAAGAGGTCGTCGGCTTCCTTGAAGCCCAGCTGGCTGGCCAGCTCGCTGAGCTTGAGGGCCGTCTTGCCTTCGCGCTGCAGCAGCTTTTCCACCGCCTCGCGGCCGCGGGCGATGGTGTCGGCCTGGGCCCGGGCGTTGAACCAGGCGCGCACCTTGGCGCGGGCCCGCGGGCTCTTGAGGAAACCGGCCTCGGGGTTGAGCCAGTCCAACGAGGGGCCGCCTTCCTTGACCGCGGTGATCTCCACCGTCTGGCCGTTGGCCAGCGGGGTGGTCAGCGGCACCATGGCCCCGTCCACCTTGGCGCCGCGGCAGCGGTGGCCCAGGTCGGTGTGCAGGGCGTAGGCAAAGTCCACCGGCGTGGCGCCGGCGGTCAGCTCCACCAGCGCGGCCTGCGGGGTGAAAACGTAGACCCGGTCGTCGAAGCGGCCCTGCACCTGGCCGGCGCCCTGGCCGGAGAAATCGCGCTCCCAGGCCAGCAGTTGGCGCAGCACGGCCTTGCGGGCCTCGGCCACACGCTGCTCGAACTCGCCCGCGGCGCTGACGCCGCCATAGCCCTTGGTGCCCGCTTCCTTGTAGGCCCAGTGCGCGGCCACGCCGTACTCGGCATGTTCGTGCATCTCCTGGGTGCGGATCTGCACCTCCAGCGGCCGGCCCTCGTCGTCCAGCACCACGGTGTGCAGCGAACGGTAGCCGTTGGGCTTGGGCTTGGCGATGTAGTCGTCGTATTCGGCGGCCACCGCGCGGTAGCGCTCGTGCACGCGGCTGAGCGCGGCGTAGCAGGCCGGGATGTCGGCCACCACCACGCGCAGCGCGCGCACGTCCATCACCTTCTCGAAAGGCAGGTGCTTGCCCTGCATCTTCTTCCAGATGCTGTAGATGTGCTTGGGCCGGCCATAGACCACGGCCGGGATGCCGTGGGACTGCAGGTCGCTGCCCATCTGCAGGCGGGCCGCTTCCACGCTGGCCTCGCGCTCCACGCGCTTCTCGGCCAGCAGCTTGGCGATGCGGCGGTACTCGTCGCCCTGCAGGAAGCGGAAGGACAGGTCCTCCAGCTCCCACTTGATCTGCCAGATGCCCAGGCGGTTGGCCAGCGGGGCGAACACGGCCTTGGCCTCTTCGGCCAGAGCCACCGGGCAGTCGCGCTTGCTGGCGGCAAACCAGCGCAGCGTCTGCAGGCGCGAGGCCAGGCGCAGCAGCACCACCCGCAGGTCCTTGGAGAAGGCCAGCAGCATCTTGCGCACGCGCTCGGTCTGCTCGGCGCGCTGGGCGTCGCCCAGTTGGGCCTCACGCGCGGCGCGCTGGATCTGCACCAGCTTGCGGGTCAGCACCACCAGGCTGGCGTAGGACGGCCCGAAGGCCTTCTCGACCACGTCCTCGGGGCGCTGCAAAAAGTCAGCCGCATAGACCAGGAAGGCCGCGGCCTGCAGCGACGGGCCGCCGCCGATGCTGGCCAGGATGGCGGCCACGCCCTGCGCGTGGGCATAGGCGTCCTCGCCGCTGTCCATCACGCGGCCGGCCAGCAGCGGCTCGGCAAAGGCCATGGCGCGGTTGAGCGCGGCCAGGGCCTCTTCGGTGGCGGGATGGTCCGCGCGTTGCGGCGCCACCCGCTCATCGGGTTCGGAGGCCAGCGAGACGATCGGTGCCGTGCTGCTCAGGGTCTCGGCAGAACTCTTCATGGGGACAACAGGAAATCGCGCACGACGGCCACCTGGTCGGGCGCCACCAGCGTGGGGGCATGCCCCACCCCGGCGAACTCGTGCAGGCGGGCCCGCGGGCCGCGCTGGGTCATGGCCTGGGCGGTGGCGGGCGACAGCAGATCGGACTCCGCGCCGCGCAGCAGCAGCGTTGGGCATTCAATGCGGTCGTAGCTGGCCCACAGGGCCGCTTCGCCAGCAGCGGCAATCTCCGGCGTGATTGCCGAGAAAGCGTGGCGGATGGCGGGGTCGTAATGGGGCTTGAAGCCGGTGCCGTCCGGGGTGATCTGGTGCTCGCTCAGCGCCAGCCATTGCGCGCGGGTGTGGGGGCCGAAGCTTTGCGAGATGGCCCACAGCGCGTCGGCGGCCTCGTCCAGCGTGGCCCAGTGGGCCGGCTGCCCCAGGTACTGGCCGATGCGCTGCAGCGAGGACGGCTCGATGGCCGGGCCGACGTCGTTGAGCACCAGGCGCGTGATCGGCGAGCCCGCCAGGCTGGCCACGCCCAGGCCGATCAGCCCGCCCATCGAGGTGCCCACCCAGTGCACCTCTTGCGCATCCAGCCGGGCCAGCAGCGTCACCATGTCGGCCACGTAGTACGGGATGGCGTAGCCCATCGGGTCGGCCAGCCAGTCGGATTCACCGCGGCCCACCACATCGGGGCAGACCACGCGGTACTCATCGGCCAGGGCCTGGGCCAGCACGTCGAAATCCCGCCCCTGGCGGGTCAGCCCATGCACGCAGACCAGCACCTTCGGATTGGCCGCATCGCCCCACTCGTGATAGGCCATGCGGTGCAGGCCGCGGCTGTCCAGGCATTGCACAAAACGCAGTCGGGGCTCGGGGCTGGAAAAGTCGTTCATGATGCTGTCGCTTGCGGCATGGGCATGTCGTGGGCCAGATAATCCACTGTAGCAACCAATCCGCGCTTTCACCTCAAGGAGACTTGCATATGCTCAAAGGAAAAACGGCCTTGGTCACGGGTTCCACCAGCGGCATCGGCCTGGGCATTGCCAAGGCCCTGGCCGCCCAGGGTGCGAACGTGATGCTCAACGGTTTCGGCGAGGTGGATGCTGCCAAGGCTGAGGTGGCCGCCCTCGGCGTGCGCGTGGGCTACCACGGGGCCGACATGAGCCAGCCCGGTGAGATCGCCGAGATGATCGAGGCCTGCCAGGCCGAGTTCGGCACGCTGGACATCCTGGTCAACAACGCCGGCATCCAGTACGTCGCGCCGGTGGACGAATTTCCGGTCGAGCGCTGGGACGCGATCATCGCGATCAACCTGTCCTCGGCCTTCCACACCACCCGCCTGGCCCTGCCGGGCATGAAGGCCCGCGGCTGGGGCCGCATCATCAACGTGGCTTCGGTGCACGGCCTGGTGGCCTCGGCCAACAAGTCGGCCTATGTGGCGGCCAAGCACGGCATCATCGGCCTGACCAAGACCACCGCGCTGGAAACCGCCACCACCGGCGTGACCGCCAACGCCATCTGCCCGGGCTGGGTGCTGACCCCGCTGGTGCAGAAGCAGGTGGATGCCCGCGCAGCGGCCGAAGGCGTCTCCAACGAGGAAGCCAAGCGCCGTCTGCTGGCCGAGAAGGAGCCCTCGCTGCAGTTCACCACGCCCGAGGAGTTGGGCGCGATGGCGGTGTTCATGTGCTCACCCGCCGCCGACAACCTGCGCGGCGCCGCCATCAACATGGACGGTGGCTGGGTGGCGCAATGAGCGCCCCCCGCATCCGGCTCACTTGAGCTGGATGCTGCCTGAGACCGTGGCGGTGACGCTGCCCTTGCCGGCCTCCACCGGCAGTGCCTCGCCGTCGCCCACCTTGGCGGCGGCCATGGCCACCTGGAAGCGGGGCACGGGCGCCGATGCACCGCCATCGGTGTTCACCGACACCTCGCGCAGCGTGTAGCTGCCGAAGCCAAACTGGCGGGCATAGTCGCCCGCATCGGCCCGGAAGCGGGCAATCGCCTGGGCGGTGGCCTCGGTCTGCAGCTTCTCGCGCGCTTCCCGCGAGAGGCTGTAGCCCACACGGGAGATGGTCAGGCTGCCGATCTGGCCGGAGAGCTGGGCGATGGCCGGCATGTCCCGGCCTTCGATGACCAGTTCGGTCGAGCCCTGCCAGCCGGTGATGCCGCCCTTGCTGCCATAGCGCGGAAAGACCGAGAAGGCCCCGCTGCGCAACTCCACCTGACCGGGCCGGGCCTGGCGCCGGGCCTGGGCCATGGCGCCCTCCACCGCCTGCTTGAGCTGCTGCTGCACCTGGGTGGCATCGCTGCCCTCCCGGGTGACGGACAGCACCAGGGTCATCCAGTCCTGGGGCGCCTCCACCGTGGCCTGGGCGCTGAGGTTGAGCACGCCCTCGGGCGCCGCCGCAGGCACCTGAGCCTGCGCCGCCGCCGCAGCCGTGAGCATGGACAGGCCGGCCAGACGGCAGCCGGAGCGAAGAAGGTGCAGATGTGTCGTCTTCATGCATCCATTAACGCATGAAGCCGGGTGGGTGGACGACCGGATGGCGCCGGGGTGTGAAAGAGCGGGAACATTTGTAACAGAGGGTCAGGGCCGCCCGGAAACCCGAAATCCGCCCCGCACAATCCGTCTCTGTTACAAATTGGGGTCTGACCATGAATGCCACCTCCTCCCCCCGCCAGGACCGGATCGTCGTCGTCGATGACGACGCCCGCATCCGCGACCTGCTGCGCCGCTACCTGACCCAGGAGGGTTTCGACGTGCTGCTGGCCGAAGACGCCAAGGCCCTGGCCCGGCTGCAAACCCGCGAAACCATCGACCTCATCGTGCTGGACCTGATGCTGCCCGGCAAAGACGGCTTGTCCATCTGCCG
>NZ_BADL01000545.1 GCF_000333615.1 Ideonella sp. B508-1 | reverse complement strand
ATCACAGAAAGAAATTTCCATGAGTCCGTCCTATCCGTTCGCGTCTTCAATTCAGATTTTGTAAGAAACAACCTGTCCTTTGACTCCGGGAACTGCAATGCGATTCTCCTGCTAGGCAAGGAGTCCGAAGAGGCTCAGAGAAAGATCAACAAGCTCAACGACAGGGTTAAGGCAGCGAAGGAATGCAGCCGAGGGCTCAATAAGAAATCCGCTGGACCTGGCCGGCGTACCCCGCGCCAAGGCCGATGCCCGGGTGGACGAGGTGCTGAAGCTGGTCGGCCTGGAGAAGTTCGACCGCGCCCTGCCGCGGGCCCTGTCCGGCGGCATGCAGATGCGCGCCTCCATCGCCCGCGGTCTGCTCACCCGGCCGGACCTGCTGCTGATGGACGAGCCCTTCGGCGCGCTGGACGAGATCACCCGCCACCGCCTGGATGCCGACCTGCTGGCCCTGTGGAAGCAGCGCGGCCTCACCGTCGTCTTCGTCACCCACTCCATCCACGAGGCGGTGTTCCTCTCCACCCGCGTGGTGGTGATGGCCGCGCGGCCCGGCCGCGTGGTGGAAGAGTTCACCATCGACGAGCCCTACCCGCGCAGCGCGGACTTCATGGTGTCCGAGCGCTTTGCCGCCCAGGCCCGCCGCCTGCAGGACAGCCTGCTGCGCGCCAGCCAGACTGGTCAGGATGCCGAGGAGGTCAGCGCATGAGCCGGCCCACCACCCCGACCCGCACCCCGCTGCTGCTGCGCCCGCGCGTGCAGCAGGTGGTCTACCCGCTGCTGGTGCTGCTGGTGCTGCTGGGCGCCTGGCAAGGCACGGTGGACGCGCTGCAGCTGCCGGCCTACCTGGTGCCCTCGCCCATCCTGATGTTCAAGACCCTGGTGGAAGACGCGGGCATGCTGATGCCGGCGCTGTGGGTCACGCTGAAGATCACGCTGCTGTCCTTCGCGGCGGCCACCGTCATCGGCGTGCTGATCTCCTTCCTCTTCGTGCAGAGTCGGCTGATTGAACTGGCCCTGCTGCCCTACGCGGTGCTGCTGCAGGTCACGCCCATCGTGGCGGTGGCCCCGCTCATCATCATCTGGGTCAAGGACCCGACGCTGTCGCTGGTGGTGTGCGCCACGCTGGTGGCGCTGTTCCCGGTCATCTCCAACACCACACTGGGCCTGCGCAGCGTGGACCCGGACCTGCTGGCCTACTTCCGCATGAAGCGCGCCAGCCGCTGGCAACAGCTCATCCGCCTGCGCGTGCCCGGCGCCCTGCCCTACTTCTTCGGCGGCCTGCGCATCTCCAGCGGCCTGGCCCTGATCGGCGCGGTGGTGGCCGAGTTCGTGGCCGGCACCGGCGGCAGCGGCGCGGGCCTGGCCTACCAGATCCTGCAGGCCGGCTTCCAGCTCAACATCCCCCGCATGTTCGCCGCGCTGCTGCTGATCTCGCTCACCGGCGTGCTGCTCTTCGCCCTGATGGGCCTGCTGGCCCGCTGGGCCCTGGGCGGCTGGCACAGCAGCGCCCAGGCCCAGGAATGAAGCGCCCCTCTTCGACATCTCCACCATGACCCCTTCCGCCTATCCCATCGACACCCTGCGCGCCGAGCTGCCCACGCTCGACTGGATCACCGAACCGCACCGCGTGGAGAACCTCTCGCGCGACTTCGCCTGGTACAGCCCGGTGCTGGAACGCACCCTGGCCGGCAAGCACGGCGACATCGCGGTGCGGCCCAGGACCGAGGACGAGATCCGCGCCGTGGTGGGCGCCTGCGCCCGCCTGGCCATTCCCATCACGCTGCGCGGCACCGGCACCGGCAACTACGGCCAGTGCACGCCGCTGCACGGCGGCCTGATCCTGGACATGAGCGCCTACAACGCCTTTCTGTGGGCGCGGCCCGGCGTGGGGCGCGCCCAGGCCGGCATCCGCCTGGCGGCCTTCGACGACGCCGCACGGCCGCTGGGCTGGGAGCTGCGCTGGCTGCCCTCCACCTTCCGCAGCGCCACGTTGGGCGGCCTGTTCGGCGGCGGCTTTGGCGGAGCGGGCTCGCTGCGCTACGGCCCGCTGGCTGCGCCGGGCAACATCCT
>NZ_BADL01000546.1 GCF_000333615.1 Ideonella sp. B508-1 | reverse complement strand
CTGCGCCAGGGCCTGCAGCGGGCCCATGTGGGCCCCCTCGTGCTGGCCTGCGTGGCCGCCGATGCCCTGCTGATGGCCGCCGGCGTGGCTGGCCTGGCCGGGCTGATCGGCGAGCACCCCGGGCTGGCCCGTGCCCTGGCAGCCGCCGGCATGGTGTTCCTGGTGGCCTACGGGCTGCGGGCCCTGTGGGCGGCGCGGCGCCCCGGTGCCCTGCAGGCCGGCCAGGGCGCCAGCCTGAGCCGACGCCAGGCCCTGCTGCAATTGGCCGGCTTCACCCTGCTGAACCCGCATGTCTACCTGGACACGGTGCTGCTGGTGGGTTCGGTGGGCGCCCAGCAGCCCGGCTGGGCCACGCGCGGCGCCTTCGTGGCCGGCGCCGCCGGGGCCAGCGCGCTGTGGTTCACCACCCTGGGCTACGGCGCCCGCTGGCTGGCCCCGGTCTTCGCCCGCCCGCGCGCCTGGCAGGCCCTGGACGCCCTGATCGGCGTGGTGATGCTGGCCCTGGCCTGGCAGCTCTGGCCGCTGGCCCTGCCGCCGCGGGCCTGAGCAAGACGGTACAAGACCGCCCCGGCCGGCCTGCGTAGACTGCGCGCCCATCATGTGGATCGGAACCTTGTTCGCGCTGGCCGCCGGCCTGATGTGGGGCCTGGTGTTCGTGGGGCCGCTGTGGCTGCACGATTACCCGGCCGTGCTGCTGTCCTTCGGCCGCTACCTGGCCTTCGGCCTGATCGCCCTGCCGCTGGCCTGGCTGGACCGCGCCGAGCTGCGGCGGCTGAAGCGCGCCGACTGGCTGGAGGCCGCCAAGCTCTCGCTGGTGGGCAACATCGTCTACTACCTGTTCCTGGCCTCGGCGCTGCAGCGCGCAGGGGGGCCCCTGCCGACGATGATCATCGGCACCCTGCCGGTGGTCATTGCGGTGGTGTCCAACCGCCGCAATGCGCAGCGCGACGGCCTGCTGCCCTGGCGCCGGCTGGCCCCGTCACTGGTGCTGATCGGCGCCGGCCTGTGGCTGGTCAACCGGGCCGAACTGGCCCACTTTCGGGCCGATCCGGCGGCCGACCTGGGCCGCTACGCCCTGGGGGCCGTGCTGGCCCTGGGCGCCGTGGCGGCCTGGACCTGGTACCCGGTGCGCAACGCCGACTGGCTGCGCGCCCACGCGGACCGCAGCCCGCGCGCCTGGGCCACCGCCCAGGGCCTGGCCACCCTGCCGCTGGCCGCGCTGGGCTATGCGCTGACCTGGGCCGGTTTCGGGCTCAGCCAGCCGGACTGGCCGATGCCGCTGGGGCCCCGGCCCCTGCCCTTCGTCGGCGCCATGCTGGCCATCGGTCTGCTGGCCTCCTGGCTGGGCACGCTGTGCTGGAACGAGGCCAGCCAGCGCCTGCCTACCGCCCTGGCCGGCCAGCTGATCGTCTTCGAGACCCTCTCGGCCCTGGCCTACGCCCATGCGCTGCGCCAGCAGTTTCCGCCGGCCACCACGCTGGCCGGCGTGGGCCTGCTGGTGGCCGGCGTGGTGTGGGCGCTGCGGGTGCGGCCCGTGCCGGTGCCGGCCCATTGATCGAAGTCAGAGAGCGGGCTGATGCTGCGCTCAAGTGCACGGCCGTGTCGTCCGATAACAGGGCCTAGCGGGTGTTGGGCCCGCGCCAACCCTGCTGTGCCATGCCTGCTGTTGCCGACATCCATCTGAAGGTCCTGCTGGTGGATGACCAGCTGTCCCACCGCGCTGCCCTGGGGGCCGAGCTGCAGGCCATGGGACACGATGTGGTGGAGGCCGGCACCGCCGAGGACGCGGTGGCCCTGTTCACCAGCCTGCGCCCGGACGCGGTGCTGATGGACGTGGAGATGCCTGGCCACGACGGCCATTGGGCCGCCCAGCAGATCCGCCGCGCCGAGCCCGATGGCTGGACGCCCATCCTGTTCCTCTCGGGCCGGGTGTCCGACGCGGACCTGGCCGAGGGCATCGAATGCGGAGGCGACGACTACCTGTTCAAACCGGTGTCCCCGGTGGTGCTGGCGGCCAAGCTGCGGGCCATGCAACGCCTGTGCAGCCTGCACCGGCAGCTGATCACGCTGACCGACCAGCTCAAGGCCAGCAACGCCGATCTGCAGGCCCAGTCCCTGCATGACCCGCTGACGGGCCTGACCAACCGCCGCGGCCTGGACATCCGGCTCGACGAGGAGCTGCGCAACGCCCGACGGGAACGCCAGCCGCTGACCCTGATCCTGTGCGATGTGGACAACTTCAAGTCCTACAACGACACCGCGGGCCACCTGCAGGGCGACCAGTGCCTGATGCGCATCGCCCAGCTGCTGGGCGAGACCTGCCGACGCCCGCGCGATCTGGCCGCCCGTTTCGGCGGCGAGGAATTCGTGATCCTGATGCCCGGCACCTCCCACTCGGGCGCCATGTTCTACGCCAAGGGTCTGCAGCGCATGATGCATCAGCTGGCCCTGCCGCACCCGGCCTCGGACGGCAAGACCTGCGTGACCATCTCGGGGGGCATCACCACCTGCGTGCCCGATGGCACGACCACCATCGAATCCCTGCTCTCACGCGCCGATGCTGCGCTCTACACCGCCAAGTCGCTGGGCCGCGACCGCTTCTTCTGCTTCGAAACCCAGGCCGATTCCAGCACCGGCCAGGCCGAACTGGTGAACTACGACCGCGAGAAGAGCAGCACCGCCACGCTGTTCTGAGCCGGCCCCGAGGCCCCTCGATCAGCGCCAGCAGTAGGCCACGTCCTTGCCGCCGGTTTCTCCCTTTTGACCCGCCTGGTCGATCGACAGCGTGGCGCAATCGCTGTCATTGGCCTGGCTGCCCTTGGGCGCGGCATTGATCTTGAAGGTGGACCCGGTGGGCTCACCGGACGCGAAGGTGTAGTCGTAGGTGCTGGCCGTGTCGGTGGCACAGGCCGGCGCAGGCAGCGGCGCATCCGTGTAGGACATCTTCGTGGCGCTGTAGCGCTCCATCTGCTGAGCCATCTCCAACAGACAACCGGCCCCCGCCGCACGCTGCGTGCGGATGACATGGTTGACGTAGCTGGGATAGGCCACCGCGGCCAGAATGCCCACGATGGCCACCACGATCATCAGTTCGATCAGGGTGAAACCGCGTGCGGCGCCCCGGCGATTGCATTGCATGTTCATCAGTCCCCCACGATCTCACGCCAGGAGATACGGCCCTTGAGCGGCGTCACGCCAAGGTTCACATCCACCGAGCCGATCTTGCTGTCCGGGTTGGCGCTGTCCCCGGAGCCCCCCACCACCATCAAGCCGCCGATCAGCGTCGGCTTGCCGGGCATCCCGATGCCCAGGTCGATGGAGCCGATGTAGACGCCGTCGAGCTTGTCATCGGTGTAGGAGTTGTTGCCGTTCACGTTGAGCACACCCACCGTGGTCGCGGCGCCATTGAAGGCCCCCACCACGTTGAGGTAGCCGGTCCCGCCACCGAGGCAGGGGTCCGTGGAGCTGATGGGGATGATCGAGCTGGCGAACACCACCGGCACGGCCAAGGCGTAGTAGGCCGATTCGGTCACGATGCGCTCGCCGGGTTGGGTGGTGCTCGTGAAGTCGATGTACCAGCCCGACATGCCGGTCATGTCGCCGTCCGTGGCCGTGCTGAAGGTGCGCACCGTCTCGCCATCGAAGGTCCCGGTCTCGGAGATGCTGCGCTGCCGCAGGGCGGAACGGTCGTTGAGGCGGGTTTCGTCCACCAGACCGTACCAGCTCTGCACGGCATGGTTGGCCGGGTCCCCCGACTGGAAGTAGGACCCGGTGCCGAAGAACACGAAGACCTTGCCATAGTTCGGGTCGCTGGCCACGGTGTTCTTGGCAACCGCCATCGGCGCGGTGATGGGCTGGAGGTTGTTGGCGCTGTCCTTGGCCACGAACAACGGGCTGCCCGAGTAGGCCACGCCCCACGCCGAATCGGCGATGTTGGAAACGTCGAACTTCCAGACGTTGCCCTTCAGATCGCCGGCATAGATGGCATCGACCGTGCCGTCGTTGTTGGTGTCATAGACCGCAGGCGCGGACAGCCCGTTGTCGCCGCTGGCGCCGGTGTCGATCTTCTTGACACTCGTGAGGCTGCCGTCGGTGCCCACGAAGAAGATGTAGAGCACCGCATGGCCGTTGCTGCTGTTGTAGCCGTTGCCGACCACCAGCGCCGATTTGCCGTTGTTGAGCTTGACGAACAGCGGCCGGCCGATCATGTAGCCCAGGTCGTTGTCGCTGGCCGCGTCGGTGCGTCCGTTAGGCGTGTATTCCCAGAGACTGCTGGTGGTGGCGAAGTTCGCCGGATCCGTCACGTCCAACGCGAACAGGCCCTTGCCTCCCCGCCCCAGGAGCGCGAAGAGGTAGTTGTGGTTGTTGGTAGCGGTGCTGCGGCTGGAGACGGTGATGTCGCCATCGACATAGTAGCGATGGATGTAGGCCACATCCGCCAGCGCCTTCAGGTTGGGCATGACCTCCGCCGGCACGAAGGCGAACCGCTCCGCCCCCGAGGTGCCATCCGCCGCGTGCAGCATGCCGTCATTGCCACCCACGAACACCGTGTCCAGCTCCTTCACGTAGAACGGCGAGGAATTGACGATGTCGCCGACCGGGTAGCTCCCGCGGTCCCGCATCACGCCGCCGTTGAGCACCTCCTGGCTGCGATCGCCACGCACATAGTTGAGATAGGACTGGTAGCCGCTGAAATAGCCCTGCTCGGTGGTGTCCAGCTGCCCCCAGGTGAAGCTGCGGCCGCTGCCATTGTCCGGACTGACCGCCCGACGGCGGTAGAAGATCTTGCGGTTGGCCTGCACGGGCAGCATGGCGCCTTCGTTCCAGGCTGGATTGGCGCTGACCCCGGCGGTGGTCACCGGATAGGCGACCAGGTCCCCCGACCAGCGCAGCGAGTTGTAGACCGCCTGGTAGACCATGGAGCCCGAGTTGATGCTGGTGCTGTTGGTGGTGACGTTGCTCGAACTGGTGTCGCGGTTGATCAGGTTGTCGAAGGCCTTCTTCAGCGCGTCGGCCAGCTTGGCGGGGTTCTGCGCATAGAAGTAAGTGTCGGGCACACCGTCGCCATCGGCATCCCATTCGACGGTCATGTCGGGCTTGTCGTTGCTGTTGCTGTCGCTGAAGCCCCCCCACTTGGCGGCATACCACAGCGGATCCTTCAGCAGGGTGGCCGCGGAACTTGTGCTGGCCGAGAAGGTTCGCACGCTGGACTTGTTGCTGCCGACATAGGGCAGCGACTTGCAGGCGGCCGGCGGGTTGCTGACATCGCAGTCGCCGATGTTGAGGGTGTCGGGTACGTTCAGGAAGTACGAACTCGAATCCGCCTCGTCCTCCACCACCAGGTAGGGGCCGTCCTTGGTCGAGCCGGAGACCACATAGCCCACCGCCTGCTTGAGGCTACCGGCCTGGTAGGTGGGCGTGAGCGTGACCTTCAGGGTGTTGTCGGCCTGGGCTGCCACCTCGTACTCGACGATGACGTCCATGTCGTGGTCGGCACCCTGCTCCGAGTCTTCGAAGTTGATGTTGAACTTGGCGTAGTAGCGGCCGCCGTTCACCGCACTGTTGACGTCTCCGGCCCCCGAGTTGGCGATCTGCTCGACATAGAAATCGACAATCTGGTTGGTCGGCTGGAAGTTGCCCTTGGTGTGGGTGATGCCGGATCCATCGACCGACTTGGCGAAGGGCACCAGGGTAATCACGTTGCCATTGGGCAGCTTGGCCGCGATGCGGGGCAGCGGAGAAGCCAGGGCCAGCACGAAGGTGTTGGTCGACTGCTTACCGGTGAGGGCGGGGCGCAGATCCGTGTGCTTGCCAAAGTAGGCCACGGAGGCCGCATAGTAGCTGCCCTGCTTGGTCGGTTCTTCCGGCGCCAGGCCACGGATGGAGGACAGCGAGGCCACCGACTTGGCCGTCGGCACGTTGTCGAATGTCGAGCCTGATTGCCCGATGAAGTGCTTGCCGACCACATCGGATTCGCTGGCGGAAATGGTGTTCGCCTCGGTGCTGACGTTCAGCCCCGTCACATCGCCCGAGAAAGAGCCAAAGCCGCTGTAGACCCCGGGCAGTTGATCGGAGTCGAACGAGACGTTCGTGTCCGACAGTGTCAGGATGTGGCCTG
>NZ_BADL01000547.1 GCF_000333615.1 Ideonella sp. B508-1 | reverse complement strand
CTAGAGTCTATGGATGAACGACGTCCCCTTTCACCGGCAGGATCTTCCGGCGTCATGTCGGAATACTTCTAGACCATGCGCCAGTTCCTGGAAACCCAGGAACGGGTGATGGCCATGTTCGTTGGCGAACGCGTGGCCGCTCCGGACCGTCCGGCCCGTCTGGCGCGCCCCGCCCAGCCGGTGGCCCTGGCCCGTGTGGCCCAGGTGCCGCCTGCGGCGCCGGCCGTCGTCGTGCTGCCCGCTGTGGCTGCCCGCCGCCGTGGCGCCTGTGGCGCCCCCGGTGGTGGTGCCTGCGCCGGTGATGCCCGCGCCGGTGCCCGCTCCCGTGGCGGCCAAGCCTGCGTCGGTGCCCGCACCGGTGGCTGCAGCGCCCGTCGCTGCCGCGCCTGCGGCTGGCGCGGCGCTGAGCCGTGAGCAGATGGTCGACATGCTGCTGTCCATCGTCGAGGAAAAGACCGGCTACCCGCGCGACATGGTGGGTCTGGACCAGAACCTCGAGTCGGACCTGGGCATCGACTCGATCAAGCGCATCGAGGTCGTCGGCGCCATGCTGCAGAAGCTGCCGGAAGGCCTGCGTGCGGCCCTGACCGAGAGCCGCAGCAAGCTCAACACCCAGCCCACGCTGAACGGCATGCTGGACATCATGGGTTCGGCCAAGAGCGGGAGCGCTGTCGCCAGCCCTTTTGATGTTGCCGAGACGGGATCAAAGGCCGCTGCACCCGCCAGCAGCGGCCACCCGCCTCGGCATGTCGTCGTGCCCGTGCACGAAGCCCTGGAAGCCGATGCACTGAAGCAGCTCAAGGCCGGCCTGTTCGTCATCACCGATGACCTGACAGGCCAGGCCAAGGCCCTGGCAGGCGCCCTGCGCGAGCAGGGTCGCGAGTCCGTCCTGGTGGGACGTGACGTGCTGGGCAGTGAATCGGCCCTGATCGAATGGGCGGCCAAGCTGCGCGAGAGCGCGCAGCCTTTGGCCGGCCTGATCCACCTGGCCGAGCTAGGCAGCGAGATGCTGCCCCCGCAAGGCTCGGTGGCCGAATGGCGCCAGCAACTGCTGGTGAACGAGAAATCGCTGTTCCTGCTGCTGCGTGAACTGTCGACCAGCCTGGGCGAGGGCGCCCATGTGATGTCGGTCAGCGCGCTGGGCGGCTACTTCAACCGCGCCGGCGCCCACGTGCCGGCCGGCCTGACCCTGCAGTCCGGCGCTGCCGGCATGCTCAAGTCCTTCCATGAGGAGCGTCCTGAGCTGCGGGTCAAGATCGTCGACCTGGACCCCGGCCAGTCGCCGGCGGCCCAGATCCAGACCGTGATGACCGAACTGGAGGTCGTGGGGGGCCGCCAGGAGGTGGGCTACCCCGACGGTCAGCGCACGGTCTTCAAGACCGAGGCCATGGTCGCGCCGGTGGACCCGGCCCGCATGGCCCGGCTGCAGGGCATCGTGGTGCTGGCCACCGGGGGTGCCCGAGGCATCACCGCCGAGGTGTTGCGCGAACTGGCCCTGCCGGGCAACACCCTGGTGCTGACGGGCCGGGGCGCCTGGCCCGAGGTCGAGCCGGCCGAGCAGGCCGCGCTGACCACGCCGGAGGCCCTGCGTCAGCACTTCATCGCCGAAGTGCGCGCGGGCAAGAGCGCGCTCAAGCCGGCCGAGATCCAGAAGAAGGTGGCGGCCGTGATGGCCGCCCGCGAAATGCAGGGCAACCGCGCTGACTTCGAGCAGCGCGGCGCCAAGGTCGAATACCGCTCGGTCGACGTGGCCGACGACGCCGGCATGAAGGCCCTGATCGAGGAGCTCTACGCCCAGTTCGGCGCCATCCACGGCGTGCTGCACGGCGCTGGCGTGATCGAGGACAAGTTCCTGGTGGACAAGGCCTCGGACAGCTGGGACCGCGTGGTCAACACCAAGGTCATCGGCCTGCTGCTGCTGCAGAAGTACCTGCGTGCCGAGTCGCTGCGCTTCCTGACCGTGTTCAGCTCGGTGGCCGGCCGGTACGGCAACAGCGGCCAGTCCGACTACGCCACCGCCAACGAATTGATGAACCGCCTGTGCTGCCAGCTCTACCGTCGCTGGGGTGGCCAGGTCAACGTCAACGCCCTGTGCTGGGGACCGTGGGGCCCGACGATGTTCGGTGCCGGCATGGTCACTGCCGAGACCGAGGCCAAGTTCGCCGAGAAGGGCGTCTACCTGGTGACGGCCGCCGACGGCCGCCAACTGCTCAAGGACGAGCTGCTGCGCACCGACGACACCTACGTCGAGATCATCTGCGGCGCTGGCCCCTGGGAGCAACGCGAGGCCGACCTGGGCCGTGTGCAGCTGCAGGCGCCCGCGGCGCTCGGCAAGGTGCTTGGCGCGTTGCTCGGGGCGGCGGAGATGATGACCCTGCCGATGGGCGGTCAGGTGGTGAGCTTCGCCATCGACGCCAACCATGCCTACCTGCAGGAACACCGCATCGATGCGACCCCGGTGCTGCCGGCGGCCGTGGCCCTGGAGCTGCTGTCCCAGGCCGGCCATGCGCTGTGGCCGGGCTGGCGCGTGGTCGAGGTCAAGGACTTCCGCCTGATGAAGGGCGTGGAGCTCAAGGAGGCCGTGCGCCGCTTCGACATCGTGATCAACCCCCCGCCCTATGGCAGCGCGGAAGGCTTCGAGGTGGTGGCCACGCTGCAGAGCGAGCAGCAGGGCGGCAAGACGGTGGTGCACTACAAGGCCGTGCTGCGGCTGGAGCAGCGCCTGCCCGAAGGCTTCAGCCACCCGGTGCGTGCACGCTTCGAGAAGAAGCTGCCGGTGGCCCAGGCCTATGACCAGTTCCTGTTCCATGGGCCCCGCTTCCAGGTGATGACGGCGCTCAAGGGCCTCTCGGCCGATGCCGCCGCCGCCGCGGTGGTGCCCAGCGCGCCGCACGGCTGGCTGCGTGGCGTGCCGGCCGAGCATGACCACTGGGTGTTCGACCCGGCGATCATCGATGCCGGTCCGCAGCTGGCCATCGTCTGGGCGCGCGAGTTCGGCAACGAGACCTGCCTGCCGACCGGCTTCGGCCGGGGTGTGCGTATGTGGATCAGCTGCCCGCCCAGATGACATGTCCCTGGAGGGGGGCCCCTGGACAATGCCCCCTGGTGGGCCCCAATTTTATTAACCAAACCCCCCGGGGAGGTGGTTATGATTATGGAGGACAGCAATGCTTCCCCAGCCAGGCCCTGACCCGATTGGGCGGCCCCCCCGGTTAAGCAACCCAGCAAGTTGTCGGTGTGAGTTGGTGGAAATGACCGATCTTTCCCAAGGAGTCCCGGTGAGCCGGAAAGCATCCACCCCCGGCGCGGGTCGCATTCATCGGCATGGCCTGCATGTACCCGCAGGCCCCCAATCTGCAGGCGTTCTGGCGCAACATCATCGGCGGGGTGGACGCGATCTCCGAGCCGGTGGACTCCTGGGATGCCCAGCGCTATCTGGACACCGGTCGGATCAAGACGCCCTACGGCGGCTACCTGCGGGACCTGTACCGCTTCGATCCGCGCGAGTTCGGCATCATGCCCAGCTCGCTGGACGGCGGCGAGCCGGACCAGTTCCTGGCCCTGAAGGTGGCGGCCGAGGCCCTGAAGGACGCGGGCTATCTCGACCCGTCCTACGACCACCGCGACACCGGCATCGTGCTGGGCCACAGCACCTACCTGCACCGCGGGCAGGGCACGCTGATCCAGAACCACATCGTGGTGGACCAGACCGTGGAGATCCTGCAGGCCGCCTGCCCCCACCTGGGGCCGGAGCAGCTGGAATCGGTGCGTGCGCTGCTGGCCAAGAAGCTGCCGGCGGCCACACCCGACATCGCGCCGGGCCTGGTGCCCAATGTGATGACCGGCCGCATCGCCAACCGCCTGAACCTCAAGGGCCCCAACTACCTGGTGGACGCGGCCTGCTCGTCCTCGTTGCTGGCGGTCAATGCGGCCATGGACGAACTGCGCCTGGGGCGCAGCAAGCTGATGATCGCGGGCGGCGTCAACGCCTCCCTGCCGGCCGAGGTGGCGGTCATCTTCACCCAGCTCGGTGCGCTCAGCGGCCGCGGCAAGGTGCGGCCCTTCGAAAAGGGCAGCGATGGCACCCTGCTGGGCGAAGGCCTGGGCATCGTGGTGCTCAAGCTGCTGGACGAGGCGTTGGCCGATGGCGACCGCATCTATGCGGTGCTGCGCGGTGTCGGCCAGTCCAGTGACGGTCGGGGCACCGGTCTGCTGGCCCCCAGCATGGAAGGCGAATCGCTGGCCGTCCAGCGCGCCTATGCCGAAAGCCGCGTGGACCCGTCCACGGTGGGCCTGGTGGAGGCCCACGGCACGGGCATCCCGCTGGGCGACAAGACCGAGATCGCCTCGCTCAAGTCGGTGTTCGGCACCCGCACGGCGGCGCAGGGCAGCATCGCCCTGGGTTCGGTCAAGTCCATGATCAGCCACACCATTCCGGCGGCGGGCATGGCGGGGCTGATCAAGGCCTCGCTGGCCCTGCACCACAAGGTGCTGCCGCCGATGCTGTGCGGCGAGGTGAACCCCGAGCTGGGCATCGACGACACGACGCTCTACGTCAACAACGAAACCCGTCCGTGGATCACCCCGCAGGGTGCGCCGCGCCGCGCGGGGGTGAATTCCTTCGGCTTTGGCGGCATCAACACCCACGCGGTGCTGGAAGAGGCCCCGGTGGCTGCCGCCAAGCCGGCGCGCTGCCTGCCCTGGCCGTCCGAGCTGTGCGTGCTGGCGGCTGAAACCAACGAGGCCCTGGTCGAGCGCATCGCGCAGGTCCAGGCCTGGCTGACCGCCCGCACCGATCTGTCGATGGGCGACATCGCCGCTTCGCTGGCCGGTCAGGTGGGCGAGGGCGCCTGTCGCCTGGCCATCGTCGCCAGCGACGCCGCCGGGCTGAACAAGCAGCTGCAGCAGGCGCTCAAGAAGCTGGGCAGCGGTGGCGCCACCTCCTGGGCCACCCGCGGCGGCATGTTCTACAGCGCGCAGCCGCTGGAGGGCAAGCTGGCCTTCATCTTCCCGGGCGAGGGCTCGCAGTACAGCGCCATGCTGTCGGACATGGCCCAGTGCTTCGACGATGTGCGCGACTG
>NZ_BADL01000548.1 GCF_000333615.1 Ideonella sp. B508-1 | reverse complement strand
GTCTTGGCGAGAATGTTGCGCTGGATCTCGTTGGAGCCGCCGACGATCGAGACGTGCCGGGCCCAATAGTGGTTGGGTGCGACGGCCATCGCCCAATCGTCGCCCTCGACGTCCGTTCGCAGTCCGGCGACGAACTCCGGATCGAACTCCATCGCGCTATAGCCGGCGACCTCCAGCAGCAGCTCGGCCGATGCCTGCTGCAGCTGCGAGCCTTTCATCTTCAGGATGGAGGACTTCGGATCGGGCTTGCCGTCGTCACGCTTGCCGATCTCGGAGATCAGGCGCATCTGGGTGATCTCGAGCGCCTTGAGTTCGACCTCGATCTTCGCGACGCGCTCGCGGAAGCGCTCGTCCTCGATCAAGGGGTGGCCGCCGGCCATCACCTGCGAAGCGAGCTGCTTGGCGCGCCTGACGCGCATCTTCGACACGCCGACGCGGGCAATGCCGCTGCGCTCGTGGCCCAGCAGGTACTTGGCGTAGTCCCAGCCCCTGTTCTCCTCGCCGATCCGGTTGGCTACCGGCACGCGGACCTTGTCGAGGAACATCTCGTTGGTCTCGTGATGCCCGTCGATTGTGACGATCGGACGAATCGTGATGCCGGGGGACTTCATGTCCATCAACAGGTAGGAGATGCCCTGCTGCTTGCGGGCATTCGGGTCGGTGCGCACGAGGACGAAGCACCAGTCGGCGTGGTGGGCGGTGGAGGTCCATAGCTTCTGGCCCTCGATCACGTAGTGGTCGCCGTCGCGCACGGCCGTGGTCCGCAGCGCCGCGAGGTCCGAACCGGCGCCGGGTTCCGAGAAGCCCTGGCAGAACCAGTAGTCCATGCGCGCGACGCGCGGCAGGAAATGGCGCTTCTGCTCCTCGGAGCCGAACGCGATCAGCGTCGGGCCGATCATGTTCATGTTGAAGGAGATCGGCTCCGGCGCCGGCGCCATGTGCAGCTCCTCCTTGAAGATGTACTGGCGCACCGGGTCCCAGCCGGTACCGCCCCACTCGGGCGCCCACGAAGGCGTGGCCCAGCCCTTGTCGTGCAGGATGCGCACCCAGCGGCGCATCTCCTCCTTGGAGATGCGCTGCCCCAGTTCGGCCTTGCGGCGGATGTCCGCCGGAAGCGCCTCCCGGAAGAACGTGCGGACTTCCTGTCGGAAGGCGTTCTCTTCGTCGGTGAATCTCAGGTCCATGAGGCGGGTCTCTGTCAGTCGATGAGGCCTTCGGAGCGCAGCGACGCGATACGCGAGGCATCGAACCACGCTGCCAGCGCGGCATCGGTCTGGGCGGGCGAGGGCGCCTGCGGCGCGGTCGGCTTGTCTGGCACCGTGCGCGAAAAGCGGGGGGCCGGGGCCGCCTGCACGATGCCGTCGATCTCGATGAAGGTGGCGCGCGCCTTCAGGTGCGGGTGTTCGGGCGCCTCCTTGAATGACAGCACGGGAGAGACGCAGGCATCGCTGTCCTCGAGCAGGCGCGTCCATTCGTCGCGCGTGCGCGTCTTGAACTTCGCGGCGAGGACGGCACGGGCCGCCTTCCAGTGCTCGCGTGAGAGCTGCGGCCCCAGGCTCACGGCATCGATCTCGAGCCTGGCGAGCATTTCGCCGAAGAACTTCTCCTCGATTGGGCCGACCGCCACCCAGCCGCCGTCCGCGCATTGATAGCAGTCGTAGAAGTGCGAGCCCGAGTCGGTGAGGTTGGTCCCGCGGCCTTCGCGCCAGATGCCCCCGGCGACCATGCCGAAGAAGGTGGTGGCGAGGTGCGCGGCGCCGTCGACGATGGCGGCGTCGACGACCTGGCCCTGGCCCGACCGGCGCGCTTCCAGGACCCCGGCCAGCAGGCCGACGGCCATGTACAGGGAGCCGCCTGCATAGTCGCCCACGATGTTGAGCGGGATCGTCGGCGGCTGGCCTTCGCGGCCGATCGCGTCAAGGAGGCCGGTCAGCGCGAGGTAATTGATGTCATGCCCTGCGCGTTGTGCGAGGGGGCCCTCCTGGCCCCAGCCGGTAAGGCGGCCGTAGACCAGCTTCGGATTGCGCGCCAGGCAGACGTCGGGCCCGAGCCCGAGGCGCTCGGTGACGCCGGGCCGGAAGCCTTCGATCAGCGCGTCGGCGCTCTCGATCATCTGCAGCACCGTCTCGATCGCCCTCGGATTCTTCAGGTCGAGTGTGATGATCCCGCGGTTGCGCAGCAGCGTGTTGAAGCGCAACGGCCGCTCGATGCCCAGCTTCGCGGGCTGCTTGCGGTCGATGCGGATCACCGTGGCGCCGAGGTCGGCGAGCAGCATCGCGCACATCGGCCCGGGGCCGATGCCCGCGAGTTCGACGACCTTCAGGCCGGTCAAGGGCCCGCTCATGCGGCCGCCTTGCCGAGCACGCTGCCGGCGATGATGTTGCGCTGGATCTGGTTGGTGCCCTCGATGATCTGCACCACCTTGGCGTCGCGGAAGTAGCGCGCGATCGAGTACTCGGACGAGACGCCCGCCGCGCCGAACAGCTGCACCGCGTCCGTCGCGACCTTCATTGCGACGTCGGAGGCGAAGCACTTGGCCATGGCGGCCATCGGCGCCAGCGCCTTGCCCGTGACGCCCGCATCGACCATCGCCGCGGTGCGGTAGACCAACTGCCGCGCGGCTTCGGTCTGCGTGATCATGTCGGCGATCATCCAGCGCACGCCCTGGAAGTCGGAGATCGCGTGACCGAACGCGCGCCGCTCCTGGATGTACTTCACGGTGTGGTCGATCGCCCCCTGGGCGATCCCCACCGCGCGCGCAGCGACGATCGGCCGGCTTGTGTTGAGCGCCTCCATCGCCACCTTGAAGCCCGCGCCGCCTTCGGGGCCGAGGCGGCTGTCGGCCCGTAGCACCACGTTGTCGAAGAACAGGGGGCAGGATGGCACGCCGCGCGCGCCCATCTTGTCCTCCTTGCGGCCCACTGTCAGGCCGGGCGTGCCCTTGTCGACGATGAACATGTTGATGCCCAGGGGCTGGCCCTGTTCGTCCTGCGTCTTGGCGGCGACGAGGATGAAGTCGGCGATGTCGGAGTTGGTGCACCAGATCTTCGAGCCGTTGAGCACGTAGCCGTCGGCCGTGCGCCGGGCGGTGGTCTTGATGCCCGAGACGTCCGAGCCGCTCTGGGGCTCGGTCAAGGACAGCGCTCCGCGCAGCTCCCCGCTCGCGAGGCCGGGCAGGAGGCGCTGCTTCTGCTCCGGCGTGCCGCCGGCGAGGATCGCGCCGAATGGCGTCCACTGCACGACCAGCAGGTAGCCGGTGTTGTAGCAGACGCGCCCGAACTCCTCGACCGCCACGCAGGCCGACAGCGTGCTGCCGGTGCCGCCGTATTCCGACGGGAAGGGCAGGGCGAACAGGCCCAGCGACTTCAGCAGCTCGAACATGTCTTGCGGGTAGTCGGCCGTGCGGTCGATCTCGTCAGCGCGCGGCGCGACCTTCTCGCGGGCGACGCGGCGGATCAGGTCCTGGATGCTCTTCTGATCGTCACTGAGTTCGTAGCTCAAGGGGGGGGCTCCCTCGTTGGAAGTCGATTGGAATGGCGAGTCGAGGGTCTATTATATGAACGTAATGCACATTTGTGAATAATGAATTCGCACTGTTCCGTGGGTTCCGACGTGAGCCAGCGCGGGGGGGTAGTCCGCATCGCTATCGATGCGGGCGCGGCCTGGCGGCAAGACCTGCGCGTGCGCGCGCTTTGCCAGGTTGGCGTAATGGCGGCGGGTGTCTGGCCTGTCCGGGTACGGGCGTTCCTCGTCAAGGCAAGCTTGAGAAAGGAACATGGTACGTATAAGTGAATACGTCGGCGAGTCACGCCACGGCAAAGCCCGGACGCCCGCTCTGTCCGCGCGGCGCCATGGGCGCTCGGCTGCGTCGGGGCTGGTCTCTTGCTCGGGGCCCGGCGTTGTTCGGCATCGATCTTCCGATCGAAGTGCGTTCCCGGCCGTAATGCTTGCGGTGTTCTATTTTGTGAATATGCCACTCGGGCGTGCGTGAGTGGGGTGTCCGCGGGCGCCCGTTCCCCGGTAGGTGGGCTGTCGCTACCCGCGGCGGGCTGAATGCCATCGGATGCGGGTTGACAGCGTTGACATCGGCCAAAGATGGTGTTTACATTGTCGAACGTCATTCACAAGTGGGCCCCGACTTGCCGGGCCATGGAGACCGTCTTGGACACTGCCGTTAAGCATCGGGTCCGCGTGGACTATGTTCCCGCCGAGCACTACACCTCGCGCGAGTACCTGCAGCGGGAGAAGCGCCAGCTCTGGCCGAAGGTCTGGCAGCTCGCCTGCCGCCTTGAGGAAATTCCCTTCGTCGGCGACTACGTGACCTACGACATCCTCGACGAGTCCATCATCGTCGTGCGCCAGGACGCCGACACGATACGGGCTTATCACAACGTCTGTCCCCATCGCGGTCGCCGCCTGACCGAGGGCTGCGGTACGGCGGCGCGCCTGCAGTGCAAGTTCCATGGCTGGCAGTGGAACCTGGACGGCAAGGTGATCCGCATCATTGACCGCGATGACTGGGCGGGCTGCCCCGACAACGGCGACGAGGACTTCACGCTGCCCGAGATCAAGGTGTCGACCTGGGCCGGCTTCGTGTTCGTCAACTTCGATCCTGACTGCGAGCCGCTTGAGACCCACCTGGCGCCGGTGCCGGAGTACACGAACTGCTACGAGTTCGAGAAGATGCGCTACCGCTGGTACAAGTCGGTGCGGCTGCCCTGCAACTGGAAGGTGGCGCTCGAGGCCTTCAACGAGGGCTATCACGTGTTCGGCACGCACCCGCAACTGCTCGACACCCAGGGCGACGACACGACGCGCAGCTTCACCTTCGGCAAGCACGGCATGTTCGGCTATCCGACGGCGACCCGCCTGACCGGCGCGCCGTCGCCGCGCACCGGCCGTCCGGTGCCGGACGACGTGCGGCCCGGGATCGTCAAGTTCTTCACCGATCTCGAGGAGCAGCTCGCGGCGATCACCACGGCCAGCGACGCCGAGGCCTCCAAGCGCATCCTGACGGAATGCCCGCCGGACATGCCGCACCTCCAGCTGCTGATGAAGGCCGGCCAGTTCCAGGCCGAGGCGGCGATCGCCGCCGGCGCGGGCTACCCGAACATCACGCCGGAGCAGGTCTACAAGGCCGGCACGGACTGGCACGTGTTCCCGAACATGGTCTTCCTGATGTCGCCGAACGGGATGCTCTTCTACCGCGCCCGTCCCGACGGCGACGATCCCGATTCGTGCTTCTACGACATCGGCTCGCTGGTGCGCTACGCGCCCGGCGCGGAGCCGCCGCTCAAGCGCGAGGTCTACTGGGGCAAGGAGGACTGGAAGACCGACACGGTGGAGCGCTTCGGCCTGATCCTCTCGCAGGACTTCGCCAACATGGTGGAGGTGCAGCGCGGCATGAAATCCAGCGCCTTCAAGGGGGCGCGCACGAATCCGCTGCAGGAATCGGTGATCTCCAATTTCCACGCGGTTCTGGACGACATGCTGTCCAGCGATCGGACCGGTGACTGAATGACCGCCATGTCCAACAAGTGGGACGAGTCCTTCGACCTCGTCGTGGTCGGCAGCGGCGGAGGATCGATGTGCGCGGCGCTCGTCGCCAAGCAGCTCGGCAAAAGCGCGCTGATCGTCGAGAAGCTGGACAAGGTCGGCGGGTCGACCGGCTTCTCCGGCGGTGTCTGGTGGGTGCCTAACAACCCCGTGATGAAGCGCGCGGGCGTGGCCGACAGTCCCGAACGGGCTCGCGAGTATCTCGATGCGGCCGTGACCTACGATGGCCCGGGTACGTCGCCGGCCCGTCGCGATGCGTTCATCCGCACCGGACCTATGATGATCGACTTCCTGGAGCGCCAGGGCATGCAGTTCGTTTACGCCGACGGATGGTCGGACTACTACGACGAGCTGCCCGGCGGCGAACCGCGCGGCCGGTCGCTGTTGGCCAACTTGTTCGACACCCGCGAGCTCGGCGATTGGGAAAGGCGGCTCTCGCGCTACAAGGGCTTCAGCCTGCCGGCGTGGATGCACGAGATGCCGACGCTGCTGCTGGTCAAGCGGACATGGGCGGGCAAGAAGGTGGCGCTCGGCCTGGCTTGGCGCATCCTCAAGGGCAAGCTGACCGGCGCGCGCCTGGCCGGCGCCGGCGCGGCGATCCAGGGGCGCATGCTGCAGATGGCCCTGCGCGAGAAGCTGCCCATCTGGCCGGAGGCGCCCTTGTCGCAGTTGGTCGTCGAGGACGGGCGCGTGACCGGCGTGGTCGTGCGCCGCAACGGGCGCGATGTGCGGGTGCAGGCGCGCGATGGCGTGCTGCTGAACGTCGGCGGCTTCTCTCGCAATGCGCGCATGCGCAAGGCCTACCAGCCCCAGCCCAGTTCCGCGAACTGGACCAACGCCAATCCGGGAGATACCGGCGAGGTCATCGAGATGGCGATGGCCCTGGGTGCCGCGACCGATTGCATGAACGAGGCCTGGTGGGTGGTCACCTCGCTCGGGCCGGACGGCAAGCCGCCCAGGCCCGGCGGTTACGCGGACGACGGCACACCGCTGCCCTTCATGCACCACTTGGACCTGTCGCTGCCGTACTCGATCATGGTCGACCAGCTCGGCGAGCGCTTCTGCGACGAGGCCGGGGCCTACATGGAGATCGGCCAGCGCATGTACGAGCGCGAGCTCAAGACCGGCCGCGCGGTGCCGAGTTGGGTCATCATGGACAGCCGCCAGCGCGCCTACTACCCCTGGGGAACGGCGCAGCCCGGGCAAGTGCCCAAGGAGTGGCTGGACAGCGGCTACATGATCAAGGCCGGGTCGATCGAGGAACTCGCTGCCCGGACCGGCATCGACCGCGCGGGGCTTCAGCGCACACTCGAGCGCTTCAACGGGTTTTGCGCCACGGGCGTGGACAAGGACTTCGGCCGCGGCTCCCGGGCTTTCGACCGTTGCCATGGCGATCCGACGGTGAAGCCCAATCCCAACCTGGGCGCCATCGAGAAGCCGCCGTTCTACGCCGTGCGCATGTACCCGGGCGACGTCGGCACCGCGGGCGGCCTGGTGACCGACGAGCATGCCCGCGTGCTGCGGTCCGACGGCTCCGCCATCGACGGGCTGTACGCGACCGGCAACTGCACCGCGTCGGTCGTGGGGCGCTGCTATCCCGGCGCGGGCGCGAGTATCGGTGCGTCCTTCACGTTCGGCTACATCGCCGCGCACCATGCGCTCGGCGCGACGCCTCAATGAACTTTCTTCAGGAAGCCTGACATGAATCCAGAGAACCGCGTCGACAAGGCCATCTTGGTCGACATCTACAAGCGCATGGCGCTGATCCAGCGCAGCGACGACCGCTTCCGCGCCGTCATCAAGTCCGGCAAGATCGTGGCGCCGTACTACTCGCCGCGCGGGCAGGAGGTGATCCCGTCAGCGATCTCGGTGAATCTTACCGACGAGGACTACATCTGCACGATCTACCGCGGCATCCACGACATGCTGGCCAAGGGCGTCCCGTCCAAGCTGCTGTGGGCCGAGATCGCCGGCAAGGCGACCGGGACTTGCAAGGGCAAGGGCGGTCCGATGCACATCACTCATCCGGCCTCGGGCGTGATGGTTACGACCGGCATCGTCGGCAGCTCGATGCCGATCGCCAACGGGCTCGCGCTGGCGGCCAAGCTGCGCGGCG
>NZ_BADL01000549.1 GCF_000333615.1 Ideonella sp. B508-1 | reverse complement strand
CGCTGACATTCAACCTTGCCTCATTCCCGCCATGCGTCCCAACCTGTTCCGCACCCGCATCACCGAATTGCTCGGCATCCGCCATCCCATCCTCGCCGGTGGCCTCGGCCCCAAGGTATCGGACGCGCGCTACGTAGCGGCCATCGTCAACGCCGGAGGGATGGGCTTCATCGTCGGCGCCGGCTTTCCGGACGCGGGCGAGTTCCGCGACCAGCTGCGCCGGTGCCGCGAGCTGACGGACGGGAAGGCCTTCGGTGTCAATCTCTACATCTCGCGCCAGTCGGGCGGCGTGGACCGCGTGATGCGGCAGGTCGACATCCTGCTGGAGGAAGGCGTGTCCTGCGTCGAGACGGCCGGCGCCAGTCCCGAGCCTATCGTCAAGCTGCTGCGCGATGCCGGTGTCAAGGTGCTGCACAAGGTCCCGGCGGTGCGCTATGCCCAGAACGCGGCGCGCTTGGGCGTCGACGGCGTCATCATCGTGGGCAACGACTGCGGCGGCCACCCTGGCATCTATGGCATCGGCTCGATCGTGCAGGCGGCGCATGCGGCGCGGGTGCTCGACATTCCGTTCGCCATCGGCGGCGGCATCGGCACCGGCAGCCAGATCGCCGCGGTGCTGGCGATGGGCGCGGACGCTGTCGTCATGGGCACGCGCCTGCTTGTCGCCGAGGAGCTCTGGATCCACCGCGACGTGAAGGCCATGGTCGTCGCGGGCGACGGCACCGAGAGCGTCGTCGTCAAGAAGTCCTTGCGGGATCATCATCGGGTCTATCGCAACGCGAGCGCCGAGGCGGTGCTCGCGCTCGACGACGCCAAGGTGACGGACTTCGAGCAGTACCGCCCGCACGTCATGGGCGCGCTGGCGCACCAGGCCTACGTCAGCGGCGACACGCGCACCGGCATGCTGGACTATGGCCCGGCCGCGGTTTTCGCGGACAAGGTCGAGCCGGCGGAAGCCATCCTCGATCGCCTCGTGGACGAGGCCGTCGCTGCCGCCGGGCGCCTGAGCACGCTCGAGGCGCGCGACGCCCGGGCCTGAATCGATCGCCGACCTGGCGGGCTCTCCCGCGCGCGAGGAGACTGCGCCCTCCCTGCGCGGGAGGGGGCCTCAGATGATGCGGGCAGCTGAAAGACGAGCCAGCTCGTCGTCGCTCATTGCCAGCAGGTCTTTCAGCACCTCCGACGTGTGCTGGCCGGTCGTTGGCGGGGCGATGTAGCGCTCGATCGGCGTGTCCGACAGCTTGATCGGGTTGGCCGCGATCTTCACCGTGCCAGACAGGGGATGCGGCACTTCCACCGACATGCCGCGGTGCTGGACCTGCGGGTCCTCGAAGACCTGCTTCAGGTCGTAGATGGGCCCGGCGGGCACGCCGGCGCGGTCCATCGCGGAGAGCAGGTCCCGCTGCTCCCAGGTGCGCGTGATCTCGTTGAAGGTCTCGGTCAGCAGGCGTCGGTTGCCGACCCGCAGGGGGTTGGTCTCGAAGCGCGGATCGGTGGCGAGGTCCGGCCGGCCCAGGGCGTGGCAGAAGCGGCGGTACTGTTCGTCATTGCCGCACACGACCATGATGGAGCCGTCGGCGCACGGGAAGGCCTGCGAGGGCAGGCCGCCATTGCCCTGTGTGCCGCGCCGCACCGGGACCACGCCGGTGGCGAGGTACTGTGCGGTGTAGTGCGTCAGTGAGGCGATCACCGAGTCGAGCAGGGCGATGTCGACCTGCTGGCCGCGCCCGTGCTGGTCGCAGGCGGGCCGGCCGCCGCGCTGCGCGTCGCGGGCGTAGAGGGCGGAGATCACGCCGATCGCGGCGAACTGTCCCCCGATGAAGTCGGCGATCGACGGACCGGTCTTGACGGGAGCGCCGCCTTCCTCGTCGGGATATCCCGTGACGCTCATCAGGCCGCCCATGGCCTGGAAGATCGAGTCATAACCGGGTCGCGGCGCATAGGGCCCGGACTGCCCGAAGCCGGTGACCGAGCAATAGACCAGGCGCGGGGTGACCGCGCGCAGGCTCTCGTGGTCCAGGCCGTAGCGCTTCAGGTCGCCGACCTTGAAGTTTTCGACGACGACGTCCGACATCGCGGCGAGCCGGCGCACGATCTCCTGGCCTTCGGGCTTGGCGAGGTCGAGCGTGATCGACTTCTGTTTGCGGTTGGTGCCAAGCAGGATGGGCGACTCGCGGGTGTCGCGGCCCTCGAGGTCCTTCAGGAACGGTGGGCCCATCTTGCGCGAATCGTCGCCCGCGCCGGCGCGTTCGACCTTGATCACCTCGGCACCGAGGTCGCCGAGCAATTGCGCCGCGAACGGGCCCGCGAGCACGCGCGACAGATCGAGCACGCGCAGGCCCGAGAGCGGCATGCGGGCGGACGAGGAGGGGGAGGGCTTGTCGGAGTTCATGTTTTCGGAAGCTGTGACTTGTCGCAGGACATTGAAATCGAATCAGGACACCGCCGCGGTGGCCTCCGCGGCCGAGACGTCCGGCTCGGGCAAGGCGCGCTTGAGGATCTTGCCGGTGTCGCCCATCGGCATGGCCTCGACGAAGATCCAGCGCGACGGACATTTGTAGCCGGCCAGGCGGGCGCGCACATGCGCTGCGAGCGTGTCGCGCAGTGCGTCCGTGGCCGGGTGCCCGCGGCGCGGTTGGACATACGCGACGATGGATTCGTCGCCCAGCGCGGCGGGCCGGCCGACCACGGCGGCGTGGATCACGGCCGGGTGCCCGCTGATCGCTGCCTCGACCTCGGCCGGGTAGACGTTGAAGCCGGACCGGATGATCATCTCCTTGCGCCGCCCTACAACGGCGAAGTCGCCATCGGGCAGCCAATGGCCCAGGTCGCCGGTGGAGAACCAGCCCGTCGCACTCAGGACCTCGCGCGTCGCTTCCGCGTTGCGATAGTAGCCCAGCATCACACCGGGCCCGCGTGCCAGTATTTCGCCCGTCTCGCCGCGCGGAAGGTCGCGGCCGGCACCGTCGACGATGCGCACCTCGACCGTCGCCTCCGGCCGGCCGACGCTCCAGGGCGCCAGAAACTCGGACGGGCGACTGCGTGCCAGCGGCGCGCACTCGGTCATGCCGTACGCGTTGATCAGCGGACGGCCGAATGCGCGCTCCACGCGTGCCTTGAGCTCGGGGGCGAGCGGCGCGCCGCCGGAGACCAGCATGCGCAGGGAATGTCCGTCCAGGCTCAGCTCTTCCCGCGCGATATGGTCGAGCAGGCGTGCCCAGGCCGCCGGCACCATCGAGGCCTGCTGGACCTCACCGGCGGCGATGGCCTTCGCCAGCTCCCGGGGCGACATCCGCGGTCGCAGGCGGACGGCGGCACCGAAGATCAGCGCGGACACGACGCTGGACAGGCCCATCGCGTGGGACAGTGGCGCGGTGACCTCCACCGTGTCCCGGGGCAGCGTGCCGCGTGCGGCGCCGACCACGCGGCCCATGTTCATCAGGCCAGCGTGCGAGATCATCACGGCCTTCGGCTTGCCCGAGGTGCCCGAGGTGAAGGCCAGAAGCGCCACGTCCAGCGCGGGATCGTGGGCGGGCAGCTCGGGGACGGCGCCGTCGCTGAACGTCACGCTCGCGAGATGGCCCAGGCCGGGCACGGCGAGCGGCGTCGCCGCGAGCTGGCGGGCATGCGTCTTGGCGTCCGGCGATCCGTCGAGCGCGAGGATGATGCGGCGCGAATCCACGCAGCTTGCCAGTCGCCGGAGTTCGGCGGCCGGTACCCGTGCGTTGAGCAGCGCCGGCCATGCGCCGATGCGCTGTGCGGCCAGCATGAGCACCAGGGCGTCCGCGCTGGTCTCCGAAACTATCGTCAGGCGGTCGCCGGTTTGCACGTCGAGCCGCTGCAGCGCCAGTGCGGCGGACTCGATGCGTGTGGCAAGCTCGTTCCAGCACCAGGATGCGCCTTCGGCGTGGACGGCCCAGCGGTCCGGCTGGCGCTGGGCCCGCAGCCAGACCATGGCCGGCAGGTTCAGGAAGGTGGTGGGGTGGTTCGACATCCTTCGATTCCGTTGACATGCGACATGTGATCGTTAGAATAACCGAACAACATTCATAAAATAGAATTTTTTGAACTGCGCGGTGCGTCCGCGATCTTTCCGATTCCGGTGAGAGGCAACATGCGATTCGACTTCTCACCCGAGGATGAAGCGTTCAGGCTGGAGGTTCGTTCGTTCTTCCAGGAACACCTTCCTCGGGACATGGCCCGACGCTTCCATGTCGGCGCGCATCCTCCGGCGCGTGCCGACATTCGCGCGTTCCAGGCCATGCTGCACGCAAGAGGTTGGGGTGCGCCCCACTGGCCCGTGGCGTGGGGCGGGACGGACTGGAGTCCGCTGCGCAAGCACATCTTCATGGAGGAGCTCTACGAGGCCGACGGCCTGGACTACAGCTGGCAGGGCCTGCACATGGTCGCGCCCGTGCTCATCGCGTTCGGCAGCGAGGCGCACAAGAGGCGCTTCCTGCCGCCGATGATCCGCGGAGACGAGTTCTGGGCTCAGGGCTTCTCCGAGCCCGGCGCAGGCTCGGACCTGGCTAGCCTGCGAACCCGCGCCGAGTTGGTCGGCGACGAGTGGGTCGTCAACGGCCAGAAGATCTGGACCAGCGACGCCCGCATGTCGGAATGGGGCTTCTTCCTGGTCCGCACTGATGCCGGCGTGAAGCCGCAGCGCGGTATCTCCTTCCTGCTGATCCCGATGGACACCCCAGGGATCACCATCCGGCCGATCACCTCCATCGAGGGCGGCACCGGCCTGAACGAGGTCTTCCTGGAGAACGTGCGCGTGCCGCGCGGGAACCTTGTCGGCGAGGCGGGCATGGGCTGGACCTACGCCAAGTACCTCCTCGAGAAGGAGCGCACTGCGAGCGCGTTCCTCTATTTCAACAAGCGCGAACTGGAGAAGGCGCGTGTGATCGCCGCGGGTGTTCGCGTCGGCGCGGGCCGCCTGATCGATCGGCCGGAGTTCTCCGGCCGCCTCGCGCGCGTCGAGGTGGATGTGCAGGCGCTCGAATACTCGGTGCTGCGCGTGCTGTCGCAGGAGACCAGCCACCGCAACCTGGATGCTGTGGTCTCGGCGCTGAAGCTGCGCGGCTCGATGCTGCAGCAGCGGGTGACCGATCTGCAGGTCGACGCGATGGGTCTGCACGCGCTGCGCTTCTGGGAGCACGGCGAGGGCGAGGTCATCGCGCCCGAGCAAGCTGCGACCTGGCCGGAGAGCGTCCCCGGACGCACCGCTGGCGCCCTGATCGCCCGCGCTTCCACCATCTACGGTGGATCGCAGGAGATCCAGAAGAACATCATCGCCAAGCTGGCCTTCGGGCTGTAGCGGGCTTCACGAGACACGACGCATGGACTTCAACCTGACGGAAGAGCAGCAGATGCTGCGCGACGCGGCCGGCCGCTTCATTCGTGAGCAGTACGGCTTCGAGGCAAGAAGGCATCTGGCCGCGACGACGGGCTGGTCGCCCGAGCGCTGGGCCCAGTATGCCCAGATGGGCTGGCTCGCGCTGGCGGTGCCCGAGGACGACGGCGGTCTGGGCTGCGGCTTCGTCGAGACGGCGATCGTGGCCGAGGAACTGGGTCGCGGCATCGTGCTGGAGCCGTTCGTCGGCTGTGGCGTGCTGGCGACGCGGCTGGTCGAGCGCGCCGACGCCCCGGCATTCGCGCCGCGCCGGGCCGAATTGTTGGAAGGCCTGCTCGCCGGCACGCGCCAGGTCGCGTTCGCCTATGCGGAGCCGGGGTCGCGTTTCGAATTCGCGGCGCCCGCCACTCAGGCACATGCCGAGGGCGGCGGCTATGTCATCGACGGCCTCAAGATGATGGTGCCGGCGGTCGAGGCGGCCGACGACCTGGTCGTTTCGGTGACCGTCGACGGCGAACTCGCGCTGTTCCTGGTGCCGCGCTCGGCAGTCTCCGTCCAGGGCTATCCGCTGATTGACGGCACGCGGGCGGGCGATGTCGAGCTGCGTGGCGTGAAGGTGGGTGCCCAAGCGCGATTGACGGCGCCAGGCTCTGGGCCGGCGCTGGTCGAGGAGGCGTTGGACCGCGCCGCGCTGGCCCAGGTCGCCGAAGGCCTGGGTTGCATGGAAGCGATCCTGGAGATCACGAGCGAATACCTGAAGACGCGCCAGCAGTTCGGCCAGCCCATCGGCAAGTTCCAGGCGCTGCAGCATCGCATGTCCGAGATGTTCGTCGAAGTGCAGGAGACCCGGTCCATCCTGCTGCGCGGCATCGCGCACCTGGACGACACGCCGGCGCGCCGCCGCGAGGCGGTGTCGGCGGCCAAGGTGATGCTGGGATCGGCGGGGCGCGTGGTCGGCGGCCAGGGCATCCAGCTGCATGGCGGCATCGGCGTGACCGACGAATATCTGGTTGGCCATTACTACAAGCGGTTGCTGGTGCTGGAAAAGATGTATGGCGACAGCGACTGGCACCTGGACCGCTTCGTCCGGGCGCAGCACGAATCCGCGGCGCAGGCGACGGCTGCCGTCGGCTCGGCGACCAGGCAGGAGGCCGTGGCATGAACTTGGACAGCTACCGCAGCCTCGCACTGCGCCGCGACGGTCGCGTCCTGCACGTCACCTTCAATCGTCCCGAGACGCTCAACGCGTTCGATCCGCCGACGCACGCGGAGTTCGAGCGCTTCATCTTCGAGGTCTCGCGCGACGACGAGACGCACGTGATCGTGCTGACCGGCGCGGGCAAGGCCTTCAGCGCTGGAGGCGACCTTGACCAGATGCAGCTCCTGGTCGACGAGCCGCACCGCATGTACCCGGAGGCTGGCGCGGCCAAGCGGCTGGTATGCAGCTTCCTGGACATCCCGCAGCCTGTCATTTCCAAGGTCAACGGCCCGGCGATGGGGCTGGGTTCCACCCTGGCCCTGTTCTGCGACATCAGCTTCGCGGCCAACCACGCGAAGATCGCCGATCCGCACGTCAAGGTCGGCTTCGTGGCCGGGGATGGCGGCGCGGCGATCTGGCCGCACCTGATCGGCTATGCGCGCGCCAAGCAATACCTGCTGACGGGCGACGTCATCACCGGCGAGGAGGCCGCGCGCATCGGGCTGGTCAACTTTGCCTATCCTGCCGGCGAGCTGGACGCGGCAGTCGACGCCTTCGCCCAGCGCCTGGCCAACGGCTCGCGCCGCGCCATCCAGTGGACCAAGGCGACGATCAACATCGGTCTTAAGCAGGTCGCCGCGTCGGTCATGGACGCCGGCATGGCCTACGAGACGCTGTCCAACCACACGCGCGACCACGCCGAGGCGGTGTCCGCGATCCGCGCCAAGCGCGCCCCCGACTTCAAGGGTGACTGAACGGTCGCCCCTGGCACATCGAATCGATTCAAGGAGCATCAGACATGGGTATGGTTCAAGACAAGGTCGTCGTCGTCACCGGCGCAGGCGCCGGCATTGGACGCGACTTCGCCAAGGCCTACGCGGCCGCCGGCGCGAAGGTGGTCGTCAACGACCTGGCCAAGGACAAGGAGACGGGCCAGGCGCTGGCCGAGAGCGTCGTCCAGGAGATCCGCGCCGCCGGCGGCCAGGCCGTCGCCGCGGTGGAAAGCGTGGCGGAATGGGACTCCGCGCACCGCATCATCCAGGCCGCGCTCGACAACTTCGGTCGCATCGACTGCGTCGTCAACAACGCGGGCATTGTGCGCGACCGCTTCCTGTTCAACATGAGCAAGGAGGAATGGCAGGCGGTGGTGGACGTCCACCTGAACGGCTCGTTCTACATGACGCGCGCCGCGGCGCCGCATTTCAAGGGCCAGGAAAGCGGCAGCTACATCCACATGACGTCCACCTCCGGCCTGATCGGCAACCTGGGTCAGGGCAACTACGCGGCGGCCAAGATGGGCATCGTGGGCCTGTCGAAGTCGATTGCGCTGGACATGGCCAAGTTCAACGTGCGCTCCAATTGCATCGCGCCGTGGGCATGGACGGCGATGACCGCAGGCATCCCGGCCGAGACGCCGGAGCAGAAGGCGCGCGTCGAGAAGCTCAAGAAGATGGAGAGCGCCAAGATCGCCCCGCTGGCGGTGTACCTCGCGAGCGATCGCGCGGCCAAGGTGTCGGGCCAGATCTTCGGCGTGCGTGCCAACGAGATCTACTTCTTCAACCAGATCCGCATGATTCGCTCGATGCACCGCGGCGACGGCTGGACGCCCGAGTCCATCGCCGACGAGGCGATGCCGGCGTTCGAGGCGAGCTTCTTCGAGAACGTCCCGTCGATGAAGCTGACCCCCTGGGATCCGGTATGAGCGGGGAGACCGGAACCATGAAGGCACTGGTCGCAGTCAAGCGCGTCATTGACTACAACGTCAAGGCGCGCGTTAAGTCCGACGGCAGCGGGATCGACCTGGCCGGCGTCAAGATGTCCATGAACCCCTTCGATGAGATTGCCGTCGAGGAGGCTGTGAAGCTGAAGGAAGCCGGCGTCGTGACGGAGGTTGTCGCGGTGAGCATCGGCGCCTCTGCCTGCCAGGAGACCCTGCGCACGGCCATGGCGATGGGGGCCGACCGTGGCGTTCTGGTGGAGACCGGCGCCGAGCTCGAGCCCATTCACGTGGCCCGACTGCTGAAGACGCTGGTCGACAAGGAGCAGCCGCAGCTGATCTTTCTGGGCAAGCAGGCGATCGACGACGACGCCGGCCAGACCGGCCAGATGCTGGCTGCGATGCTGCGCCTGCCGCAGGCGACCTTTGCGTCGAAGGTGACGGTTGCGGACGGCAAGGCACAGGTCACGCGCGAGCTCGACGGCGGCCTACAGACGCTGTCGCTCGACCTGCCTGCGGTGGTGACCGTGGACCTGCGGCTGAACTCGCCGCGCTACGTCACGCTGCCCAACATCATGAAGGCCAAGAAGAAGCCGCTGGAGACGCTGGACGCCGCGACGCTGGGCGTGGACCTCGCGCCGCGGACGCGCGTGCTGAAGGTGTCCGAGCCCAAGGTGCGTGCCGGCGGCGTCAAGGTGGCCGACGTGGCCACCCTGGTGGCCAAATTGAAGAACGAAGCGAAGGTGATCTGAGATGAGCGCGATCCTGGTGTTGGCTGAACACTTCGAAGGGCGGATCAATGGCGCGACACGCTCCGCCGTGACGGCCGCGACGCAGATCGGCGGTGAGGTGCACGTGCTGGTCGCCGGACACGGCTGCGGCGAGGCCGCGGCGCAGGCCGCGCGCATCGCTGGCGTCTCCAAGGTGCTGGTGGCGGACGCCGCGGCCTACGAGCATGCGCTCGCGGAGGGCCTGGCTGACCTGGCCGCAGGCCTGGCGCGGGACTATGGCCATGTGCTGGCCGGTGCCACCGCGTTCGGCAAGAGCGTGTTGCCGCGCGTGGCGGGGCTGCTGGACGTTGCGCAGGTCTCGGACATCACCGCCGTCGTCGCGCCCGACACCTTCGTGCGCCCGATATACGCCGGCAACGGCCTGGCGACGGTGCAATCGCTCGACGCGCTCAAGGTTGTCACGGTGCGTGGCGCGGCGTTCGATGTCGCGGGGGATGGCGTGACCAGCGCCACCGTCACCCCGGTGCCCGCAGGCTCCGCGGGCATGGGCTCGCGCTTCGTGAGCCAGGAGCTGACGCGCTCCGAACGCCCGGAGCTGACGTCGGCACGGGTGATCGTGTCGGGCGGGCGAGGCATGGGCAACGGGGACAACTTCAAGCTGCTGGATGCGCTGGCTGACAAGCTGGGCGCGGCCGTCGGCGCCTCGCGTGCGGCTGTCGACGCCGGCTTCGTCCCGAACGACTATCAGGTCGGCCAGACGGGCAAGATCGTCGCGCCCGAGCTCTATATCGCCGTCGGCATCTCCGGCGCGATCCAGCATCTGGCCGGCATGAAGGACAGCAAGCTGATCGTCGCCATCAACAAGGATGCCGAGGCGCCGATCTTCAGCATCGCCGACTATGGCCTGGTGGCGGACTTGTTCCAGGCCGTGCCGGAGCTGACGTCCGCCCTCTAGCCCTCAACGACAGGACCCGCCGACCATGCCGACGCGCCGTGCCCCGCTCGCCAGAAGGATACCTTCGGGTAGCATCTCGTTCGGTCCGGAGATCACGTCTTCCGGCTCGCACCGAAAGAATCAGGAATCGTTGATGTCCACGAGGAAGAATTCAGAGCAGGCCGACGCTGCGATTGCCGCTGTCGCTGCCGCGGCGGCAGGCCCTGACCGCGACGCGTCGGGGCCGCGTTCGCTCGCGCGTCTCCTTGGTCTTTTCGATGTCCTGTCGTTGATGCCCAACGGTATGTCGCTCGCGGAACTTAACGTGACGCTGGAGTCCCCCAAGAGCAGCCTGCTGAACCTGCTGCGGCCGCTGGTCGCAGAGGGCTATCTCGTGCACAACGCGGGGCTCTACCGGCTCGGGCCGTCTATTTTCCGGCTCGCGGCAAGCGTGATGTCGGCGTGGAACTTCCCGCGCATGATCCGCCCGTTCATGGACGAGCTGGTCGAGCGGACCGGCGAGTCGGCACTGCTGAGCGTGCTCAATCGGGAGGCCGAGGTGCTGACCTACGTCGAGATCGTCGACAGCCCGAATCCGATCCGGTACCAGATCCCGGTGGGCACCACGCGCCCGATCTATTCGAGCACCGCGGGCCGGCTGCTGCTGGCCTTCACCGACAAGGCTTGGCGCGACCAGTACGTGACCACTGTGGCGTTCAAGCTGAAGACGGCGATCCCGATCACGCGTGCGTCTCTCGTCCGTGAACTCGACAAGATCCGGAGTGAGGGTGTTTCCAGCTCGATCGACGGCTATTCCCTGGGCCTGGCGGCCGTCGCGGCGCCGGTGTTCGACGGCGAGGGCCGCTGTATCGCGTCGCTCAACATCGCCGGTCCGTCGGACCGCTTCCGCCACGATCTGGAGTCGCTGAAGACGACCGTCAAGGACGTCGCCGCGCGGGCGTCCGGTGTGGTGGGCGGTGTGGAGGCGCGCAGGCGTTCGTCCAAGGGGTGAACTCCGGTCGACCTGCGCCACCGTCGAATCGGGACGGGGGGCGGCCGAGCTGCTGCGCAGCTTCTGCTTCTGGTCAGATCAGTCCGCCCTCGCATGCCAGTCGGCGTAGATGATGGGCGCTATCTCCGAACAGGATTTCGATCATGGACAGGCGGCGCATGAAGTGGCCGACCTGACATTCCTCGGTCATGCCGATGCCGCCATGCAGCTGGATGGCTTCCTGGCCGATCAGGCGCGCGCTGCGGCCGACCTGCGCCTTGGCCGCCGAGATGGCGCGTGCCCGCAGCGACGGGTCGGGCTCGGTGCACATCATTGCGGCGTAGTACGCCATGCTGCGTGCCTGCTCGATCGCGACCAGCATGTCCACCGCGCGGTGTTGCAGCGCCTGGAACGAACCGATGGCCACGCCGAACTGCTTGCGCACCTTCAGGTAGTCCACGGTCAGCTCGTGCGCCCGCTCCATCACGCCGACCGCCTCGGCGCACAGGGCTGCGATGGCGACGTCGACCGTGCGTTCGAGCGCGGGCAGTGCACAGCCCGGCGCGCCGAGCCGTGCCGAGTCCGGCACGCGGACGTCGGCCAGGCGCAGGTCCGCGGCGCGGCTGTGGTCCTGGGTGCGGTAGCCGCGGCGCGTCAGACCCGCCGCATCAGCGTCGACCAGGAACAACGAGATGCCGTCGGCGTCGCCCACGCCGCCGGAGGTGCGCGCCGAGACGATGAAGCGATCGGCGCTGTCGCCGCCGAGCACGAAGCGCTTGGCGCCGCTCAGGACCCAGCCATGGTCGTCGGCGCGGGCGATGGTCCCGACGTGAGCGAGGTCGTAGCGCGCGGCGCTCTCGGCGTGGGCCAGTGCCAGCGTCAGGCGGCCTTCGGCGATCGCCGGCAGCACCGAGGCGCGCTGCGCGGGCGAGCCGAGTTCGCGCACCAGGCCGCCGGCCAGCACCACGGTCGGGAGATAAGGCTCTGGTGCGAGGCTGCGGCCCAGGGCCTGCATCGCGATCAGCGTCTCCACGGGCCCGCCGCCGAAGCCGCCGTCCTCCTCCGGGAAAGGCAGGCCGAGCAGGCCCATCTCGGCGAACTGCGCCCACAGCGCCTCGCTGTAGCCGCGCGCTTGCGCGAGGTGCGCCTTGCGTTGGTCGAAGTCGCAGCGTTCGGCGAGCAAGCGCACGACGCTGTCCTGCAGCATGCGCTGCTCGTCTGAAAGATC
>NZ_BADL01000550.1 GCF_000333615.1 Ideonella sp. B508-1 | reverse complement strand
CCAGCAGCAGGGCCTGGATGGCGCCCAGCTGCGCCAGGGCCAGGCGGGCTGCGGCGGGGTGGGTGGCCCGCAGCCCGGCCAGGGCGGCGGCCAGATCGCCCACGGGCGCATCCAGGCCGCCGTGCTCGCTGGGCAGGCTCAGGCGGAACAGGCCGGCCTGGCCCAGGCGCCGCAGGGTGTGGGCCGCGGAACGGGAGGTCGCCAGGGGTTCCGGCGCCATATCGAAGGGGCTGCTGTGCATGACCGGCATGGTGCGGCGCCAACATCTGAGCCGTAAGATCCAGACATGCTGCATTTCGACCAGATCAGATGACCGGCACCCCCTTCCTCTACGAACGCCTGGCCGAGGAGCTGGTGGCCGCCATCGCGGCGGGCCGGCTGCCCGATGGCGCCCGCCTGCCCTCCGTCCGCCAGCTCTGTGCCGACCACGGCATCAGCCCCGCCACCGCCTTCCAGACCTACGCCACGCTGGAGGCCCGCGGCCTGGTGGAGGTGCGCCCCCGCTCGGGCTACTACGTGCGCACGCGCCAGGCCTCGCGGCCGCTGCCGCCGCCCGTGGCCCGGCCGCGCCCCGGGGCGCAGAAGGTCAGCGTCAGCGAGCTGATCTTCGAGCTGCTGGGCAGCGTGCAGGACGCCGCCGTCGTGCCCCTGGGCTCGGCCTTCCCGCCGGCCGAGCTGTTTCCCTTCGAGGCCCTGGCCCGCTCGGGCGCGCGGGCCATGCGCCAGCTCAAACCGGCACAGATCACCGGCGCGCTGGTGCGGGGCGACGAGCCGCTGCGCGAGCTGCTGCACCGCCGCCATGCCCAGCAGGGCGTGGCGCTGGACCCGGGCGAGCTCGTCATCACCCACGGCGCCATGGAGGCGCTCAACCTCTGCCTGCAGGCCTGCACCCGGCCGGGCGATGTGGTGGTGGTGGAGTCACCCACCTTCTATGCCGCGCTGCAGACCATCGAGCGGCTGAACCTGCGCGCGCTGGAGGTGGCCACCGACCCGCAGGAGGGCGTGGACCTGGCGGCGCTGGAGGCGCTGCTCCAGCAGCGGCGGGTGGCGGCCTGCTGGTTCATGCCCAACTTCCAGAACCCGCTGGGCGCGCTGATGCCGCTGGCCAAGAAGAAGGCCCTGGTGGCCCTGCTGGCCCGCCATGGCATTCCGCTGGTGGAGGACGATGTGTACGGCGAGCTGCATGGCGGCGCCCACCGCCCGCTGCCGGCCAAGGCCTTCGACCAGGCCGGCCTGGTGCTGCACTGCAGCTCGTTTTCCAAATGCCTGGCCCCGGGCTACCGGGTGGGCTGGGCCGCGGCCGGCCGCTACACCGCACAGGTGCAGCGCCTGAAGATGATGAGCACCCTGGCCACCTCGCTGCCTGCGCAGCGGGCCGTGGCCGATTACCTGGCCCATGGCGGCTACGACCGCCACCTGCGGCAACTGCGGCAGGCGCTCTCGGCCCAGCGACAGCGGGCAGCCCGGCAGATCGCCCGGCACTTTCCGGCCGGCACGCGGGTGACCCACCCTGAGGGCGGCTACTTCCTCTGGCTGGAGCTGCCGGCCGGGGTGGACGCCATGGCGCTGAGCCAGGACGCCCTGGCCCAGGGCATCAGCACCGCACCGGGCGTGCTGTTCTCGGCCGACCAGCGCTTTGTGCACCACCTGCGGCTGAACATCGGCCGGCCCGACGACGTGCGGGTGGACGAGGCCTTGCGCACCCTGGGCGGCCTGGCCCGCCAGCGCCAGGCTGGCAACCTTTCGACACAGCGTGCGACGGTCCTGTGACAGGCCCGATCCCCAAGTCAGATCAAACGGGGGCCGGAATCCCCTCCTTTGGGCGACGCCGCCGGGACCGGGATGTGGGACAAACCCGTTCAGCAGTATCGACAGGGAGCAGAACATGATGGAAGCCACCCATGCTGAACTGGGCATCCGCCCGCGCGACAGCGCCGAACTGGTGTGTGCCGAGATGATCGGCTATTTTTCCACAGAGACAGGCGCCATGCCCGCCGACCCCATCCTGGCGGCCGGCCACCGCGCCGCCCACGCCTGGCGCGCCCTGATGAGCCAGGCCCAGCCGGACCCGGCCCGCATTGCCGCCCTGCTGCGCTATGTGGCGCCGCACCGGGCCTGCAGCGGCACCGCCTGGGAGCTGCTGTGCCTGGCCATTGCCAGCTGGGCTGAAACCAAAGGGGTGCGAAACCCTGCCGTCAGCATGGTTCCCGCCGTGCCGGAAGATGCGCTTGCCTGAGGCTCACCCTGTGGGCCCGCTGGCCTGTATACCGTAGGCCATGCACGCAGGAGACGACGACATGCACAGCGACAAACAATGGTTCTGGAAGGTGCACCGCCATCCCATCTGGGGCACCTTCACCACCCGCCGCCGGTGGTCCGAAGAAGAAGTCCGCAAGGCCTATGCCGGCCTGCAGCTGGAACGGCTGGACAGCCCCCTGCCTTCGCCCGCCAACCGGGTGCTCAAAGCCGCCTGAACACGGCTGCCACGCATGGCGGCCAGCGCGGTGCGCTCAGTCGATGCGCACCCGCGTGGACAGGCGCAGCTCCATGGTGCTGCTGGTCTGCTTGTCGGACACCAGCAGCTTGGCCAGGCCCGAGCTGCCCTGCACGGCCACGCTCTTGAACACCAGCTCGACGTCGATGACGTCCACCCGCGCCTGCGCCAGACCGGCCTGGGCCTGCGCCTTGGCCTGCAGCTGCATCTGGTCGATCTGACGGCGCAAGGCATCCACCGTTTCGGCAAAGATGGCGTCGACCGCGGGCACGGCCACGGTGGTGACGGTGTCGCTCATCGGCTGTCTCCCGGTTCAGGTGCGGGGGGCGCGGTCGGCGCCTCGGCATGCCGCACATCGGTGGCAATGCGTCCGGACAGCTTGAGCGGAAAGCCGCCGCCTTCGGCGCAGTAGCGCAGGGTGTCCGGCCGCGCCGGCTCGGCGGAGGCGGCTGCGGCCTTCAGCCGACGGCCCGGTGCGGCAGCCGCGGCCGGCTTGGCCGACAGCGCCGGCGCCACCTGCACCGTGAATTCGAAATCCACATCGCCCACGATCAGCGCGCGAGCCTGGTCGCGGAACTCTTCGGCATTGCGCTGGGCGGTGGTGGCGCTCAGGCGACTGAAGGTCTTCTGCAGGGCCAGCAGCACGTCTTCCAGCATCACGTCGGCGGGCGGCTCCACCGCCGGTGGCTTGGGCGGGGTGGCCATGCTCAAGGCCCCTTGCTGCGCAGGGTCTCGATAGCCCTGTTGAGTGAGGCCGGGTCGGTGGGCGTCAGACCCATGCGCGAGAGGTAGGTGCTCAGATCCACCTCGCTGTTGGTCAGCGTGAAGGTGCCGCGGGCCGTCAGCGCGCTCTCTTCCGAGCTTTGGCGGAAGTAGCCGCCCGACACGGTGATGGGCCCGGCGCCCAGCGACAGGCTGCCATCCACCTGGCTGATGGAGGCCACGCGCATCGACAGCGTCAGCTCCAGCACGCCACTGAACTTCATCACCGGGGCCTGCGGCATCATCTGCTGCAGGGCGGCGATGTTGTCCTGGCCCACCAGGTCACGCGTCTGCGCCAGCCAGTCGGCCCAGATGCGTCGGTAGCCGGCCTCTGCCTTCACCGCGGCGTCGGCCGGCGCGGTGAACAGGGTGCCGATCATGGTTTCCAGCGAAGTCGTGGCCATGGCGGGCCTCCCGGTGCAGGGTTAGCGCTTGGCGTCCAGCGCGTTCCAGGTGTCACGGCCGACGATGCCGTCGGCCTCCAGCCCCTGCTGACGCTGGAACACCATCACCACCGCCTCGGTGGCGGCGCCGAAGTCCTCGTCGATGGCCAGGCTGAAGCCGCGCTGCTGCAGCTTGCGCTGCAGGTCGCCCACCACCTCGCCCTGGGAGCCGCGACGCAGCACCGGCCGGTTGGCCGTGGGCGGCGCCTCGCCCGTCATCACCAGGCCCTGGATGCGCGCGATGGCGGCCTTGGCCTTGGCGGTGAGCTGGCTGCGTTCGGCCAGGCCGTTCCTGCCGCCATTGACCTTGAGCGTCACGCCCACCACGTCATCGGCGTCGCACAAGGGGTTGATGGCCTTGCGGCGCCAGAACTCGCAGGCGATCTTCAGTGACAGCACCGGCTCGGCCGCCAGCTCGGGCTGGTCTTCCAGCGGCAGGCCCAGGCGCTGGCCCATCTCGCGGTAGTTGGCCCGGCCGGTCAGCTGCAGCAGGCCGCGGCCCTTGTAGCGCGGGCCGTCCCCGGTGTGGGTATTGCCCAGGTCCTTGCGGCCTTCGTAGGCCTGGCCGCTGGCAAATTCCTCCGTGGTCCGAAAGCCCGCCGATTCATGGCAGGTCTGGGCCAGGAAGTGGGCGATGCGCAGCCGGGTGTCGATCTCGTAGGCGGCCAGGGTGCTGGCCAGCACCGGGCCCACGGCGTTGAGGATGGCGTCCTGGTGCTCGGCCAGTTCGCCACTGAAGCGGGGCGCGATCTCGCGCATGGTCACTGCATCGACGGGAATCATGGCGCTCCTCGATGGGATGTGCCCGCGCCCCACGGCGCAGCGCCCGCGCACATTACGCTGCCTTGCCAACGCCGCCCATCCTCAAGGCGGCGGGTGCCCCTCAAGAAGGGGACTCAGGGCAGCTCGAACCCTTCTTCCAGCGTGGGGACGCCCGCCCGCTGGAACAAGTCGGGCCCGATGTCGGACACCGGCGGCCGGGTGCAGGCCAGCACGGCCAGGCGCCGACCGCCCCGCTCCACCACCACGCCGGCCTTGTCGCCCCAGCCCTGGCCGACGGCGGTGTAGACCACGTAGCGGTGTTCGCCCCGCGTGAAGGCCAGCCAGGCGCCCCCGCCGCCGGAAAACATCAGCGTGCCACCCCGCGTCACGTTGCGCCAAGGTGTGTCGGCCGAGGGATAGGCCAGCTCCACCGCCGCGGGCCGGCCATAGCGGTACTGCAGCTGACCGCCCTGCGGCCCCAGCCCGCGCGAGGCACACACCGCCACCCGCCGCGCGCCGATGTCGCACTGGAACACCACCTGCTCGTCGGGGGTGCAGGCGGTGGGGGTGGGCGTTAGCTGGGGTGTGACCGCCTGGGCCGGCAGGCTGGACAAAGCGACCAGGGTGGCCGCCAGGGGGATGAGGGTGCGGGTGGGCATGGGGGCTCCTGGGAACCCGCGCATTACAGACGAAATGCGTGGGACATGCCAAGTCGTGCAAGACCACCGTGCTGCGGCTGACCGGAAAAGCCTGGTTGCTGTCGTTCTACCTCAGCCCATTGGCAGGCCGCTTTCGACCTTGCTGTCTTTCAGTGAGATGAGTTGAACTGCCGGCCGGTGGCGAACATTGCCCTGTGAAGGGCGGTTCAGCGAACGACAGTGTTCAGCGCAGGCGCCAAGGCCACGCTCAAGCGACCCACAACATCGGGTAAGGGTTCCGGCGAAAGCTCGTTCTTCTTGAGAAATGCCAGCCACAGCGCTTGACGCGAGGCGTCGTGCGCAAACTCGTCCGTCAGGCCCACAAGCGTCCCGTGGCGTAGCGCGTCACGCGCCACCATGCCCCGTCTTTCAAAGGTGGCCTGGATCGCCTGGGCCAGCAGATCGGTGTCCAGCGTTTCTCGCTCCAGCAACACCGACAGATCGAAATAGTCCTTCAGGCGGCTGTTGGTCATGCCCAGCAAAGCGATGGCGTGAAGCTTTTCCGCGATGACGGTGTACTTTGGGTAGGTCCGCAGTCTTGGGGCGGGCATCTCCTGCAGCAGTACCGGATAGACCGCATCCACAGGTGACGGCGTCGCCGAAGCCGACGTCGATCTGGGTTTTGCAGCGTGCGCGGGCCAGTTCGGCTGCAATGATGATGCGAACGCCACCGTAGCCAGCCTCCTTGCGGATCTCCTCGGCCGAGACGGAGGCTGGGTCGAACTCGATGCCGTCGTCGACCGCTACAGCGGCGATGTCCTGAAACGCTTGGGCCACTGACGCCAGATCACTGGCACCGAAGCCCAAGAGGTCGGCATCGCGTGTGGCCCGGTGTGGCATGTCGTACCAGAGCGTGAACAGCAGCGCGCCTTTGAGCAGAAAGCGATCTGCGTGCGGCGACTGGGTCAGCCGGTAGAGGATGCGTTCCAAGGCAAAGCGCACCAGCACCTGGTTGAAATCGACGCCTTGTGCCTTGGCGACGTTGAGCAGGCGCGCGCGGACGGATGCCGCGACATTGAGGTTGGCCGCACTCATCCGACGCTCTCCAGGTAGGGGCGCATCACATTGGCCACGCGGCATATCTTGGCAAAGCGCCAGATGTCGTCGACGGAGGCCTTGCTGCGCGCCCGGGCGTCTTTCAGTGCCTCCAGCGCCACATCCAGCCCGATCTTGTTGCGGTGCTTGAAGCAATCCGCCACCGTCTTGGCCACGCTGTACACCCGCAGCCTCACGCCGTCGCGCTCGACTTCCTCAACCCCGGCCGAATAGGCGTCACCCGTGAACTGCACCATCTTGACGGGCGGGTAGTCGACACGGGGCGGGTGGCTGCCCCTTGGCATGGCGATCCAGACCTGGCGCGGCAGCTGCGTGGTCAGCTCGTGAAACTGCAGGGCCGTCAGCAGACAGAACACCGCCTGAGGCACCCTGGTGGCGATGGTGGCCAGGCTCTCGAATTCCGAAATCTGTGCATCCGGCAGGCGGTACAGGCCACGCCCCACCTTCTCCAGCAGGCCCGCAGCGGTCAGGCGCGTCAGCACGACCCGAGGCGCACGGATGGCGTCCAGGTCGCTGGCGCGCAGCAGCCCCTTCTGGCTGGCCAGACTGAGAACCCGCTGATGGTGGGTGCTGGAAGGCATGGGGAAGTATGTTC
>NZ_BADL01000551.1 GCF_000333615.1 Ideonella sp. B508-1 | reverse complement strand
CGACCCATCGGCAAGCCGGTCAACCCGGCCCTGCTCTACGCCAAGCTGTTGCAGTGGCTGCCGCCGGTGGCCGCGGACGGACCGGCCACCCCCGGCGACGCCGCGCCGCCCCGGCCCCCGCTGGGCCAACGGCTGGCCGAGGTGGCCGAGCTGTCCCTGCCCGCTGCCCTGCACTACATGGGCGGCGACGAGGCCCGGCTGGAGCGCCTGCTGCAGGTCTTCGTGCGCACCTACCGCGACCCGGCCCGGGGCTTCGCCCCCGAGCCCACCCCGGACGCCCCCGCGCGCTGGCGCAGCACCGCCCACTCGCTGCGCGGGGCCTGCGCGTCCATCGGCGCCGAGGCGCTGGCGCGGGAGATCCAGGCCTTCGAGCTGGCCCTGGGGCGCGGCGACACGCCGGCCCCCCTGCCGCAGTGGGCCGACACCGCGCAGGCCCTGCAGCAGCGGCTCATGGCCCTGGTGCAGGCGCTGGAACCGGTGCTGGCGGCCGAGGGCCCCGCGGCCTGAGCCCCCGTCCCGGTGCATGCCCGCCCCTGATCGGATGCATTGATTGCACGGCGGGCGGGGCAAGTCGGTGCGCCGTGCCGCGCACCGGCCCCGGCGGCGCACGCCATGGCGCGGCCCTTCGGCGAGCCCCTGCCCGGGCCCACCGCCGCTGATCGCACCTTGATCGCGTCACGCGGGTGGCGCGCGGCATGGAGATCGCATTCGGAAGACCCCAGCACCGCCGGCTTCCGGCGGATCCTCCGTCTCGACAGCTCCGCACGCCGCCATGCCCAACACCCCTGCCACCCCCGCCTCCGCCCTCGCCCCCCGCTACCCCGTCGTCGTCGTCGGCGGCGGACAGGCCGGCCTGTCCACCAGCCACTACCTGCAGGCCCAGGGCATCGAGCACGTGGTGTTCGAGAAGCGCCGCTCCTTCGACTCCTGGCGGCTGGACCGCTGGGACACCTTCTGCCTGGTCACACCCAACTGGCAGTGCCGCCTGCCCGACTTCCCCTACGCCGGCCCGGACCCGAAGGGCTTCATGGTCAAGGACGAGATCGTGGCCTACCTGGAGGCCTTTGCCCGCCAGGTGCGCCCGCCCATCCACGAGGGCGTGGGCGTCACCCGGGTGAGCCGCCACACCAGCGGCGCCTTCCAGGTGGAGACGACGATGGGCAGCTGCCTGGCCGACCATGTGGTGGTGGCCACCGGCGGCTACGACCTGCCCATCGTGCCGCCCTGCGCCCACAGCCTGCCGGCGGGCATCCGCCAGGTGCATTCGGTGGACTACCGCAACCCGGACCAACTGCCCCCGGGCGGGGTGCTGGTGGTGGGCTCGGGCCAGTCGGGCGTGCAGATCATGGAAGACCTGCACCTGGCCGGGCGCCAGGTGCACCTGGCCGTGGGCTCGGCACCGCGCTCGCCACGGGTCTACCGCGGCCGCGAGGCCACCGAGTGGCTGTTCGACCTGGGCTTCTACCAGCTCACGGTGGACCGGCACCCGCTGGGCGACGAGGCCCGCCACAAGACCAACCACTACATGACCGGCCGCGACGGCGGCCACGAGATCGACCTGCGCCGCTTCGCCCTGCAGGGCGTGAAGCTCTACGGCACGCTGGACGACATCCAGGGCGGCACGGTGCACTTCCGCCCCGACCTCACCCGCAACCTGGACGAGGCCGACGAGGTCTACTGCGCCATCCGGCGCGACATCGACAAGTACATCGCCGCCCACGGCATCCAGGCCCCGGAGGAGCCGCCCTTCGAGAAGGTCTGGGCGCCCGAAGCCGACCCGCTGACGCTGGACCTGGCCGCCCAGGGCATCACCAGCATCGTCTGGGCCATCGGCTTCCGGCCCGACTACCGCTGGATCGACCTGCCCACCTTCGACGGCCGCGGCCACCCCAGCTTCCGCCGCGGCGTCTCGCCGGTGGAGGGCCTGTACTTCCTGGGCCTGCCCTGGCTGAACACCTGGGGCTCGGGCCGCTTCCTGGGCGTGGCCGAGGACGCGCAGCACCTGGTGGAGGTGATCGCCCAGCGCCAGGCCGCGCGGGCGCCGGCCCCGGCGCCCCGTCTGGTAGAGACGGCATGAGCGGGCGGCCGCGCGCGCAGACCGAGCCGCTGGCGCAGCGCATCCGCCTGGGCATGCCCCAGTTGTGCGGCCAGGGCCTGTCCGAACACTGGCTGCTCAAGACCGCGGGCGACCTGCACTGGCAGGCGCTGGCGGCCACCCACGGCTGCAGGCCCTCGGCGCTGCAGGATGCGCAGGGCCGGCGCGTGTACGCCGCCTTCACGCTGGTGCACCTGCGCGGCGCCCGCCTGCGCGAGGTGGACGAGGACCAGACCCTGGACCTGCGCATCGCCCACCAGCCGCTGGGGCGCTCGCGGCACTTCAGCCAGCAGTGGGCCCAGGGGCCGCAGGGCGAGGTGGCGCAGCTGAGCCTGCTCACCGCCGCGGTGGTGCGCGAGCGGGCGGGTGACAACCACACCGTCGCGCGGGTGCCGCTGCCCACCGGTCCGACGGTGGCCGACGCCGCCCTGGCCAGCGCCGCGCAGGCGGCCGATGCCAGCGTGCGCGCGGTGCGAGCCCAGGGCTGGCGGGAGCGCTTCGCGCTGCCGACACAGGCCCCTCTGGCCGAGCTGCCCGCGCTGCCCGAACTGGCCGACTGGGCCGTGACGCCCTGCCCCTACAACGACTTCAACGGCGCCGGCCTGCTCTACTTCGCCAGCTTCCAGGCCCTGGCCGATCGCGCGCACGGCCACTGGGGCCTGCACGCCACCGAACGGGCCGCGCAGGGCGTGGTGCGCGAGCGGCAGATGGTCTTCCACGGCAACGTCAACCCGGGCGAGGCCCTGCGCTTTCGGCTGCGCGCGCTGCGCCACACCGGCCTGGGCCACTGGAGCTGGACCCAGGTGCAGCGCCAGAGCGACGGCCGGTGCGTGGCCGACCTGGCCACGCTGCGGGTGTGATGCCGCCGCGGCCCGCTCAGCGCGGCAACACGAAGGTGGTGCGGGTGTGGGCGGCCTCGGGCGCCGGCTCCAGCGTGCGGGCCTGCAGCGTCACCGGCAGGATGCGGCCGCGCAGGCGTTGCGCCGCCTCGGCCGGCAGGCGCAGGCGCAGCAGCACCGTCTGGCTGTCGGCTGCCGGCAGCGCCACGCGCGGCTCGGACACCACCGTCAGGCCCGGCAGGGCCGGGTCCGCCACCACCTGCAGCGCGGCAGCGCGCTCGCCATCACGGGCATTGAGCAGCAGCACTTGGTAGGTGTTCTCGATGGCGCCGTCCTCCACCTCGCGCGAGAGCACGGCGCGGTCGCGCATTGCGTCCATGCGCAGGGTCGGGCGCTGCAGCAGGCCCACCCCCAGCGCCACCACCGTGGCCACCAGCAGCGTGCCGTAGACCAGCGCCCGGGGCCGCCACAGGCCGGGGCGCGGCGGGGCCTTCACGGGCTGCGCGGCCGGCTGCGGACGCGCCTGCGCCAGCCCCTCCAGCGAGGCGAAGCGGATCAGCCCGCGCGGCTGGCCGGTCTTGTCCATCACCGTGTCGCAGGCGTCGATGCAGGCGCCGCAGTTGATGCAGGCGGCCTGGAAGCCAGCGCGGATGTCGATGCCCACCGGGCAGACCTGCACGCACAGCGTGCAGTCCACGCAGGACCCCAGGCCCAGGGCGCGGGCATCGGCCTGGCGGGCACGGCCGCCGCGGGGCTCGCCGCGCCCCGCGTCGTAGGCCACGTTGAGCGTGCGGCTGTCCAGCATCGCGCCCTGGAAGCGGCCGTAGGGGCAGGCGTGCTGGCAGACCTTCTCGCGCAGCCAGCCGGCGTGCAGGTAGGTGGCCGCGCCGTAGAAGAGGATCCAGAAGACCTCCCAGGCACCCAGCGCGCCGGCCGGCAGGGCCGCCAGCAGCTCGCGCACCGGCGTGAAGTAGCCCACCAGGCTCAGGCCGGTCCACAGGCCCAGCAGGGCCCAGGCCAGGTGCTTGCCGCCGCGCCGCAGCAGCTTGCGCGCGCCCCAGGGCGCGGCGTCCAGGCGCTGGCGGGCCAGGCGGTCACCCTCGCAGCGCCGCTCGATCCAGCTGAAGAGCTCGGTGTAGACCGTCTGCGGGCAGGCAAAGCCGCACCACACCCGGCCCACCAGCGTGGTGACGAAGAACAGCAGCAGCGCGCTGGCGATCAGCAGCGCCGTCAGCCAGATCATGTCCTGCGGGAAGAACACCGCGCCAAAGACGAAGAAGCGCCGATGCTCCAGGTCGAAAAGCAACGCGGGCCGCCCGGCCCA
>NZ_BADL01000552.1 GCF_000333615.1 Ideonella sp. B508-1 | reverse complement strand
CCGCCTCGCGCATCGAGTTCTCGGCCTGGCGCCAGGCCGTGCCGGCCTTGGCCTGGATCGTCGACGCCGGGGCACTGGAGAACGTGCTGGACGCCGCGGCCGGCTTCGCGCCGCAGGTCACGCTGCTGGCCGAGCCGGGCCCCGCGCCGCTGACCCTGGTTTGCGAGGGCAAGGCCTCGCTCAGCCGGGCCCAGCTGGGGTCGCGCCTCGTGCGCCACGCCTACGGCCACACCGCGGTGGCCGCCCGGCTGGTGGCCGACCGGCCGCACGCGGGCTGCGCGCGGCAGTGGTTCCGGGCGCCGGACATCCTGGGCCTGCTGCCCTTCGACCGGCCCGAGGCCGGTTGCAGCTACGGTCTGGTGTGGTCGCTGCCGCAGAGCGAGGCCCAGCGCTGGCTGGCCGCGTCGCCGGAAGAATTCGAGGCCGGGCTGATGGCCGCCACCGGCGGCGAGGCCGGGCAGCTGCGGCTGGCCGGCGAGCGCGCCGCCTGGCCGCTGGCCCTGGGCCATGCCGAGCCGGTCACCGGCCCGGGCTGGGCCCTGCTGGGCGACGCCGCCCACCAGGTCCATCCGCTGGCCGGCCAGGGTCTGAACCTGGGCCTGGCCGATGTGGTGGCCCTGGCCGAGGTGCTGGCCGACCGCGAGGTCTGGCGCAACCTGGGCGACCCGGCCCTGCTGCGCCGCTACGCCCGCCGCCGGGCCTTGCCCACCTGGGCCATGGCCCAGGTCACCGATGGCCTGTGGCACCTGTTTGCCCATGAAAACGTGGGATGGCGGGAACTCCGCAACCACGGCCTGAGTCTGGTCAACCATCTGGCGCCGGTGAAGCGCTGGCTGGCCAGCCAGGCGCTGGATGTCTGAATCCGAGGAACCCCGATGAAATCGCTCTCTTCCACCACCGGCCGCTGCCTGCTACAGGGTGCCGTGGTGCTGGCCCTGGCCGGCGCGGCCCTCTCCTCGGCCCTGGCCGACGAGGCCGCCATCCGCAAGAACCTGGCCGATCGCATGCCGGGCCTGCCCAAGATCGACGAGGTCAGCAAGACGCCGATCGCCGGCCTGTACGAGGTGCGCATCGGCACCGACATCCTCTACACCGACGAGGCGGCCAACCACATCATCGAGGGTTCGCTCTACGACACCCGCACCCACACCGACCTGACCAAGGCCCGGGTGGACAAGCTCACCGCCATCGACTTCGCCCAACTGCCGCTCAAGGACGCCATCGTCCTGAAGCAGGGCAACGGCAGCCGCAAGATGGCCGTCTTCGCCGACCCGAATTGCGGCTACTGCAAGCGCCTGGAGAAGGACCTGGTCAACGTGAAGGACGTGACCATCTACACCTTCGTCATCCCCATCCTGGGCGCCGACTCGGCGGTCAAGGCGCGTGACATCTGGTGCGCCAAGGACAACGGCAAGGTCTGGCGCACCTGGATGACCACCGGCTCGGTGCCGCCCAAGTCCATGGATCCCAAGTGCGACACCTCGGCCCTGGACCGCAACCTGGCCATGAGCCGCAAGTACAAGGTCAACGGCACCCCGGCCCTGGTGTTCGAGAACGGCACCCGGGTGCCGGGTGCCATCGGCGGTGACCAGATCGAGAAGCAGCTGGCCAGCGGCCAGAAGTCCTGAACGGACGGCCCCCGCGCGGGGTCGCCCCTCGAAAAAGCCTCACGCGGCGGTGGCGGCGATGTCACACCGCCGCCAAAGATCAGCCGCTGACGCCACAATGGCGGCTCATGAACGCGACCAATCCTTCCGGCGTGGTGCGGCCGAGGCCGACTTCTTCGACCCCGGGGTGATCGACGTGCTGGTCGAGGCCTCGCACGATCTGGCGCTGGGCGTCCGGGTGGCCCGGGCCGAGGTGGAGCGCCATCAGGCCACCGAGCAGCTGCGCCTGCACCGGGACCGGCTGGAGGAGCTGGTGTCCGAGCGCACCGCGGCACTGGCCGTGGCCAAGGAGGCGGCCGAAGTGGCCAACCGGGCCAAGAGCGCCTTCCTGGCCAACATGAGCCACGAGATCCGCACCCCGATGAACGCCATCATCGGCCTGACCCACCTGATCGCCCGCGATCTCTCCGAGGGTGTCCAGCGTGATCGCCTGCATAAGGTAGACCAGGCCGCCCAGCACCTGCTGCAGGTGATCAACGACATCCTCGACCTCTCCAAGATCGAGGCCGGCAAGATGCAGCTCGAGCACATCGAGTTCTCGCGGGACGCGCTGCTGTCGGGCGTCCTGGCCATGATCAGCGAGCAGGCCCGGGCCAAGGGCCTGGAGCTGGTGCTGGACACCGACCACCTGCCCGGCCGCATGCGCGGCGACCCCAAGCACCTGGCCCAGGCGCTCATCAACCTGCTGGCCAATGCCGTCAAGTTCACCGAACGGGGCTGGGTGCGCCTGGCCGGCAGCCTGCTGGCCGAGGAGGGCCAGCGCTTGCAGCTCCGGTTCGAGGTCAGCGACTCGGGCGTGGGCATTGCGCCGGAACAGCAGGGCACCCTGTTCGAGGCCTTCGAGCAGGCGGACGCCTCGACCACCCGCCGCTACGGCGGCACCGGCCTGGGACTGGCCCTGACCCGGAAGATCGCCGGCCTGATGGGCGGTGAAGCCGGCATGAGCAGCCGCCCCGGGGAGGGCAGCTGCTTCTGGTTCACCGCCTGGGTGGAGCGCTGCCCGGCGGCCGTGGAGGTGCCCGCCGACAGCCTGCTGGCCAAGGTGCAGACCCGCCCGGGCCCTGGTGGTCGACGACCTGCCGGTGTCCCTGAGCGCCCTGTCGGACACCCTGTCCGTGCTGGGACTGCAGGTGCAGGCCCTGGACGACCCGCAGGCGGCCCTGCACCGGGTGCAGGCCGAGGCCGCCGCGGGGCGCGCCTTCGACCTGCTGGTGCTGGACTGGCAGATGCCCTCGCTGGACGGCCCGGCCACGCTGCGGGCCATGCGTGCTGCGCTGGGCGGCACCACACCGCCGGCCCTGCTGGTGACGGCCTTCAACGAGCCCGGCCTGCGCCAGCAGGCCGAGGCGGCCGGCTTCGCCCAGGTGCTCACCAAACCCATCACCCCCTCGGACCTGATGGATGCCCTGGCCCAGCTCTTGCACCCCTCGGCGCGGCCGGGCGCGCCCGCCCCGTCCCCCAGCAATGGCGCCGGCCTGGAACAGGCGCTGCGGCAGCACCATGCCGGCCGGCGCATCCTGCTGGCCGAAGACAACCCCATCAACCAGGAGGTGGCCCGCGAGCTGCTGCAGGCGGTGGGCCTGCAGGTCGAGGTGGCGGCCGATGGCCGGCAGGCCCTGCAGGCCGCCCTGGCCCGGCCGCCGGCCCTGGTGCTGATGGACATGCAGATGCCCGAGATGGACGGGCTCACCGCCACGCGCGAGCTGCGCGCCCGGCTCGGCCAGGCCCTCCCCATCCTGGCCATGACGGCCAACGCCTTCGACGACGACCGCGCCGCCTGCCTGGCCGCGGGCATGAACGACCACATCGGCAAGCCGGTCAGCCCGGCCCTGCTCTAC
>NZ_BADL01000553.1 GCF_000333615.1 Ideonella sp. B508-1 | reverse complement strand
AGAGCGTTGTCCCGCTGCCGTCTCGCAGCTGAGCGGCGACCCGGCCTCCCGGGTCGAAAACAAGGGTCATGCGCCGTGTCGGGCAGTCTGCCAGCTGCGCTGCATGACGGCGTCGCTCCTGCAGGCTGCTGCCTCCGTCTGTATCCACTGCATCACCTTGCCGACCACGGGCCGCGGCTGAGGGGCGGCGCGGATCAAGGGGCTTCGCTACCTTCTCGGTAGTTCGTGAAAGCCATCGAAGCCTCGTTCTGCGCTCAAACGTTGAACAGGAAGTTCAGCACGTCGCCATCCTTGACGACGTATTCCTTGCCTTCGGCGCGCATCTTGCCGGCGTCCTTGGCACCCTGTTCGCCCTTGTACTGGATGAAGTCCTCGTAGGCGATGGTCTGGGCGCGGATGAAGCCGCGTTCGAAGTCGGTGTGGATCACGCCGGCGGCCTGCGGTGCGGTGTCGCCGATGTGGATGGTCCAGGCGCGCACTTCCTTCACGCCGGCGGTGAAGTAGGTCTGCAGGCCCAGCAGCTTGAAGGCGGCGCGGATCAGGCGGTTCAGGCCCGGCTCGTCCTGGCCCATCTCGGCCAGGAACATGGCGCGGTCCTCGTCCTCCATCTCGGCCAGCTCGGCCTCGGTCTTGGCGCAGATGGCCACGACCTCGCCCTTCTGGGCTGCGGCGTACTCGCGCAGCCGGTCCAGGAAGGGGTTGTTCTCGAAGCCGTCCTCGGCCACGTTGCCCACGAACATCGCCGGCTTGGCGGTGATCAGGCACAGCGGCTTGAGGATGACCAGCTCTTCCTTGCTGAAATCGATGGAGCGCACGGGCTTGGCCTGGTCCAGCGCGGCCTGGCACTTCTCCAGCACCTTGACCAGGGCGGCGGCTTCCTTGTCGTTGCCGCTGCGGGCGGCCTTGGTGTAGCGCTGCAGGCTCTTCTCGACCGTGGTCAGGTCGGCCAGGCACAGCTCGGTCTGGATGACCTCGATGTCGGCGATCGGATCGACCTTGCCGGCCACGTGGATCACGTTCGGGTCCTCGAAGCAGCGCACCACGTTGACGATGGCGTCGGTCTCGCGGATGTGGCTGAGGAACTGGTTGCCCAGGCCTTCGCCCTTGGAGGCGCCTGCCACCAGGCCGGCGATGTCCACGAACTCGACGATGGCCGGCAGGATGCGCTCGGGCTTGACGATCTCGGCCAGTTTGGCCAGGCGCGGGTCC
>NZ_BADL01000554.1 GCF_000333615.1 Ideonella sp. B508-1 | reverse complement strand
CGGCCAGGGCCTCGGGCCAGCGCTGCCACCAGTCGGCCGGCCAGCCCAACACGGCGGCGGCATCGTCGCTGGTGGCCACCCAGTGCGGGTCAGGCAGGCCGGTGCCTCGCATCGGGGTGTGGAAGGCCGGGCCCAGGCCTGCAAAACGGTTGGGCCAGCGCGTGGCGTCGGGGGGGAAGGAGGCGCGGCGGTCGTCCATGCGGGCCAGTGTAGGCAAGGCGGCCGCGCCTGACCGGTGGTGGGGCTTTCCTTGCCTCACGTGGCGATGGCTTCGGTCCTGGGGAGGGTGTTCCCTCAGGGTTTGCGAGAAGATCGTGGCATGAACGCCCCCGTCCCGTCCCAGGCCCATCCCCAGCCTTTCCCGATCCCCATTCCTTTTGCCCACCACCTGGGCCTGCAGTTCTACGGTGCCACCGAGGACAGCGCGGAGGTCCGGGTCTGGCTGCAGCCGCCCCACCTGAATGGCTGGGGCGTGGCGCATGGCGGGCTTCTGCTGACCATGATGGACATCTCCATGGCCCTGGCCGCCCGCAGCGGCCACCAGGAAGGGCCGGGCGTGGCCACCATCGAGCTCAAGACCAGCTTTCTGCGACCCGCCGAGGGCGAGCTGCGCGGCATTGGCACGGTGCTGCAGCGCACCGTCAGCATGGCCTTCTGCGAGGGGCGGGTGCTCAACGCCCAGGGCGAGCTGTGTGCCCATGCCACCGCCACCTTCAAGTTCCTGGGCGGCGTCAGCGCGCCGACGCGTCCGCCGCGCTGACGCCGGGGAAAAAGGGGACAAAGGGGGCGAGGGGGGACAATGCGCCCCACCATGACGCTCCCACCGCCCGACATCCACTGGACCTGGTGCCGCTTCCCCGACCTGGGCCTGCAGGACCTGTACGACCTGCTGCAATTGCGCGCCCGTGTGTTCATCCTGGAGCAGGGGCCCTACCTGGACCCGGACGGCCTGGACCAGCGCAGTTGGCACCTGCTGGGCCGCCTGGGCCACGACTGGAACGGCCTGCCGGCCGGCGAACTGGTGCTCTACCTGCGGGCGGTGGACCCAGGGCAGAAGTACGACGAGCCGGCCCTGGGCCGGGTGGTCAACCACCCCGCCGTGCGCGGCCTGGGCCTGGGGCGCGTGCTGGTGGGCGAGGGCGTGCGCCGCTGCGACCAGACCTGGCCCGGCCGCCCCAACCGCATCAGCGCCCAGGCACATCTGGCCGCCTTCTACGGCGGCTTCGGCTACCAGCCCGTGGGCGAGGTCTATCTGGAGGACGACATCCCACAGCAGGAGATGCTGCGTCC
>NZ_BADL01000555.1 GCF_000333615.1 Ideonella sp. B508-1 | reverse complement strand
ATCTCGTTGCTGTCGATCTTACAAGCCGCAGGCTGGCCGATCTGGCCGCTTATGTTGTGTTCTGTTGGGGCACTCGCCCTCATCCTGGAACGCCTGATGACCCTCCGGCGCAGCCGGGTGGCACCAGAGGGTCTGGTGGATGAAGTGATTGCGGTGGCCAAGCAGGGCCTGCCCAACGCCGACGTTCTGAAGAAGCTGGCCGACAACTCCGTGATGGGCAGCGTGCTCGCCGGTGGACTGCGTGCCTGGGCTGCCGATCCGCGGGCCCCCGAGGCGTCGCTGCGCCAGGCTTTCGAGTCGGCCGGCCGCTCCGCGGCGCACCGACTGGACCGCTATCTCAACGCCATCGCCACCATTGCCTCGGCCGCACCGCTGCTGGGTCTGCTGGGCACGGTGATCGGGATGATCGAGATCTTCGGCTCCCAAGCCCCCGGCAGCGGCACCAACCCGACCCAGTTGGCGCACGGCATTTCCGTGGCGCTCTACAACACGGCCTTCGGCCTGATGGTGGCCATCCCCTCGTTGATGGCCCACCGCTACTTCCGCAGCCGGGTGAATGATTTCCTGCACGACATGGAACAGGCCAGCGAACGGCTGCTGCAGCAACTGCTGCGGCAGGCCTCGCGCTGAGCCACGCTGATCGGCCATGAATTTCCGCGGATCCTCCTCCGATGAACCCGAGATCAACCTGATCCCGTTCATCGACGTGCTGCTGGTGATCCTCATCTTCCTGATGCTGTCGACCACCTATGCCAAGTTCACGGAACTCCAGGTGAACCTGCCCTCGGCCTCGGCCGATCCGGTCAAGGAAAGACCGGCACAGATCGTGGTGGCCGTGGCCGCCGATGGCCGCTATGCGGTTGATGGGCAAGCCGTGGACGGGCGCAATGTCGACACCCTGGCGGCCTCGCTGCAGAAGGCGGCAAGCGGGCAGGACAACTGCTTCGTCATCATCTCGGCCGACGCCACCGCAGCGCACCAGTCCGTGATCAATGTGCTGGACGCCGCCCGCCGCGTGGGACTGAACCGCATCACCTTCGCAGCCCAGCTCCCCGCCCAAAGCACCCCCGGGCAACCGTGAGGCAGGTGTCCCCGCTGGCGCTCTGGCTGCAAGGTCAGTGGTGGAGATCTCGCCCTGGATGGGCCGCCTGGCTGCTGATGCCGCTGTCCGGACTCTATCTTTTGGTGTCCGGATGGCAACGCTGGCTGGGCCGCCGATGGGCACGGCGACAGCCTCCGTTGAGGGCCCCGGTGATCGTGGTGGGCAATCTGATCGTCGGCGGCGCCGGCAAGACCCCTACCACGATGGCCCTGGTCCAGGCGCTGCGTCAGCAGGGATGGCAGCCGGGTGTGGTGTCCCGAGGCTACGGGCGTCGCAGTGATGCGCTCCTTGAGGTGACGCCGAGCACGCCGGCACCGCTTTCCGGCGATGAGCCTCTGTTGATTCGCTTGCGGACCGGGGCCCCGCTCTGGGTGGGGCGCGATCGGCACGCCGCCGCCCGGGCCCTGCTGGAGGCCTACCCTGAAGTGGACCTGCTGGTGGCCGACGATGGCCTTCAGCACACACGCCTGCCCAGAGCTGCGTCCGTCATCGTCTTCGATGGCCGGGGGGCTGGCAACGGCCTGCCCCTGCCCGCCGGCCCCCTGAGACAGCTGCTGCCACGCCGGTGGCCCACGTCCTCCCTGGCCCCCTGCGAGGTCATCTACAACGCCGACCGCCCCAGCACCTCTCTGCCAGGACATTGCGCCAAGCGAAGCCTGGCAGGCGCCGTGGCCCTGGATATGTGGTGGCGCGGCCAGCCGGCCGACCCGGCCTGCCTGCGCACCCTGACCGAGCGCTCCATGAACCAGGCCATGCTGGCCTGTGCCGCCATCGCCGAGCCCGAGCGCTTCTTCCTGCAGCTGGAGCAGGCCGGCATGCACATCCAGCGCCTGCCCCTGCCCGACCATGCGGACTTCGACACCCCACCCTGGCCAACAGGTGTGACGGACGTCCTGATCACGGAGAAGGACGCCGTCAAGCTTCGCCCGGAAGATCATCGGACGGGCCCCAGGCTGTGGGTGGTGGCGCTAGACTTCCAGATTCCCAAAGAAGCCATTCGCGCACTGACGCGCTCGCTTCGACAAGATACTTCTGTGCACCATGACTGCTGATCACCGACTCCTCGACATGCTGGTATGCCCGCTTTGCAAGGGCCCTCTGCAACTCCGGCGTGACGAGCAGCAACGCCCCCAGGAACTGGTGTGCTCCGCAGATCGCCTGGCCTTCCCGGTCCGCGATGGCATTCCCATCATGCTCGAGGGTGAAGCTCGCGTGCTCGCGGCCGAGGAATCCCTGTGAACTTCACCGTTCTCATTCCCGCCCGCATGGCTTCGTCGCGCTTGCCAGGCAAGCCGCTGGCCGATCTGGGGGGCAAGCCCATGGTGGTCCGCGTGGCGGAACGTGCCTTGGAGGCAGGCGCCATGCAGGTGGTGGTTGCCACGGACGCGGCGGAAGTCGCGCAAGCCTGCGCCGAGCACGGCATTCCCACGGTCATGACCCGGGCGGACCACCAGAGTGGAAGCGATCGTCTGGCCGAGGCCTGCACGATCTTGGGTCTCAGCGATGATCAGATCGTGGTGAACGTGCAGGGTGACGAACCGCTGATCGATCCGCCCCTGGTCAGGGCATGTGCCGAGCTGCTGGAAGAGCGAACCGACTGCGTCGCGGCGACCGCGGCTCACACGATCCATTCAGTGGCAGAGCTACGCAACCCGAACGTGGTGAAAGTCGTCCTGGACAAGGCCGGACGGGCCCTCTATTTCAGCCGGGCCAGCATCCCCTGGTGGCGAGACGGCTCCACGGCCGGGGAACCCCATCTACCACCCCGGCCTGCCGCGCTGCGGCACATCGGACTCTACGCGTACCGGGTCGGCTTCCTCAAGCGCTTTCCCGCACTGGAGCCCGCACCGCTGGAACAGGCAGAAGCGTTGGAACAGCTCCGCATCCTGTGGCACGAGGGCAAGATTGCCGTCTATGTCACCGACACCCCGCCACCTGCGGGGGTGGACACGCCGGAAGACCTCCTGCGCGTACGGCAACACTACATCGGGTAAGCCCGCAGATCTCACCTCCGGCCGCGTCAGGTCCGTGCAGGTAAGCCCATGCTATCCTGACTTCAAACCCTGTCAGGCACCTGTCTGGGGCCTGACCTTGCCCACCGCGGCAACAAGAATTCACCATCACGAGGCATTTCCATGCGATTGATTCTTCTGGGCGCCCCCGGCGCCGGCAAAGGAACCCAGGCAGCGTTCATCTGCCAGAAGTTTGGCATCCCCCAGATCTCCACCGGCGACATGCTGCGTGCCGCCGTGAAGGCCGGCACCGAACTGGGCCTGGCCGCCAAGAAGGTGATGGACGCTGGCGGCTTGGTCAGCGACGACATCATCATCGGCCTGGTCAAGGAACGCATCGCCCAGCCGGACTGCGCCAAGGGCTTCCTCTTCGACGGCTTCCCGCGCACCATTCCGCAAGCCGAAGCCATGAAGGTGGCCGGCGTCAAGCTCGACTATGTGCTGGAGATCGATGTCCCGGACGAAGCCATCATCGAACGCATGAGCGGACGCCGTGTGCATGTGGCCTCGGGCCGGACCTACCACGTCAAGTTCAATCCGCCCAAGGTCGCAGGCAAGGACGATGCCACCGGTGAAGACCTGGTGCAGCGCCCCGATGACGAAGAAGCCACCGTGCGCAAGCGCTTGGAGGTCTACCACTCCCAGACCAAGCCGCTGGTGGGGTACTACAGCGACTGGGCTGCGACGGGTGACGCAGCCGCGCCGGCCTACCGCAAGATCTCAGGCCTGGGGTCGGTGGATGACATCACGGCGCGGGCGATGGCGGCGCTGCAGTAAAGTCAATTGTTCGGAAAAGAAGCCCACTCCTTCAGTGGGTTTATTTTCATTTAACAGTCGCACCGTTCAAATAAAACCGTCGCACACATGTGACCTGAACTGAACCGTCCCGGGTTTGACGGAGTCTCCAACTCTGGGGAATAGAGCCTTGAAGAAGTCCCCGAGGTGCGCGAGCGTGCGGTGCGAATGGTGCAAGCAGTGGCAATCGCAACGGCCTGATCTCTTCAACAAGCGGGTCTACGAACTCACGGGACTCGACACATAGGCAATTGTCGAAGCGACGGAACTTGTATGCCAGTGCCAAGCGTCCATTAAAGCGCTCCACCGGGCATATCCTCATCCAGGAAATAACACTCAACGGTGAAGAAGTCGCCTTTCAGTGATTACTCTTCAATTCCCCCAAGAAAAAACCGCAGCCGAAGCTGCGGTTTTTTTATGATTCAAATAAGACGTTAACGTCTATCAGAAATCATAATTAGCCG
>NZ_BADL01000556.1 GCF_000333615.1 Ideonella sp. B508-1 | reverse complement strand
CTGCTGCTGGGCACATGCGAGCCGAAGAGCGGCTGGCCGCATTCCTGATGAACCTGACCCAGAGACTTCAGGCCCGGGGCTTCTCGGCGTCATCGCTGATCCTTCGCATGACGCGAGAGGAAATTGGCAGCTATCTCGGGCTCAAGCTCGAGACCGTCAGCCGCACCTTCTCCAAGTTCCAGGATGACGGGCTGCTCGAAGTGAAGCAACGCCACATCCGGATCATCGATCAGGATGGCTTGCAGCAGCTGATCAACGGCGCTCACTGCTGAGCGCCACACGCCATCACCCGCTTCCCGCCTGTGGGCAGCGGGCTGGCGTTTTCATGCGGGATGAGCGGCGTCCTTGTGATCCGGGTCACCACCTTGCGGCAAACTCAGCAACTGAGTCAATGCCCCCGCGATGGAGATGATTCCCCAGAAGATGAGGAATGTCGCGGAGTAGATGGTGGACAGGCTCCAGTCGATCCTGTCAGCGCCAAACCAGTGAAGCTCCCCTGGATCGACGACCACGAACACCAAGCCCTCAGCGACCCCCGCCATCAGAAACGCGGGCCAGAGGATGCACAGCACCCTGACGGAACAAACGCGAGCGGATTCGGACACGGCAATGCTCCTTCTCAACAAAGTTGAAGGACATCTGGCGGCCATGACACGGGGGCAAGCCCGCCCCCCTGAGAGTTCTGTTCAGCGATCCTGCTTGGGCGTCGCCGCATGATTGCGCGCGGCCAGCGCAGGCGTCATGCTATCCATCCCATCATGAACCTCGGACGCACCACCTGACTCGTCCTTCAGCAGCACAGGATCGGCTCCCCGAACAGCCACCACGGCAGAAATGATGCTGGCGATCACCACCGTGAGGGGGCCGGAGATCACCAGCCACACCATCGGATGCCGCCACCAGGGCTTGGGAGAATCGTGTGCCTGAGACGTCAGGGTGACAACAGGGGAAACTTCGGATGCCGACATGTCTGAGTTCCTCGCGTGCCGCTCAGCGCGGCACCATGAAAGTGGACTTCTCTTCCACCTGAACGGAATGGGTCTTCTCGTCGTGCGCCAAGCGCTCGACATCAAACTGGATGCTGTGCATGCCCGTGCCGACCTGCTGGGCGGCTTCGAAGGGAATCTGTGCGCTCACCGTGATCCAGCGGGCCTCTGCGGGATCGAGCTCGAACGACGTCGGGCCATCGATCATGATCCCGGGCAGACCACGCACACTCAACCGGTACTTCTGTTCTTCTTCGGCCGAGTTCATGATCTGGATTCGGTAGACATTTTCGACACGCCCGTCGTCCACGATTCGTGCCAGTGAAGCCCGATCCCGAACCACATCCACGCGGAAAGGATTGCGCAGATAAACACTCAGCGCAAATGCCGACACGATGGCCAGCAGAATCACCGTGTAGATCAGGACCCGCGGCCGGAAAATGCGTCGCATCATCGAGCCACGGTCCAGATGGTTTTCCAGACCATTTTCGGTGGCGTAGCGGATCAAGCCCCGCTGATACCCCATCTTGTCCATGATGCCGTTGCAGACATCAATGCAGGCTGCACAACCAATGCACTCATACTGCAAACCCTTTCGGATGTCGATGCCGGTGGGGCACACCTGAACGCACAATCCGCAATCGACACACGATCCCAGGCCCAGCTTGGCGAGATCCGCCTTCTTCGAACGCGAGCCACGGGGCTCGCCACGCTCGCTGTCGTAACTGATGATCAGGGTATCCCGGTCGAACATCACGCTCTGGAACCGGGCATAAGGGCACATGTACTTGCAGACCTGCTCGCGCATGTAGCCGGCATTGCCGTAGGTGGCGAAACCGTAGAACAGGACCCAGAACCACTCCCAGGGCCCGAAGCTCAACGTCAGCGCCTCTTGCCCCAACACCCGGATCGGCGTGAAGTAGCCGACAAAGGTGAAACCTGTCCACAGGCCGAAGAGGACCCAGGCGATCTGCTTGCCACTGCGACGCAGCAGGCGCTCCATGGTCCAGGGCCCCTGGTCCAGGCGCATGCGCTGAGCACGATCACCTTCGAACTTTTGTTCGAACCACATGTAGATCTCGGTGTAGACCGTCTGAGGACAGGCATACCCACACCAGAGACGCCCCGCCACTGCCGTGAAAAGGAACAGGCTGTAGGCGGAGACGATCAAAAGCCCCGTCAGGTAGATGAAATCCTGCGGGTAAAGAACCATCCCGAAGATATAAAACCTGCGGGCGCCCAGGTCAAACAAGATGGCCTGACGGTCATTCCAGCTCAACCAGGGCAAACCGTAAAACAAAATCTGGGTGAACCAGACCAAACCCCAGCGCCAGGTGGCGAACCACCCCGTGACGCTGCGGGCATAGATTTTCCGAGACTTCTGGTAAAGCGATACCACCTCCGCCACAGTGTCTTTGCCAGACTCTGGCGGTTGACCAACAGGAGAAGACGAAATAGGGGTGGTGGTATCGCTCATGCCTTCACTCTAACTCACTGAGCGGCGACCTTCGTGTTCTGAGACAAATTCCAGACATAGGCCGCAAGCACCTTGATCTGCTCGGGCGTGAAGCGCTGCCCCTGCGGTGGCATCACATTGGTCTTGCCATGGTTGACCATGTCCATCACAGCTTGCTCACCCCAGCCATGCAGCCAGATCTTGTCGGTGAGATTGGGAGCACCAATGACCGGATTGCCCTTGCCCTCTGGGCCATGGCAAGCCGCGCAGACCACGAACTTCGGCTTGCCCAGTTGGGCCGCCACAGCATTGTGGGGGCTGCCCGAAAGGCTCAGCACATAGTTGGCCACATTGCGCACATCTTCAGGCGACCCCACCGCTGGCGCCATCACGGGCATCACACCCTGACGGCCATTGATGATGGTCTTCTCGATGTACTCGGGGCTACCGTCGCCCCCCAACCAGTCCTGGTCCGTCAGATTGGGAAAGCCCTTGCTGCCCTTGGCATCTGCGCCGTGGCATTGCGCGCAGTTGTTGACGAAGAGACGCTCTCCGATGGCCATGGCTTGCGGGTTCTTGGCCAAATCAGCCGCCGCAAGGTTCGCGAAGCTGGCATACACCGGGGCCATGGCAACACGGGCCTTCTCATTCTCCGCCTGAAGCTGCCCCACGGCAGACCATTGCAGCGTGCCCTTGTTTGCACCCAGGCCAGGGTAGAGTGCCAGGTAGATCGCAGCGAAAGCCACCGTGATCACGAACAATCCCATCCACCAGCGAGGCAGCGGGTTGTTCATTTCCTTGAGGTCCTCGTCCCAGACGTGGCCCGTGCTGTTGTCGTCAGCCATCACCTTCCGGCGGCTGGCGACAATCAACAGCGCCAGGCAGAAGACGAGACCCCCAATCACGATGGCCGCGATGTAGACGGACCATCCGATGTTGAAAAAGTCACTCATTCCATTCTCCAGTGGCGGGGTCGGGCAGCCCGACCCCTCGCACATCATTTGTGGGTGGACGTCGAGCCAGGCGTGTCGTCATCCAGGAATGGCAGTTGGGCCGCTTCGTCGAAGGCGGATCGACGCCGCCGACTCCAGGTCCACACCATCAGCCCGATGAACAGCAGCAGGGACACCACGGTCACGATGCTGCGCAGCGAGTTCAGATCAATCGACATGCTCTCGGCTCCTTGTCATCACTTGCGGGCGGTGCCCAGAACCTGCAGGTAGGCCACCAGGGCATCCAGCTCGGTCTTGCCCTTCACCTCATCACCAGCAGCGGCGATCTCGGCATCCGTGTAGGGAACGCCCACCTTGCGCAGTGCACTCATCTTCGGGCCGATGTCGGCGGGGTTGAGGGTGTTGTCCTTCAGCCAAGGGAAGGAAGGCATGTTGGACTCCGGCACCACATCCCGCGGGTTGTTCAGGTGAACACGGTGCCATTCGTCGCTGTAGCGACCGCCCACGCGCTGCAGGTCGGGACCCGTGCGCTTGCTGCCCCACTGGAAGGGGTGGTCATAGACGAACTCACCTGCGACCGAGTACGGACCGTAGCGCAGAGTTTCCGCACGGAAGGGGCGGATCATCTGGGAGTGGCAGTTGTAGCAGCCCTCGCGGATGTAGACATCCCGACCCGCCAGCTGCAGCGGGGTGTAGGGCTTGAGGCCTGGCACCGGCTGAGTGGTGGAGTGCTGGAAGAACAGGGGGACGATCTCGACCAGACCACCGAACGCCACGGCGATCAGGATCAGGACAATCATCAGGAAGTTACTGGTCTCGATCTTCTCGTGACCAGATGGCTTGTGTTGGCTCGCCATGTGTTGTTCTCCTTGAAACTCAGGCGTGAGCGGCCACCGCCGGAATCGGCGTCGGCACGGCACGGCCATTGGCGACAGTCATGATCGTGTTCCAGGCCATGATCAGCATGCCCGTCAGGTACAGCAGGCCGCCGCACACACGAATCACGTAGAACGGATAGGTGGCCTTGACCGACTCAACAAAGCTGTAGACCAGCGTGCCGTCCGGGTTCACTGCACGCCACATCAGACCTTGCATCACACCGGCAATCCACATCGCGGCGATGTAGAGCACGATGCCGATGGTGGCGATCCAGAAGTGCAGCTCGATCGCACGGGTGCTGTACATGCTCTTGCGGCCGAACATGCGGGGGATCAGGTGGTACAGGGCACCAATGGACACCATGCCCACCCAGCCCAGGGCGCCAGAGTGCACGTGGCCGACAGTCCAGTCGGTGTAGTGCGACAGCGCATTCACCGTCTTGATCGACATCATCGGACCTTCGAAGGTCGACATGCCGTAGAACGACAGGGACACGATCAGGAACTTCAGGATCGGGTCATCGCGCAGCTTATGCCAGGCACCCGACAGGGTCATGATGCCGTTGATCATGCCGCCCCAGGAGGGAGCCAGCAGGACCAGAGAGAAGATCATGCCCACGGACTGGGCCCAGTCGGGCAGCGCTGTGTAGTGCAGGTGGTGGGGACCCGCCCACATGTAGGTGAAGATCAGGGCCCAGAAGTGCACGATCGACAGGCGATACGAGTACACCGGACGCTCAGCCTGCTTGGGGATGTAGTAGTACATGATCCCCAGGAAGCCCGCGGTCAGGAAGAAGCCCACCGCATTGTGGCCGTACCACCACTGGACCATCGCATCCTGAACACCGGCATAGGCCGAGTAGGACTTCATCGGCCACAGGGACACCGGCACCTCGGCGCTGTTGACGATGTGCAGCAAGGCCACGGCGATGATGAAGGCGCCGAAGAACCAGTTGGCCACATAGATGTGGCGCACCTTGCGGATGCCGATGGTGCCGAAGAACACGACCGCATAGGCCACCCACACGATGGCGATGGCGATGTCGATCGGCCACTCGAGTTCGGCGTACTCCTTGCCGCTGGTCATGCCCAGCGGCAGGGTCACCACCGCCGACAGCACGATCAGGTTCCAGCCGATGAAGGTGAACCAGGCCAGCTTGGGCAGGAACAGAGCGGTCTGGCAGGTGCGCTGGACCACGTGATAGCTGGTGGCAAAAAGCACCGAGCCGCCAAATGCAAAGATCACAGCATTCGTGTGCAGCGGCCGCAGGCGACCATAGGTCAACCAGGGGATGCCGTTGATGAGCTCAGGCCACGCCAACTGGGACGCGACGATCACCCCTACCAGCATCCCTACGATGCCGTACAACACCGCGACGAGGGCAAAACCCCTCACCACGGCGTCTGTGTATGCCGGTTGCGCCGGCGCGGAACTATTTGCCATCGGAAGGCCTCCTTCTTATCGAGACTCTTGACTCACTGAGACGGGTTGGATTGTTTTTGAACACCCTGACGGGGCGCTTGATCGTCATCAACGACGGTCGCGTCCTGTTGCAGGATCCGCTCACCTTCGCGTTCCAGGTCATCGAACTGCCCCCGGTGCAGAGCCCAGCCGAACACGCCGATGATCACGAGCACCAGCACGGCGGAGAGGGGTATCAGGAGGTAGAGGATGTCCATCGGATCGTTTGCAAACAAGCACGGTGCATCGGACGACGCTCAGCGCCCGATACGCCAGGAATTGCCCACCACCAGGAGCGAGCTCAAGGCCATGCCCAGGCCAGCCCCCCAGGGCGGCAGGTAGCCCAGCATGGCCAGCGGAATACAGGCCGCGTTGTAGAGCGCCGCCCACACCAGGTTCTGGCGCACCACCCGCATGGCCTGACGCGCCAGCCGGCGGGACAGCAAGAGATCCTCGAACCGGTTCGACACGATGACGGCATCGGCATTTGCACGGGACACCAAGGCCCCCTGCCCCATGGCGAAGGACACGTTGGCGCGCGCCAGGACCGGCGCATCGTTGATTCCATCGCCCACCATCCCCACGATGGCGCCACCGGCCTGGGCAGCGGCCAAGACGTCACGCTTCACACCGGGCGTGGCATCACCGTGAACCTCACGAATACCCAACTGCTCGGCAATCTTCTGCGCCCGCGCGCTCACGTCTCCGGAGAGCAGACCAACCTGCACACCGTCGGCCTGCAGCGCCGCCAGCGCCGCAGGCACCCCCGGCCGGAGTTGCTCGTCGAACTCGAAGCGGACCAGCGCATGCCCGGGCCGACCGAAATAGACACAGGGGGCGTCGACCTGAGATGCGGAATCCGAAGACGGGACGGGCACCTCGCCTTGGACCCAGCTCAGGGCCCCGAGTCGCCAGAGATCGCCCCGTTCATCGGTCCCTTCCAGGCCGGCCCCGGCTTGCTCCGCCACACGACGCCAAACCGCGCGGGTGCCGGAGGGTTCCGCCGACACCAGTGCCTGCGACAGCGGGTGGGTCGACCAACTGGCCAGCGAGGCGGCCAGCCGGGTGAGCTCGCGCTCCTCGCCCTGCCCGTCGGCCAGAAGGGTGGTGCGTGCCCACTGCGGACGCTCCTCGGTCAGCGTGCCGGTCTTGTCCGTGTAAAGCCGATTCATGGAAGCCAGCGCCCTCCAGGCATCCAGGCGTTGGACCATCACCCCCCTGCGGGCCAAGGCCCCGGCGGCCGCCACCAGGGCCGATGGCGCACCCAGCGACAGCGGGCAAGGACAGGTGACGATCAGCACCGACACCATTACCCACACGCGCCGGGAGGGATCATCCAGAACCAGACCAGCCCAGAACCCAAGGCCAGTATCAGCACCGTCCAAAGAAAAGGCCCCGCCCAGGCGTCCGCCCAGCGCGCCAGCGCCGGACGCTGGCTCATCGCATCCCGCATCATCGCCACGATGGCCTCGTGGCGCGTGTCCGCCCCCACCCGCTCGACCCGCATCGTCACAGGCACGGAGAGGTTCAGGCTGCCGGCCACGACCTCATCCCCCGCCCGCTTGTCAACTGGACGGGACTCCCCCGTGAGCAGAGACTCGTCGGCCTGGGTGCAGCCCTGTTCCAGGCGGCCATCGGCAGGAAAGGCGGCCCCCACAGGCACCCTCACCCGGTCCCCACGTGCCAGACGCAGCACGCTCACGGTCTCGACCGCCTCACCGTCGCCCACCAGACGGAGGGCCGTCTCCGGCATGCGCGACAGCGTGTCTTCCAGGGACTCGGCGGCACGGTGCCGGGCCGACATTTCCAGGAAGCGGCCCGCCAGCAGGAAGCTGACGAACATGGTCAGGGAGTCGAAATAGACCTCATGGCCAAACGGCCCCTGCGGGTCGAACGTTGCCCCCGAGCTGGCCACAAACGTGACCAACAAGCCCAGGGCCACGGGAATGTCCATGCCGATCCGCCGAGTGCGAAGACTGGCCCAGGCCCCTTTGAAGAACGGGCCGGCCGAGAAAGCCATCACCGGAATGGAGACCAGCCAGCTGGCCCAGTTGAGCAACTGACGCAGGTCGAGTGGCAACTCACCACCATGCGCCACATAGCTTGGCGTGGCGAACATCATCACCTGCATGGCGCAAAAGCTCGCCACGAAGACGCGCCAGAGGGCCTGGCGGCGCTCCTTGCGCCGCAACTCGCGCGCCGAGGCTGCGGCGTCCGGCACGGCGTCATAGCCGGCGCCCCGGATGGCCCGCACCATCGCGGAAGGCGATGTCCGGGCGGGGTCCCAGCGGACCATGGCCCGGCGGGATGCCGAGTTGACACTGGCCTCCTCCACGCCCGGCAAGCCGCTCAACGCCGCCTCAATGATGCCGGCACACGCCGCGCAGTACATTCCGCTCAGCTGGAATGCGGATTCGGCGCGGCGTTGCCCATCGGCCTCTTCGGTCCAGCGCGTGAATCGCTGCTGCTCGATCGGATCGTCCAGAACGTCCAGGTCGCTGGTGTGCAGGGATTCCGTGCGGGATGGGGCGACAACGGCATTCATGGGGACGGAGACACAATCCAATGTCAGCCGCCTGAGGGGCAGCAGCGTTTCAGCATGTTAGGGCCAACGAACACATCGGAAATGACATTGATCAAGCGTAATCTCATCGCCTGGAGCGCCATGCTGGGCTTGCTCGGGGTTTTCCCCAGCGTCACGGATGCCCAGGAGGCGCAGACCCTGCCGACCCTGACCTTGTCAGCCGGCATGTACAACATCGTGGCCCAGGTGGCTCGCAGCCCTCAGGAGCGGGAGATCGGTCTGATGTTCCGCAAGACCATGGCGCCCCACGAGGGAATGCTGTTTGTCTTCGAGGAGCCTGCCACCCAGTGCTTCTGGATGAAGAACACCTTGATTCCCCTCTCGGCCGCCTTCATTGCCGAAGACGGCACGATCGTGAACATCGAGGACATGGCCCCCCAGACCGAGAACTCGCACTGCTCGCGCAAGCCGGTGCGTTTTGTCCTCGAAATGAACCAGGGCTGGTTCGCCAAACGGGGGTTGAAGGCCGGCGCACATCTCGCCGGCACAGTCTTCAAGAACAACTGATTCGCCTTCAGCACTCCCCGCAGAAAGCAAAAAGGGCCGGCAAAAGCCGGCCCTTTTGTTTTGGCGTTGCCCAGCGGATCAGGCCGCGAAATTCGCTTCCGCGAACGACCAGTTCACCAGATTGTTCAGGAAGGTCTCCACGAACTTGGGACGCAGGTTGCGGTAGTCGATGTAGTAGGCATGCTCCCACACATCGATCGTCAGCAGCGGCTTGTCGCCGGTGGTCAGCGGGGTGCCGGCCGCGCCCATGTTGACGATGTCCACCGAACCATCGGCCTTCTTCACCAGCCAGGTCCAGCCCGAACCGAAATTGCCCACGGCGCTCTTGGTGAATGCTTCCTTGAAGGCCGCATAAGAACCCCACTTGGCGTTGATCGCCGCAGCCAGGGCGCCGGAGGGCTCACCGCCACCGTTCTTCTTCAGGCAGTTCCAGAAGAAGGTGTGATTCCAGATCTGGGCGGCGTTGTTGTAAACCGGGCCGGCCGACTTCTTGACCACGTCTTCCAGCGGCAGCCCGGCGAACTCGGTGCCCCCCACCAGATTGTTGAGGTTCACGACGTAGGCGTTGTGATGCTTGCCGTAGTGGTATTCCAGGGTTTCCCGGCTCATGTGAGGCGTCAGGTCATCCAGGCCGAACGGCAGCGGCGGCAGAGTGTGTTCCATGCAATTTCCTTTCGAGGATGGTTCAACAGGCGCGTGACCCGCCGAATCCGGGGTCAACAGAATCCGAATTCATTGTAGGCACGGCCGATCAACCCCGTGCGCGCGTGGGAGGAACCGCCACTGGCGATGAGGCCACCTCCACCGCCGTGACCGTGGCCTGGGCCGAGCCATCGGCCCAGACGGCACGAACCCCCTGCCCCACCGCCAGTGAGGCCGCCGAGATGATCGGCCGCCCGTCATCTCCCTCGATCCAGGCATAGCCGCGCGACAGCACATCCCGAGGATCCACCGCCCGCAGCCGGGCTTCCCGCAGGCCGAGTTCATGCAATGCCGCCAGCCGCGCGCGCTCCACCAGCCGTTGCCAGCGCTGCTGCCGATCCATGAACTGGCGCCCCAGACGCTGGGCCTCTGCGCGCAGAGCGCCCCGCCATCGCTGCTCGGAGAGACGCAGGCGCTCGCCCTGGGATTGCAGGATCCGCCGGGGGTCTCGCAGGCGCAGGCTTGCCAGATCCAGTCGCTGGGTGGCTTCATCCAGGCGCTGGTGGACCCGGCGGGCCAGCCCCTGCGCCTGGATGTCCAGCATCTGCAGCAGTTCGTCCCGCGCCGGCGACACCAGCTCAGCGGCCGCCGTGGGGGTTGGTGCCCTCAGGTCCGCCGCCCAGTCGGTCAGGCTGATGTCGGTCTCATGGCCCACCCCACTGACCACCGGGATGGCCGACTGGGCAACGGCCATGACCAACTGCTCGTCGTTGAACGCCCACAGGTCCTCCAGGCTCCCGCCACCGCGGCACAGCAGAACCACGTCCACCTCCGCGCGGGCATTGGCCTGGGCCAGCGCCGCCCTGAGCGAAGCGGGCGCCTCACTGCCCTGCACCAGCGAGGGATAGAGAATCACCTTCACATGCGGTGCCCGGCGCCGCAAGGTGGTCACCACATCGTGCCACACGGCACCGCTGGCGGACGTGATGACACCGATCACCCGCGGGTGGGCAGGCAGAGCTCGCTTGCGCGCGGGGTCGAACCAACCCGCCTGCTCCAGGCGCGCCTTCAGGCGCAGGAACTCTTCGTACAGGCGACCGGCCCCCACGGACTGCAGCGACTCCACCACCAGCTGCAGTTCACCCCGGGGTTCGTAGAGTGACAGGCGCCCGCGGACTTCCACCTGCTGACCATCCCTGGGCAGGCTTTGCAGCAGTCCCGCCTGCCGACGGAACATGACACAGCGCAGCGACGCACCGCCCCCCGCACCGTCCTTCAATGCAAAGTAGCAGTGGCCGCTGGCCGCCCGGGTGAAGCCTGACAGCTCGCCACGGACCGTGACCGATCCGAACCTGGCCGCAAGGGCATCGGCCACGGCCAGCAGAAGCGCCGCCACGGTCCAGGCGGCCGGACGCTGAACGGCGGGAGGCGAATCATCCCAGCGCGGCACATGCACTCCCTTGAAGGCCATGCCGCAGGCAGATATCCACCCGACCGGATCCGCCGGGCTCTGCATGGGCGCCGCGGTTCAGCAAACGCGTTTTCGTCACAAGCAATTGATTTAGAAAGATTTTTTGCCGCCAACTTTTGGGGCAAACTAAGAAATCCCTTGAGATATCGAGGCCCGACCCCTGATTCATCGGGTTTGCCCACAAAGTTATCCACAGGAACTGTGGATCACCCGCCTCGGGACACAAGCCGTCGCGCACTCGCCTCAGTGCGACATGAGCAGGCTGCGCTTCAGTCCATAATCGCGGGCACTGTTCGCAGGGCCCCT
>NZ_BADL01000557.1 GCF_000333615.1 Ideonella sp. B508-1 | reverse complement strand
CATCGCAGACGCGCTGCCACAGACCCAGTGCACCCGCTGCGGCTATCCGGACTGCCATGCCTACGCCCAGGCGATTGCCCAAGGCCAGGCCGGCATCCACCAATGCCCCCCGGGCGGCCAGCACGGGGTGGCCCGGCTGGCCCGGCTGACGGGCTTGCCCGAGCGGCCACTGGACCCAGCCCATGGTGTCGAGGGACCGCGTGCGGTGGCCGTGATCGACGAGACCTGGTGCATCGGCTGCACCTTGTGCCTGAAGGCCTGTCCGGTGGACTGCATCGTGGGCGCCAACAAGCGCATGCACACCGTGGTCGAAGCACAATGCACGGGTTGCGAACTGTGCGTCCCGGTCTGCCCGGTCAGCTGCATTGCCATGGAGCCGGTGAGCGGTGACCGCACAGGCTGGGCCGCCTGGAGCGAAGAACAGGCTCACGAGGCACGCTCGCGCTATGCCTTTCACCAGCTGCGGGTGGCACGCGACAAGCGCGAGCACGACGAAGCCCTGCTGGCCAAGGCCGTGCACAAGTTGTCCGATCTGGAGAACCAGACCCGGCACACCGACCCGGCGGTGATCGCGCGCAAGCGCTCGGTGATCGAGGCCGCCATTGCGCGGGCCCGGGCGCTGCGCGAACCCCGCGACAACCTCCCCACCGAAGAGACCGGCACACCATGATGTCTCCCAAGAAGGTCGAGCGCTTCTTCGCCACGCTGCAGGCCGCCAACCCCCACCCCGAAACCGAGCTCGTCTACAGCAACCCCTTCGAGCTGCTGGCGGCCGTGCTGCTGTCGGCCCAGGCCACCGATGTGGGGGTCAACAAGGCCACAGGCCCCTTGTTCAAGGTGGTCTCCACCCCGGCTCAGATGCTGACGCTGGGCGAGGAGGGGCTGATCGGGTACATCAAGACCATCGGCCTGTACAAGACCAAGGCCAAGCACCTGATCGAGACCTGCCGCATCCTGGTGGAACGGCATGGGGGTGAGGTCCCCCGCGACCGCGAGGCGCTGGAGGCCCTGCCCGGTGTCGGCCGCAAGACGGCCAATGTCGTGCTCAACGTGGCCTTCGGCGAGCCCACCATGGCGGTGGACACCCACATCTTCCGCGTGTCCAACCGCACGGGCCTGGCCCCGGGCAAGACCCCGCTGGCGGTGGAGCTCTCGCTGCTCAAGCGGGTGCCCAAGGCCTATCGGGTGCATGCGCACCACTGGCTGATCCTGCACGGGCGCTATGTCTGCCAGGCCCGCAAGCCCCGCTGCGGAGCCTGCCAGGTGGCCGATTGCTGCGAATTCCCGGACAAGACCACCGCGATCTGAGATCGCCCGGGACTCTCGCCGAGGAGGCTTCAGCGATTGCAGAAAGCCAGAAATGCCAAGGGCCACACGAGGTGGCCCTGAAAGCAACCGGCTCCTGGATTCGCCTTCAGGCGAGGGAGCCGGGGTTCTGCGACGCCGGTCACGGGTTCCGGTGTTCTGCCCAGTGCTGCAGTCGGTTTGTCGCCTCAGTGGTTCCCATTGTGCACGCGCCCTGATGACGCCATCGTGACAAGTGCAGGGGTTTCACCGCCCATCTCTTCAGAAGCCCCCATCCGCCGGCAAGCTGCGAACCACGACCTGGTCGGTCAATAGCCACGGAAGGAGTTGGCCTGCAGGCGCTCCAGGCGCGCAGACAGCTCCGGCGCGCGCAGCGCTGCGGCCCAGCGGCCCAAGCCTGCAGACGGCAGGCCGTGACGCAGATGAAAGAAGTCTGCGGAGTCCTCGCCGGCCAGATCGAAGTTCTGCAGGGACGGCAAGGCCCCGCTGGCCAGGCGCTCGCCCAGGCGGGCACACAGATAGGTGAGCGCCAGCGTTTCTGCATGACCGGAATCGGACGAGGCCACGGGCCGCACCAGCCAGTCCGCCGGGTCACAGGCGCTGGCGATGATGGGCTCGGGCAGCGCCCAGTCGCGCATGAGCAGCCGCCCCACCTCGTTGGCGCCCACCCCCAGCAGCGCCTGTTCGGCCCGGGTCCGCCCCAGGTGATCGGGTTGATCAGCGGCGGTCAGCAGACGGGTTGGCGTGGTGGCCGTCACGGCCAGGCGCCCGAGAAAGGACAGCAGCACCGCGCTGCCCACGGCCCCCGGGTCTCGGATGGACAGGGTGTGGGTCATCACCTGAGCCAGCTCACAGGCCAGCGCGCTGCCTTGCCAGACACGGTCCAGCATGGCCTGCCGCTCCGGTGCCTCCTGGGCAAAGCTCTGCATCAGCGCATAGCGCAAACAGATGGCCCGCACCTGCGTCAGCCCCAGAAAGGTCACCGCCTGGGCCACGCTCGCCACCGGCGTCTGCAGGCCATACAGAGGCGAGTTCACGGCAGACAACAACTTGCCGGCAATCACCGGCTCCGCGGCAATCAATTCCACCAGCCGCGCGGCACTGGCCTCGTTGAGCAGATCGACGGCGGCCAGATGCTGCATCAATCTGGAAGGCCTCGGAATGTTGCGAAACACCGCCGTGACCGCCACACGGCGCTCGTCAGGCAACTCGTCGGCATGAATGAGCCTGAAATCGGCCAGCGCCTGGGGCCATGGATCCTGACCCGAAGGGGACTGCTCTTCGACCCGATTGGTGGTCAAAGGCGGCGCGGCGGCCGGGTCTGGCGTCGCAGGCACCTGGGGTGCCGGCACCCTGCGCCGCCACGCCACAGCCATCGCCAGCACCAGCAGGGCCGGCAGTCCCACAAGAAGTGCAGTGCTCATGCGCCGATTCTGAGGCGCTACTCCGGCCGCCGCCCGGCAGAACAAGGGGCGCATTGCCCCACAATCCGGCCGCGATGGTCACCGGAAAAGAAAAACGCCGCTTGAAGCGGCGTTTTTGCAGTCGGTTGGCGGAGACGGAGGGATTCGAACCCTCGATGGAGTTTTTTGACCCCATACTCCCTTAGCAGGGGAGCACCTTCGGCCTCTCGGTCACGTCTCCAACCTAAGCTCCGCAGTATAGCGTGAATTTAGGCTTTTGCTTCGTCGATCGCAGGAATCGATGCATCCAGATCGAAAGCCTTGTGCAGGGCGCGGACGGCCAGCTCCATGTACTTCTCAGCAATCACGACCGAGGTCTTGATCTCGCTGGTGCTGATCATCTGGATGTTGATGCCCTCTTCGCTCAGCGAGCGGAACATCTTGCTGGCCACGCCCACGTGGCTGCGCATGCCGATGCCGACGATGGACACCTTGCAGATCTTGGGGTCGCCGATGACGTCCGAGGCGCCGGTGGCCGGCTGCACCTGGGTGCGCAGCAGGTCCAGGGTGCGCTGGTAGTCGTTGCGGTTGACCGTGAACGAGAAGTCGGTCTTGCCGTTCTGCGACACGTTCTGGATGATCACATCCACTTCGATGTTGGCGTCGGCCACGGCGCCCAGGATCAGCGAGGCCACGCCCGGCTTGTCGGGCACGCCCGTCACGGTGACCTTGGCTTCGTCGCGGCTGAAGGCGATGCCAGAGACAACGGCTTGTTCCATCTTTTCGTCTTCCTCGAAGGTGATCAGAGTGCCCGACTTGGCCTCTTCCTCAACACTGATATCCCAGGGGGTGAAGCTGGAGAGCACCCGCAGCGGCACCCGGTACTTGCCCGCGAACTCGACCGAGCGGATCTGCAGCACCTTGGAGCCCAGGCTGGCCATCTCGAGCATTTCCTCGAAGCTGATGGTGTGCAGGCGCCGGGCCTCGGGAACGATGCGCGGATCGGTGGTGTAGACACCGTCCACGTCGGTGAAGATCAGGCACTCGTCGGCCTTCATCGCCGCGGCGATGGCCACGGCCGAGGTGTCGGAGCCACCGCGGCCCAGGGTGGTCACGTTGCCGCCCTCGTCCACGCCCTGGAAGCCGGTGATGACCACCACCTTGCCAGCCGCCAGATCGGCGCGCACCTTGGTGTCGTCGATGCTCTCGATGCGCGCCTTGGTGTAGGCCGAGTCGGTCTTGACCGGGACCTGCCAGCCGTTGTAGCTGACCGCTTGCATCCCCTCGGCCTGCAGGGCCAGCGACAGCAGGCCCACGGACACCTGTTCACCGGTGCAGGCGATCATGTCCAGTTCACGCAGCATCTCGGGCGTCTGCTTGGCGGGAGAGACCTCCTTGGCCAGCCCCAACAGGCGGTTGGTTTCGCCGCTCATTGCGGAGGGAACGACGACCATCTGGTGGCCCGCACGGGCCCACTTGGCCACGCGCTTGGCGACACTGCGGATGCGCTCGGTCGAGCCCATCGATGTGCCGCCGTATTTGTGTACGATCAAAGCCATGGGGTAGCGAAAAATACGACAACGCCCTTGCGGGGCCGGGAAGGCATGCACAGCCGCTTCGCGACCACGCAAACCCCCTATTCTAAGGGATCGCTGTCGTCTTCCGACCCATTGGGGGTCCAGATCGGTCGCCATTGACGCGTCCCCGCCTCCGCGATCTGCCCCGCATCCACCCCCAGGCCCGGCACGAACAGCACCTGCACACCGCCGTCGGGCTCTCGCCGGCACAGCATGGGCGCCTGCCGCTGCCAGGCGGGCACGCCCGCCGCCTGAAACTGCTTCTTGAGGCTGCGCGGTGGCCGCTCCGGGCCCGCCTGAAACTGCTCGCCGCCCTGCCGCAACTGCAACCAGGCGCCCGCCAACTGCGCGGCGGGGAGGCCGCCGGCCGTCACCTCTTCGAACGCCAACCGTGCCTGCCAGTCCGGCAGATCCAGCGTCTGCGGACCTGCCAGTTGCCGGGCCTGTCCGACGGCAACCGGCTTCGACCGGCTCACGGACAGCACACCGCGGTAGAGCCGCCAGAGCAAGCCTCCTTCCGATGGCCAGCTTGCAGACGAGGAGGTGGACAGCCCCCGGGCGATCTGGGCCTGCAGCGAAGGATGGGGCGGCGGCAGCGCATGGGCCGCGGCGGCAGCCTTGAGCCAAGCGGCCAGCACCAGCCGCTGGCGCACGGGCGACAAGGTGGCCCAGTCGGTGAGCGGCAGCGTGTCAAGGCTCGCGCCCAGACGATGCAGTTCGGCCTGCGTCACCTCCTGGATCAGCAGATTCGCATCGTGGCTGTGGCGAGCCACAGCGGCCAGGGCCGCCTGCGCCTGTGGAAAGCCGGCCTCCAGGGCGGGCAGAACATCGTGCCGAAGCCGGTTGCGGGCGAAGCGCCGGTCTTGGTTGCTGCCGTCTTCGATGTGGCGCAGGCGGTGCCGCCGGACGTAATGCTCGATGGCCGAAGCCGGCTGCTCCAGCCAAGGTCGCACCCAGTGGATGCCCTGACGCAGCACCGAGCGCGGCATGCCCGCCAGACCAGCCGGCCCAGCGCCGCGCAGGGCCTGCAACAGCACCGTCTCGGCCTGATCGCGCTGGTGGTGGGCCAACAGGACGGTCTTGGCCCCCACTTCGGCCGCCATCTCGGCCAGTGCGCTGTAGCGGGCCCGACGGGCCCAGGCCTCGATGCTCTCGCCCGACGCGGGGCGATCATGCAGACGCCGCCCCAGAAAGCGGATGCGCCCATCCCGGCGAGACCAGCGCTGCACCTGCTGCTGACAGTGAAGCCACCAGGCGTCGGCTTCGGGCATCAACCCGTGGTGGACGTGCAAGGCCGCGATGTTCAGCGCCGTGCCGGCGCTCTGTCGCCACACCGCATGCAGCAGGGCGGTGGAATCCCGCCCGCCGCTGAAGGCCACGGCGACGACCGGCGTCGTCACCCCGGTGGCCATGGGATCAATGGGCCGAGGTGTCGGTGAAGCGGCCGTAGGACTTCAGGCGCTCGTAGCGACGCGCCAGCAGGTCGGCCGTCGACAGGTCGGACACCTGGCGCAGCGCATCGACCAGCGCGCGCTTGAGCGAGGTGGCCATGTGCTTGGGATCGCGGTGGGCGCCGCCCACCGGCTCATTGATGATCTTGTCCACCAGCCCCAGCGCCTTCAGGCGGTGGGCGGTGATGCCCAGGGCCTCGGCCGCATCGGACGCCCGGGCCGCGGTCTTCCACAGGATGGATGCGCAGCCTTCGGGCGAGATGACCGAATAGACGGAGAACTGCAGCATGAGCACCTGGTCGGCCACGCTGATGGCCAGGGCGCCGCCGGAGCCGCCTTCACCGATGATAGTGGTGACGATGGGCACTTCCAACTGGGCCATCTCGAAGATGTTGCGGCCGATGGCCTCGGACTGGCCGCGTTCCTCGGCGCCGATGCCCGGGTACGCGCCCGGGGTGTCCACAAAGGTGAAGACCGGCAGGCCGAACTTCTCGGCCATCTTCATCAGGCGCAGGGCCTTGCGGTAGCCCTCGGGACGGGGCATGCCGAAGTTGCGCGCGGCACGCTCCTTGGTGTCGCGACCCTTCTGCTGCCCCAGGACCATGCAGGCCTGACCATTAAAGCGGGCCAGACCGCCGACGATGGACTGGTCATCGGCGAACGCGCGGTCGCCGTGCAGTTCCTGGAAGTCGGTGAAGATCTCGTTGATGTAGTCCAGCGTGTAGGGACGCTGCGGATGCCGGGCGATCTGGGTGACCTGCCAGGGCGTCAGCTGGGTGTAGATGTCCTTGGTGAGCTGCAGGCTCTTCTTGTCCAGCCGCTCGATCTCATCCGAGATGTCGACCGCCGATTCGTTCTGCACGTAGCGCAGTTCTTCGATCTTCGACTCGAGTTCAGCGATCGGCTGTTCGAATTCCAGGAAGTGTCGCTTGCTCATGGGCGGGGACTCCTTTTTCAAGCGCAAGATCAGTAATCGACGGGCAGCGGATCGAGGCTGCGCCACAGGTACCAGGTCGCCACCGAACGATAGGGCGACCAGCATTCTCCCAGCTCACGCGCCTCGGCCCGCGACACCGGCTCGCCACTGAAGTAGCTGTTGCTGATGCCTTTGAGCAGACCCAGGTCGTCCAGCGGCAACACGTTGGGGCGCATGAGGTGGAAGATGAGAAACATCTCGGCCGTCCAGCGGCCGATGCCACGGATGGCCACCAACTCGTCGATGATGGCTTCGTCGTCCATGTGCTGCCACTGCGACACATGGACCTCGCCTTCGGCGAAATGCTTGGCCAGATCCCGCAGGTATTCTGCCTTGCGAGCCGACAGGCCGACAGCGCGCAAGCTAGGGGTTTCCTGTGCCAGCACAAGGGCCGGGTCGATCGCATAGGACGGGCCGCTCATCAGGGCCGCGAATTTGTCCCACACCGACTGGGCGGCCTTGACCGAGATCTGCTGCCCCACGATGGAACGCGCCAGGGTGGTGAACGCATCACCTCGGCTTTGCAGACGGGCTTCGCCGAACTGCGGGATGAGCTTTTTCATGACCCGGTCGCGCTTGGACAGATGCTTGCAGGCATCGTCCCAATAGCTGGGCGTGATGCCTAGGCTGGAAGCTTCGCTCACGTCAGGCCTTCACCCAGGTGGTGCCCTGCGGCGAGTCCTTCAGCAGGATGCCGGCCTCGGCCAATTCGTCGCGGATGCGGTCTGCCGTGGCAAAGTCCCGCGCCGCCTTGGCAGCCTGCCGCTCGGCAATGCGGGCCTCGATGGTGGCCGCATCGAGCACCGTGCCGGCCTGCAGGAACTGCGAGGGCGCCTGCTGCAGCACCCCCAGGACTGCGGCCAGGCCCTTGACGGTGGCCGCCAGCACGGGATCGGCCTTGCGATTGAGTTCGGTGGCCGATTCAAACAGCACAGCCAGGGCCCCCGGCGTGTTGAAGTCGTCGTCCATGGCCGTCTTGAAGGCCTGGGCCACAGGATGCGACCAATCCAGCGTGGGAAGCGCCTGCCCCTCGAACGGCACCAGCGCGGTGTAGAGCCGACGCAGGGCCTGACGGGCATCGTCGAGGTTGGCGTCGCTGAAATTGAAGGGGCTGCGGTAGTGCGTGCGCAGCATGAAGAAGCGCAGCGTCTCGCCGTCGTAGTCCTTCAGCACGTCACGGATGGTGAAGAAGTTGCCCAGCGACTTGGACATCTTCTCGTTGTCCACGTTCAGAAAGCCGTTGTGCATCCAGACGTTGACGAAGGGCTGGCCGGTCGCCCCCTCGCTTTGGGCAATCTCGTTCTCGTGGTGGGGGAACTGCAGATCCATGCCCCCGCCGTGGATGTCGAAGTGCTCGCCCAAGAGCGCGCAACTCATGGCCGAGCACTCGATGTGCCAACCCGGACGCCCCGGACCGAAGGCGGAAGCGTACTTGGCGTCCTCGGGCTCCTCCGGCTTGGCGGACTTCCACAGCACGAAGTCCAGCGGGTCCTGCTTGCCATCGTCCACGGCCACGCGCTCGCCCGCACGCAGGTCGTCCAGCGACTTGCCACTGAGCTTGCCGTAGCCCGGGAAACGGCGGACCGCGAAATTCACGTCGCCGTTGTCGGCTTGGTAGGCCAGGCCCTTGTCCTGCAGCGTGCCGATCATCGCCAGCATCTGCGGGATGTAGTCGGTGGCGCGGGGCTCGTGGGTGGGCGGCGTGATGCCGATGGCACCGATGTCAGCGCGCATCGCGGCGATCATCTCGTCGGTCAGGGCGCGGATGCTCATGCCACGGTCCAGGGCGCGACGGATGATCTTGTCGTCGATGTCGGTGATGTTGCGGACGTAGGTCACCTCGTAGCCGCTGGCGCACAGCCAGCGGTACACCACATCGAAGGCCATCATCATCCGCGCGTGCCCCATGTGGCACAGGTCGTAGATGGTCATGCCGCACACGTACATGCGCACGCGGCCGGGGTCGATGGGAGTGAAAGGCTCGACCCGACGGGTGAGCGTGTTATGGATGCGCAGCGTCATCAACAGCCAGAATCAGGCGGCGCCCGCAGTGCCCCTTGAAGCGACAGGCACCAAGGGAAGCCGCCCACGGGCGCTCTATACAATCGACGGATTGTAGCCAAGGAGCCTTCTCTGTGACCGCCACCTGCACCGCCCCCCTGATTCGCCAGCCCCTGCCCATGGCCCGCCTGAGCCGCTGGCTGGGCGTGGCCGTGATGTCCCTGGCCGCCCTCTCCCCGGCCTGGGCCCAGAAGGTGAAGCTGGTCACCTCCATGGGTGACATCGTGCTGGAACTGGATCACGACAAGGCGCCGAAGTCGGTCGACAACTTCGTCCAGTACGTCAGGAGCGGCCACTACGACGGCACGATCTTCCACCGCGTCATCGACGGCTTCATGATCCAGGGGGGCGGCTACACCCCTGACCTGAAGGAGAAGGCCACCCGTGCCCCGATTCCGCTGGAAAGCCGCAACGGCCTGAGCAATGTGCGCGGCAGCCTGGCCATGGCCCGCACGATGGTGCCGGATTCCGCCACGGCCCAGTTCTACATCAACGTCGCCGACAACCCCAATCTGGATCAGCCCAATGCCCGCGACGGCGAAGGCTATGCCGTGTTCGGCAAGGTGATCCAGGGCATGGATGTCGTCGACAAGATCAAGGCCGCCGCCACCGGCAACAAGGGCGGCTTTGCCAATGTTCCCCTGCAACCGATCGTGATCAAGAAAGCCACGCTGGAGAAATAAGCATGACCAAGACCGTTGAACTGACCACTTCCGCCGGCGTGATCCGCCTTGAACTGGACGAAGCCAAGGCGCCGACCACCGTCGCCAACTTCCTGTCGTACGTCAACAAGGGCCACTACGACGGCACCGTGTTCCACCGCGTGATCAAGAGCTTCATGATCCAGGGCGGCGGCATGACGACCGACATGAGCCAAAAGCCGACCGACGCCCCGATCCAGAACGAAGCCAACAACGGCCTGAAGAACACCAAGTACACGGTCGCGATGGCCCGCACCAATGCGCCCCACTCGGCCTCGGCCCAGTTCTTCATCAACACCAAGGACAACGACTTCCTGAACTTCACCAGCGAGTCGCCCAGCGGCTGGGGCTACGCCGTGTTCGGCAAGGTCGTCGCCGGCACCGAGGTGGTGGATGCCATCGAGAAGGTTCGCACCGGCCGCAAGGGCTTCCACGACGACGTGCCGCTGGAAGCCGTGGTGATCGAGAAGGCTGTCGAGATTGCCTGAGGCTGTCGAAGCGCTCCCGCGCTGCGCTGAGCTCCCCCTGCCCGCCGATTGGCGGCGGGTGGCGTTCATTTCCGACCTGCACCTGAGCGAGGACCTACCGCAGACCGTCTCCGCCTTCGAGCGACTGCTGCAGACCGTTCAGGCCGACGCGCTGTTCATCCTGGGCGACCTTTTCGAGTACTGGGTGGGTGACGACATGCTCGCCCTGCCCTTCGAAGCACGCTGCGCCCAGGCACTGCGCACGGCCACACGGCGTCTGCCCGTCCATGTGCTCAGGGGCAACCGGGACTTCCTGTTGGGTGAGCGCTTCTTCGCCGAAACGGGCTGTCGGGATCTGGCGGATCCGACGGTGCTGCGGGCGGATTGGGGTGCTTCGCTGTTGGTGACCCATGGCGACGCGCTGTGCATTGGCGACACCGCCTACCAGCAGTTCCGAGCCCAGGTGCGCCAACCGGCCTGGCAGGCCGCGCTGTTGGCGCGCCCACTGGAAGAACGCGTCGCGCTGGCCAGGCAGATGCGCGCGGCCAGCCGTGATGGTGGACGAGCCCCCGAAAGCTATGCCGACGCAGATGCACCGCTGTGCAGCCAATGGTTGGCGGCCGCAAACGCTCCGCTGATGATCCATGGCCACACCCACCGCCCCGGCCGTGACACCCTGCCCGGCGGCGCGGTGCGTGAGGTACTGAGCGACTGGGAACTGGATCAGGCCGAACCCCGGGCCGACATGCTTGTCTGGACCCCCGAAGGTGTGCGACGGGAGTCGCTGATCCCGGCCTGAGGCCGCTGCAATGGGCTGGTGGCAACGCTGGAAGGACTGGCACGAGCAACGCGTGCGGGCACGCCATGACATCCCCAGCGAATTGTGGGAAGCAGTGCTCGCCCGCTACCCCTTCCTGGAGAGCCTTCCGGCGGGTGAGCGGGAGGCCCTGCGCGCACTCAGCAGCGCCTTCCTGGCGCGCAAGGAGTTCACCGGCGCCCAGGGCCTGGAGGTGAGCGACGAGATGGCCGTGGCCATTGCCGCGCAGGCCTGCCTGCCCATCCTGCACCTGGACCTCTCGCTCTACGATGGCTTCATTGGCATCGTCGTCCACCCCGACGAAGTGGTGGCCCGTCGCCTTGTCACCGACCACGATGGCGTGGTGCACGAATATGACGAATGGCTGAGCGGTGAGGCCATGGCGGGCGGCCCGGTGATGTTGTCCTGGCCGGATGTGGACGAGGCCGGAGAATTGGCCATGGACGGCTACAACGTCGTCGTGCACGAATTCGCCCACGTCATCGACATGTGCAACGGGGAGGCCGATGGCATTCCACCCCAGCCGAGCCTGGAGGCCCAGACCCGCTGGATCGAGGTGCTGGACGGCGCGCTGGAAGCGTTCTGCGGGCGGATCGATGCGGGTCAGCCCACCCTGCTCGACCCCTACGGTGCCGAAGGCCCACAGGAGTTCTTTGCCGTGGCAGCCGAAGCCTTCTTCGTCAACCCTCGGCCGTTCCGCGAGTACCACCCGGATGTGCACGCCCTGTTCGTCGACTACTTCCGCCAGGACCCGGCCAAGCGCTGAGGCAGGCCGACACGCGCACCCTCGAAAAAACAAGAGCACCCGAAGGTGCTCTCTTTCCGTCAGGCTGGGGCGTCAATCACGCGGCGGTGGCCTCGGCCTTGGGCTTGTCGCCACTCTTGCCGGCTGGCTGGATGTCCAGCTGAACCTGCCCCTCGGCGTCCACGTCCACGGTCAGGCGACCACCATCCACCAGCCGACCGAACAGCAGTTCGTCGGCCAGGGCCTTGCGGATGGTGTCCTGGATCAGCCGCTGCATCGGCCGGGCCCCCATCAGCGGGTCGAAACCGCGCTTGGCCAGGTGTTGGCGCAGGGCATCGGTGAAGGTGACCTCGACCTTCTTCTCGGCCAGTTGCTCTTCCAGTTGCAACAGGAACTTGTCGACCACCCGCAGGATGATCTCCTCGTCCAAGGCGCGGAAGTTGATGATGGCATCCAGACGGTTGCGGAACTCCGGCGTGAACAGGCGCTTGATGTCCCCCATCTCATCGCCCTGCTCGCGCCGGGTGGTGAAGCCAATGGTGGACTTCTGCATGGTCTCAGCCCCCGCGTTGGTCGTCATGATGATGATGACGTTGCGGAAGTCGGCCTTGCGCCCGTTGTTGTCGGTCAGCGTGCCATGGTCCATCACCTGCAGCAGCACATTGAAGACATCCGGATGGGCCTTCTCGATCTCATCGAGCAGCAGCACCGCATGAGGCTTCTTGGTGACGGCTTCGGTCAACAGGCCACCCTGGTCGAAACCCACATAGCCCGGAGGCGCACCGATCAGACGGCTGACCGCGTGCCGCTCCATGTACTCGGACATGTCGAAGCGGATGAGCTCGATACCCAGGATGAAGGCCAGTTGCTTGGCCACCTCGGTCTTGCCGACACCGGTGGGCCCGCTGAACAGGAAGGCCCCGATGGGCTTGTCCGCACGCCCCAGGCCGGAGCGGGCCATCTTGATGGCGGAGGACAGTGCTTCCACCGCCGGATCCTGACCGAAGACCACGCTCTTGAGGTCGCGATCCAGGCTCTTGAGCTTGCCGCGGTCGTCGCTGGACACATTGGCCGGCGGGATGCGGGCGATCTTGGCGACGATCTCTTCGACCTCGTTGCGGGTGATCGTCTTCTTCTGCTTGCTCTTGGGCAGCACGCGCTGGGCTGCCCCGGCCTCGTCGATCACGTCGATCGCCTTGTCGGGCAGGTGACGGTCGTTGATGTACTTGGCCGACAGCTCGGCCGCCGCCTGCAGCGCGCCCAGGGCGTACTTGACGCTGTGGTGTTCCTCGAAGCGGGACTTCAGACCCTTGAGGATCTCCACGGTCTGCTCGACCGAGGGCTCGACCACATCGACCTTCTGGAAGCGGCGAGACAAGGCCGCATCCTTCTCGAAGATGCCGCGGTACTCCTGGAAGGTGGTCGCGCCGATGCACTTCATCGCGCCACTGGACAGGGCGGGCTTGAGCAGGTTGCTGGCATCCAGGGTGCCGCCCGAAGCCGCGCCCGCACCGATCAGGGTGTGAATCTCATCGATGAACAGGATGGCCTTGGGTTGCTCCTTGAGCTGCTTGAGCACGCCCTTCAGGCGCTGCTCGAAGTCACCACGGTACTTGGTTCCCGCCAGCAGAGCGCCCATGTCCAGGGCGTAGACGATGGCATCGGACAGAACCTCCGGCACGTCACCCTCGGTGATGCGCCAGGCCAGACCTTCGGCGATGGCCGTCTTGCCCACGCCGGCCTCACCGACCAGCAGCGGGTTGTTCTTGCGGCGGCGGCACAGCACCTGCACGACCCGCTCGACCTCGGACTCGCGCCCGATCAGCGGGTCGATCTTGCCTTCCTTGGCCTGCTGGTTGAGGTTGGTGGTGAACTGCTCCAGCGGCGATCCCTTGCCCTCGCCACCTTCTTCCTTCTCCCCTTCCGGAGCACCGCCCTCGCTGCCACTGCCCTTGGCGGGCTCGGGGGGATCGGACTTCTTGATCCCGTGGGCGATGAAGTTCACCACATCCAGCCGCGTCACCCCCTGCTGATGCAGGTAGTAGACCGCATGGGAATCCTTCTCACCGAAGATGGCCACCAGCACGTTCGCGCCAGTCACCTCCTTCTTGCCGCCACCGGTGGACTGCACATGCATGATGGCGCGCTGGATCACGCGCTGGAACCCCAGCGTCGGCTGGGTATCCACCTCGTCGGTGCCCCCCACCGTCGGCGTGTTCTCGCGGATGAAGGCGACCAGGCTTTTGCGGAGGTCCTCGATGTTGGCGGCGCAGGCCCGCAACACCTCGGCCGCAGACGGGTTGTCCAGCAACGCGAGCAGCAGGTGCTCGACGGTGATGAACTCATGGCGCTGCTGACGGGCCTGAACGAAGGCCATGTGCAGGCTGACTTCAAGTTCTTGCGCGATCATGCGGCCTCCATAATGCATTGAAGCGGATGTCCGGAGCGGCGTGCTGCAGCGAGCACCAGTTCGACCTTGGTCGCGGCGATGTCCTTGCTGAACACCCCGCACACCGCACGCCCCTCATGGTGGATCTTCAACATGATTTGGGTGGCGGCCTCAAGATCAAGCCTGAAATATTCCTGCAGCACCATCACCACGAACTCCATCGGGGTGAAGTCGTCGTTCAGCATGACCACCTGGTACATGCGGGGAGGACGCGTACGCTGTGCCTTGCGCTCGGCGACGACCGAGCCTTGCCCATCCTCGGGCTTGGGCGTCGAAGCCCCTCCAGGGGGCGGGGCGGGTCGGTTCGAAGGCATGAATTCAGTATAGCCACTTGATAGCCCGTTCACACTGGTAGGGAATGGTCCTCCGAACAGCCCTCTGGCAAGCCCCAAAAAGTGACATCTTGCAAGCGCAGTTCGCGCGCTTGTGACACCTCATCACCTTGCACGAAACCTGGATACGGCAAGTGATTGACACCTGCGCGTCATGTGCCAAAAATTGTCAGTAATAAAAGCCTGAAAAAGGCCAAAGGAGGAAAACGATGGAAGCCATTGGCACTGTGAAATGGTTCAACGACGCCAAGGGTTTTGGCTTCATCGAGCCAGAGAGCGGCGGGGGCGATGTCTTTGCCCACTTTTCCGCCATTCAGATGGAAGGATTCCGCACCCTGAAGCAAGGCGGGAAGGTGCGTTTCGAGCTTGTCCAAGGCCCCAAGGGGCAAATGGCACAGAACATCCGCCCGCTGGAGGAACCGGTCCGGTCCTGATCGTTCACTTTCACGACCTACAGCAAAAAGCCCGGCACCGCTTCGCGCGGTGCCGGGCTTTTTTCAGCACGCAGGCCAGCCAGCGGCTGGCCTTCGGGACATCACATGTTGTCGATCATCACCTGGCCGAAACCGGAGCAGGACACCTGCGTGGCGCCGTCCATCAGGCGAGCGAAGTCGTAGGTGACCTTCTTGCTCAGGATCGATTTCTCCATGGAGGCGATGACCAAGTCAGCGGCCTCGGTCCAGCCCATGTGACGCAGCATCATTTCGGCCGACAGGATCTCGGAACCCGGGTTCACGTAGTCCTTGCCAGCGTACTTCGGCGCGGTGCCGTGGGTCGCCTCGAACATGGCGACGGAGTCGCTCAGGTTCGCCCCCGGGGCGATACCGATGCCACCGACCTGAGCGGCCAGCGCGTCAGAGATGTAGTCACCGTTGAGGTTCAACGTCGCGATCACCGAGTACTCGGCCGGGCGCAGCAGAATCTGCTGCAGGAAGGCATCGGCGATCGAATCCTTGATCACGATGTCCTTGCCGGTCTTCGGGTTCTTGAACTTGCACCACGGACCGCCGTCGATCAGTTCGGCACCGAACTCCTTCTGGGCCAGGGCGTAACCCCAGTCACGGAAGCCGCCTTCGGTGAACTTCATGATGTTGCCCTTGTGAACCAGGGTCACGCTGGGCTTGTCGTTGTCGATGGCGTACTGGATGGCCTTGCGCACCAGGCGCTCCGTCCCCTCGCGGGACACAGGCTTGACACCAATGCCGGAGGTCTCGGGGAAACGGATCTTCTTGACACCCATTTCCTCGATCAGGAACTTGATGACCTTCTTGGCCTTCTCGGTCTCGGCTTCCCACTCGACACCGGCATAGATGTCTTCCGAGTTCTCGCGGAAGATCACCATGTCGATCTTCTCAGGAGCCTTGACGGGCGAGGGCACGCCCTTGAAGTACTGCACCGGGCGCAGGCAGACGTACAGGTCGAGTTCCTGACGCAGAGCCACGTTCAGAGAACGGATGCCACCGCCCACGGGGGTGGTCAGGGGGCCCTTGATGGACACGACGTAGTCGCGCAGGACCTCCAGCGTCTCGGCCGGCAGCCAGACATCCGGACCGTAGACCTTGGTGGACTTCTCGCCCGCGTAGATCTCCATCCAGTGGATCTTGCGCTCACCGGCATAGGCCTTGGCCACGGCAGCGTCCACCACCTTGATCATCACAGGAGTGATGTCAAAGCCCGTGCCGTCACCTTCGATGAAAGGAATGATCGGGTTGTTCGGCACATTGAGCGAGAAGTCCGCGTTGACGGTGATCTTCTGCCCACCCTCGGGCACCTTGATGTGCTGGTACATGTCGCTTGGCTCCAGGCGTCGTTATGAAAAGATGTTCCAGAGTCTGAAATTCTAGTTCAGTCCGACTGTCTTTCGGCTGACGTTGACATGCAAGCCCCTGCATATCGAGCCACCCGCCTACGTCAGTCAGGAAATGCAGTAGGCGGCAACGCGCACCCAGAGGTCATGCCCCAGCGCCCAGGCCGACGCAGCCGCCAGCACGGCACCGGAGATTCGGGTCACCCATGACATGACGCTCATCTGGGCGGCGGCATTCTGCGGCCCCATCCAGCGCAGGAACAGCGCAGGCACGGCGCCCAAGGCCAGCGAAGAGGCCAGCGCAAAGACGGCCATCACCGCTGCGCCACCCCAGGGACCATTGGCCAGGGCGGCCACCACGAGCGCCGACTGAAGCAGGCCACAGGGCCACGCCACCCACAGCACCCCGGCACCCAGGGCCTTGCCCGGCCCCCGCACCACCTGCCATCCACCCGTCACCTTGGCCGACCGATGTCCATCGCGACCGAGTCGATCCAGCCAGGCTGGCTGACGACCGGTCACCAGCAGCCAGATGCCCAGAACCAAAGCCGCCATGTGCGCAAGCCCCCACAGCGGCCGCAGCGCAGGACTGAGACGCCCCAGCTCGCCCAGGGCGGAAACACTGGAGGCGACCAGGGCTCCCGCCACCGCATACCCCAGAACCCGACCAAAGTGAAAGCCTCCCCAGGCCGACCGGCCACCGCCGCAGGCGCCCACCGCCGCAGCGCTGGTCGCCCCACACATGGCCACGCAATGGACGGTGCCCGCCAAGCCCATCATCAGGGCACTGAAGATCAACGCATAGTTCACCTTCAGATGATGCGCGAGAAACGCTCCCTCACCCGATCCGCTTGCAGATGCTTGTCGAAGGCCATGGCAATGGCGCGAACGAAGAACCAGCCTTTGGCCGTGACCTGCAATGCGGCAGGCTCGCGCACCACCAGACCCATCTCTTCATAGGGCGCCAGCGATTCCAACTCTGCTCGGAAGTACTCGGGCACCTTGATCAGGTGAGACAGTTCGATCGACTCGAATTCCAGCCGCCCCTGACACATCAAGGCCATGATCACGGCACGTCGCAGCAGGTCGTCGCGTGTGAGGGCCAGCCCCCGCACGATCGGAAACTGCCCCTGCCGCACTGCGTCGTAGTACTCGGGCAAGGTCTTGGCGTTTTGGCTGTAGGTGGCGCCCATGCGACCGATGGCAGAAACGCCCAGGCCGATGAGGTCGCAATCAGGTTGGGTGCTGTAGCCCTGGAAGTTCCGATGCAAACGCCCCTGCCGCTTGGCGGCCGCCAAGGCATCCCCGGGCAGGGCGAAGTGATCCATGCCGATGTAGGTGTAGCCATCGGACAGGAAACCGGCGATCGCGCCGGACAGCATGGTCACGCGATCGGCCGCCGTCGGCAATTCCGCCGGATCGATCCGCCGCTGGGGCTTGAACCGTTGAGGCAAATGCGCATAGGCGTACAGGGCGATGCGGTCTGGCCGCAGCTCTCCGACCAGGCGAATCGTCTGCGCAAACGACGTGGGGTTCTGCTTGGGCAAGCCGTAGATGAGATCCACGTTGACCGACTCGTAGCCCAGGTCACGGGCACTGCGGACCAGATCTCGCACGCTCTCGAAAGACTGCACGCGATGCACGGCCTTCTGCACCTCGGCGTCAAAGTCCTGGACGCCAAAACTCAAGCGGTTGAAGCCCAGCTGCCGCCAGAAGGCCAGTCGCTCGGTCGACGCGGTGCGGGGATCCACTTCGATGGAGATCTCCGCCCCCGGGGCCAGCAGGAAGGCCTTGCGCAGGGACCCCATCAGGCGGGCCAGTTCCTCATCGCTCAAAAAAGTAGGCGATCCTCCCCCGAGATGAAGCTGCGACACCACCTGGGGCTCCGCCAATGCCTTGGCATGCAGATCGATCTCCAGATCCAGCGCGTCCAGGTACTCGCTAGCACGCTCATGGTGCTTGGTGATCACCTTGTTGCAAGCGCAGTAGTAGCAGACCGACTCGCAGAATGGGATGTGAATATAGAGAGACAGAGGGGACTTCCCCCCCACCACCGCCCCCTCCGCGCGCTGCCGAAGGGCACACGCGTAGTCGTGCGCCGTGAACGCCTCGACAAACCGATCTGCCGTCGGGTAGGAGGTGTAGCGGGGACCGGGAACGTCGAATTGCCGCAACAAGTCAACCGGCAGCTGCACATCGGCGGAGTCTGAGATCTGTACCATGCCGCCATGGTGCCAGCGGTCCTGCACGCGGTCTTGATTTGACTCAAGCAAGCACAGATACTGATCGGGACAATGGCGCTCCTACACCCGGGCTTCCATGGCGCGCTTTCTTGCGCCCATCGCGCAGCGAGTCGGGTGCATCTTTCATAATGGGCCTATGACCGACGCCACCCAAGTGAAACCCGACGCGTTCAAGGTCGCGTGCTCCAGTTGCAATCTGCGCGAACTTTGCCTGCCCGTGGGGCTTGCCCGCCCCGATCTGGAAAGACTCGATGCACTGGTGGCCACGCGCCGCAGTGTGGCCCGCGGTGACATGCTGTTCCGTGCGGGGGATGCCTTTCAGTCGCTGTATGCGGTCCGAACTGGATTTTTCAAGACCTGCGTTTCCTCGGAAGATGGGCGCGATCAGGTGACCGGCTTCCAGATGGCCGGCGAACTGCTGGGCCTGGATGGCATCAGCAACGACCGGCATTCGTGCGATGCCGTGGCCCTGGAAGATTCCCAAGTCTGCATCATCCCCTACGGCCAGCTGGAATCCCTGTCGCGCGAATTCACGGATCTTCAGCACCAGTTCCACAAGATCATGAGTCGGGAGATCGTGCGCGATCACGGTGTCATGCTGCTGCTGGGCAGCATGCGAGCCGAAGAGCGGCTG
>NZ_BADL01000558.1 GCF_000333615.1 Ideonella sp. B508-1 | reverse complement strand
TGCCCGATGGGTCCCTGGGCGGCAACACCCTGCCCGCCCGCTTTGCCAATCTGGTCGAGGCGCTGGACACCCGCTTCGTGCCGCCGGACCTGTTCGTGGAAGACCTGGCCTTCGATCACCGCTTCAACCGCCTGGTCATGTACAAGGCCGATCTCATCCACAGCGCCACCGCCTATTGCGGCAACACCCTTGAATCCAAGCGCATGACCGTGGTCATGTTCTGGATGGCGTGACAGATGCCCTTGGGGTGAATGCGGATGGCAACATCCCCGATGCGCGGCGGGATGTTGCGGTGCACAATCTCGTCTGATTTCTGTTCCCACAGTGATCTGGCAGCTTGAGCCAGCCAGACGACCCGCCGGCTCGGCCGGCCCTACCGCGGAGTGCCCCAATGCTGTATCAGATCTACGAGACCCAGCGCGCGCTGCTGGCGCCGTTCTCGGAATTCGCCAGCGCCACGGCCAAGCTCTACAGCCATCCGCTGTCTCCGTTCACCCATGTCCCCCTGTCCCAGCGTTACGCGGCAGGCCTGGACCTGATGCACCGGATCACCAAGGAATACGAGCGGCCCGAGTTCAACATCCAGACCGTGGACGTGGGCGGCGTGCCGGTGGCCGTGCAGGAACAGCTGAGCATCCACAAGCCCTTCTGTGACCTGATCCGCTTCAAGCGCTTCACTGACGATGCCGGCGCCCTGGATCGCATGAAGGGCCAACCCACCGTGCTGGTGGTGGCGCCGCTGTCGGGCCACCACGCCACGTTGCTGCGGGACACCGTGCGCAGCCTGCTGCAGGACCACAAGGTCTACATCACGCGTTGGACCGACGCTCGCCTGGTGCCACTGGAGGACGGCGAGTTCCACCTCAACGACTATGTGGCCTATGTGCAGGAATTCATTCGCCACATCGGGCCAGATGTCCATGTGATCTCGGTCTGCCAACCCACCGTGCCGGTGCTGGCGGCCATCTCGCTGCAGGCCACCACGGGGGATGTGGTGCCGCGCAGCATGACCATGATGGGCGGCCCCATCGACGCACGGCGCTCTCCCACGGCGGTGAACAACCTGGCCATGAGCAAGAGCTACGAGTGGTTCGAGAACAACGTGATCTACCGCGTGCCGTCGAACTATCCCGGTGCCGGCCGGCGTGTCTACCCCGGCTTCCTGCAGCACACCGGCTTCGTGGCGATGAACCCGGACCGCCACCTGAGCTCGCACTACGACTACTTCCTGGATCTGGTGCGCGGCGACGGAGAAAGCGCCGACGCCCACCGCGAGTTCTACGACGAATACAACGCGGTGCTGGACATGCCTGCGGACTACTACCTGGACACCATCAGGACGGTGTTCCAGGACTTCGCGCTGGTCAATGGCACCTGGGTGGTGGACGGCGTGCGGGTGGCCCCGGAGGACATCACCACGACCGCGCTGCTGACGGTGGAGGGCGAACGCGACGACATCTCCGGCGCGGGCCAAACCCGGGCGGCCCACGACCTCTGCCTGGGCATTCCCGCGGACTGGCAGTTCCACTACGACGTCCCAGGTGC
>NZ_BADL01000559.1 GCF_000333615.1 Ideonella sp. B508-1 | reverse complement strand
ATAGTGAGCCAGAAGAGAGCGCATGGTCCTTGCTTCTACGCGAGGTGTTCTGTCGGTGCGCCGCAACCGTAGGTATCCTGGAGAACGCCCATGGCTCTGGTCCTCGCCTGCGAGCAAAACCGCCTGCTCTCGCGCCTGGCCCCGGAAGAAAAGGCCCGCTGGTTGCCGCACCTGGAGCCGGTCGACTTGCCGCTGGGGCTGGCGCTCTACGAACCCGGGCGCACCCTGAGCCACGTGTACTTTCCGACCACGGCCATCGTGTCCATTCTTTATGTGACAGAGACCGGCGCCTCGGCCGAGATCGCCATGGTGGGCAACGAAGGTCTGGTGGGCATCTCGCTGTTCATGGGGGGCGACTCCACGCCCAGCCGCGGCGTGGTGCAAAGCGCGGGTCAGGGCCTTCGCCTGCGCGCGCTGCTGCTCAAGGAAGAGTTCGAACGGGCGGGTCCGGTCATGCACCTGATGCTGCGCTACACCCAGGCCCTGATCACGCAGATGTCGCAGACGGCTGTCTGCAACCGCCACCACTCGCTGGACCAGCAGCTGTGCCGCTGGCTGCTGTTGAGCCTGGATCGCCTGTCGGGTAACGAACTGGTGATGACGCAGGAGCTGATCGCCAACATGCTGGGGGTGCGGCGCGAAGGCGTGACCGAGGCTGCCCTGAAGCTGCAGGCGGCTGGCCTGATCCGCTATGCGCGGGGACACATCACCGTGCTGGACCGGCCCGGCCTGGAGGCGCGCACCTGCGAGTGCTATGCGGTGGTCAAGCGCGAGTACGACCGTCTGCTGACCCCCTGCGTTCGCTAGCGAACAGAGCACGCCTGCCCCGGCCGACCATACTGCAGCGGTCGGCAAGGCGGATCTCAGAGATGCTCGGAGCCGCACTGTCGTTCACCCAGAGAGACACCATGAGCAAGCCACAGCGCGGCAACAAGGAAGCCAAGAAGCCCAAGAAGGCACCCCCGCCCGCACCCCCGGCGGGGGGTGTTGCGGCGCCTCCTCGACAGAAGTCGTGAAGCCCTTGCGGGCGGGGTCGCACGGGCTGACTTTGACGGGGAGACGGCCGATGGGGCACAGCATGTGGCAAAGCCATCCGGTTGCGGGGCGCAAAGGTCCGGGGGGCTCCCGCGCGGGCGCCTCGGACCGTATGAAGGGGCCATCGACCCCAGCGCATCTGGAGGCGCTGTTCGGCAGCGTCACCGCACAGCTGGAGGGGCTGGTGGTTCCCCGCAAGACCGGTACGGCGATTGCGCCCTGCCCTTCACGCCATCGCACCGAGTTGGCGGCATGCGTGCAGACCATGGGCCAGCTGTATCAGATGCTGATGCAGGAGTTGGCGCGCTCGCGGGAGCTGGAGCGCCATGTCCTGGAAACCCAGGCAACGCTGGACCGGATCCATGCGGAACTGACCGGCACCCGCGACGGGGAGCGGCACGCCCGGCACCTGGCCCTGCACGACAGCCTGACCCAGCTGCCCAACCGGCGCTTTTTCGTCGAGCGGCTCGAACAGGCCCTGGCCCAGCGTGGCGCGCATCCGGGCATGCTGGCCGTGCTGTTCCTGGATCTGGACGCCTTCAAGCCCATCAACGACGCCCATGGCCACCATGTGGGTGACGAGTTGCTGCAGATCGTGGGCGCCCGGCTGGGCCGCCTGCTCCGGTCCGGCGACATGGTCAGCCGCCTGGGTGGGGATGAGTTCGCCTGCCTGTGCGATGGGCTGTCCAGCCGCGAACAGATCGGCCACCTGGCCGACAAACTGTTCGACGCCGTGGCGGCCCCGATGCAGATCGGTACGCTGAACCTGTCGGTGCGCCCCAGCATTGGCATCGCCCTGTGCCCGCAGGATGGCCACAGTGTGGACGAGTGCTGCGCCATGCCGCACCGCCA
>NZ_BADL01000560.1 GCF_000333615.1 Ideonella sp. B508-1 | reverse complement strand
CTTCCAGCCAGGCCAGCGTGGCCAGGTGGCGGTCGCTGCGTTCGCGCAGGCGCAGCCCCAGCTGGGCCAGGAAGATGTGCCCGACGCCGCGCGTTGTCAGCTGGGCCATCAGCCCTTCCAGGGTCGAGACGGTGCAGGGCTCGGGACGGTCGCAGCACAGGTCGGCCAGTTCGCAGGCGGCCTTCTGGGTGGCCACGCGCTCGGCCAGTCGGCGCAGGTTTTCCACCAGCACCACGCGCAAGGTGGTCGGCAGGGCCCAGATCTCGCTGAGCCCGAGCTCGCGGGTCTCCTGGTAGGCCACCAGGAAGCGCGCCAGCAGCGTCTCGTCGAAGGCGCTGTCGGTGTGGGCCACAAAGGCCCAGGCCACACCATAGATGCGTGGCAGACCGGCCAGCGGTTCGTCGAGCAGCACCGGCAGGCTGTGGAAGTAGCGCCGGGTCAGGCCGTCACGGACTTCCCTGAGCTGGGTCTCGATCAGGTGGACGTTGTCCAGCAACCACTCGGCGGCCGGGCTGACGTCGTGCCCGCTGGCGGCCCGCGCGCCGACGATGTAGCGCTGGGCCGCGCGCAGCGCCTCGATGTTGCTGCGCAGACGCGGGTAGAAGCCCGCCTGGCGCCAGCTGGCGCGGCCGGCACGGTGCGTCAGCCCCAGGCTGCGCCCATGCTGTGCAAAGCGCTCCGGCCCGAAGACCTCGGAACGGATGGGGGGCTGCAGCGGCCCGGCGCTGGCATCGAGCAGCCGGGCCAGCGTCGGCGGGACATCGGGGAGCAGGCGTTCCAGATCGGCAGCAGCCATGCCTCAGAGCACGGACAGCAGGGCCGCCAGCAGCAGCACCAGCACCAGCGCGCTGGTGACGATGCGTGCCAGCATGAAACCGCCCACCACCCCGGCGC
>NZ_BADL01000561.1 GCF_000333615.1 Ideonella sp. B508-1 | reverse complement strand
CTGTTTGCACTGGCTAATTCGTGGATAGTGCGCCGCAAACTACTGGGAGCGGCGGCATGAGTGCGTCCGCAGCTCAGCATGACTGCCTCGGTTGCAGCCGAATCGAGGCTGCGAGCCGGAACGCCAAAGTAGATCGGTGGACGGCGACATCACACTATGATTGGTTCAGCGCATCAGCATGCCGGGGCGTGAGTTGTGCAGACCGTCCTTGGGGATTCCATCGAACATATTTTGCTCATGTCAACGTACTACACCCCAACAGAAATCCATGCCATCTCGCAGGACGTCTTGCGCGTTTACCCGGCTGCGAGGATCCAACGAGAATACCTGAGGTTCATGTGGCGAGGAGTCGGGTTGCCGCAGGCTAGGGTGACTCGGGATCACCTGTGTTCTCCCTTGCAGAGCGCAGTTCGCTCTCGGTCAAAAAAACAGCTGCTTGATGCAGCGAATGACATTCATGACTGGGGCTTTGGGCAGCCTGTACCAAACCTTGTGCTGGGCGCCTCAAACTTCCTTCCGGCGCTGCTCGAAGTTCTTGCCGCATTTGATGGGACTACCCCCGCCTACACGTCGATGCAGGAGTCAACGTTAGTGGCGCTCCTCTCGATACCAGGTCTCGGAATCGCGACGGTGAGCAAATGGATCTGCTTCATGGATCAGAGTCGTTATGGAATCTTCGATTCGAGGGTTTCGATCGCACTGCGTGACGTTCAACTTCAGGACGTTCGGGCATTCCCGGTCATGGGACGACGGCCACTCGTAGGAAAACAAGCGTTCAGCTCCGACACCCAGATCCTCAGCAGTTCCACCAGAACCGCTCGTGCTTACTTGGACTATCTGGCCGTGCTTTCCAGCGTCGCCCGCGCTGTTCGACTGGACGCGGCCGAAGTGGAGATGGCGCTGTTCATGCTCGGGGATGTTTGGGCCGACGGGCAGCCCCCGCTGCGCAGTTTGAGGCGAGGTTCGTGGAAGTGATGTTGGAAGGGGGTACGAAGGGTAGCCCGTAGACGGAACCTGCTGCAGCGGGACTTCACGGCGGCGGCTCCGAACGTGAAGTGGACGCGCGACATCGCTTGCATTGATGCCGTAAGCTCCCCCACCAAGTAGACAGCTGAAACCAGAGAATGCGGCCCAACCCCGGAAGGAACAGGCCGATGAGGAAGAGCAAATTCACGGAGAGCCAGATCGTGGCGATCCTCAAGGAAGGTGAGGCAGGCGTGCCGGTGGCGGAGATCTGCCGCAAGCACGGGATCAGCTCGCCGACGTACTACGCCTGGAAGAGCAAGTACGCAGGTGCGACGGTGTCCGACCTGACGCGCATGCGCGAGCTGGAGGCGGAGAACGCGCGGCTCAAGCGCATGTATGCCGACCTGGCGCTGGAGAACGCAGCGATCAAGGACGTGCTGACAAAAAAATTCTGACGCCGTCCGCGAAGCGGCAGGTGGTGGCGGTCATGGTGACCGAGCACCGCTTGTCGGTTCAGCGAGCATGTAGAGCCACAGGCTTGTCGCGGGCGGCGTACTACAAGGTGCCGCCGCTGCCGCAGGAGAAGGATGCCGAGGTCATCGACGCGCTCAGCGGCGTCGTCGAGCGCAATGGCCGCTGGGGGTTCTGGAAGTGCTTCGACCGGCTGCGCCTGGATGGCCGGCCCTGGAACCACAAGCGGGTCTGGCGGGTGTACTGCGAGTTGGGCCTGAACATTCCTCGCAGGACGAAGAGGCGCATTCCCAAGCGCGAG